>JBJXFD010000265.1:0-9583 GCA_046153985.1 Saprospiraceae bacterium
CGTTCCCCGCCGAACAGCGTTCGGCGGTACAGGGCAGCTGCCTATTACGCTTTCCTACTCGAATCTTGCAATTGCGCCGCCGCTTCCGCATCTAAAAAAAACAGGCAATTAGGATGTTGTTGCAATACGCTGGCAGGAATTGATTCAGAAACCGGCTGTTCAATCGCCGCCTGAATAATGGCTGTTTTGCGGGCGCCATTGGCCATCAGCACGACGGTACGGGCATCCATGATTTGCCGGATGCCTAAGGTAAGGCCTTTTTCCAATGCAGTTTCGCCCTGGAAATATTTCTGCGCGGTCGTCTTCGTCACCGGGGCCAGCTCGGCAACGTGCGCCGAGCGATCAAAGGAGACCCCGGGTTCATTAAAACCAATATGTCCGTTGACGCCGATGCCGACCAATAAAAAATCTATGCCGCCCAATTCGGATAAATGCGCATCCATGCGGGTGCAAACGGCTTGCAAATCTGTAGCCATCCCGTCGAATAAATGAATTTGCCGGGGGTCAACCTGGAGTGGCTGGAACAAGTGCCGGTGCAAAAAATAGTGGCAACTGCCGGGGTTGGAAGGCGGAATGCCCACCCATTCGTCTAAAGCGACAAACCGGATGCCCGAAATGTCAATTCTTTGCATTTTCGCCTGCCGGACAAACTCTGCATAAGCGCCCAAAGGGGTCTCTCCGGTTGCTAAGCAAAGCACAGCATCCGGTTTTTCAAGGACTACCCGCATAATTTCCCGGGCAGTATTGGTCGAAAGCCGGCGGTAATCTTCATAGATTCTGGTGATCATAATGGGTTCGCGTAATTTTCCTCTAACCTACACAATTCTTTGAGACTTTTAAGAATTATATTCAATACAAGGATAACAGCCATTCGCGTTCTGCCAGATACTCCGTTTGCGTAATCTCCTTTTTGAGTTTACCCCGCTCTGTGGCGCTCCGCTTAGCCGGAACAATCATTTTTTTCATAAACCGCACAAAATTGCGGTACATTTCCCGGTGGTAGCCCCCTTCGCGATGGCGGCGCAGGTAGATGTCGAAGCTGTCCAACAGCGATTCGAGGGCCTGAAGCTCGCCCTGTTCGTAGTACATGCGCACCATCATGCGGCGGGCGTCGAAATTTTCGAGCATTTCGCGCAATTCCACGTGCCGCAGGAGTTCCAGGGCCGCATCGTATTCCTGCTTTCGGAAATAATAAGTGGCTAAGTTGTAGCGGTAAATGTTTTCCCGGTCTTTTGGCGACAGAAAAGATTGAAATTCCTGGAGGTAGCTGAAGGCCCAGTCCCACTCTCCTACCCCGACTGCGATGTTCATGACGTTTCGGTAGGTGGTTTTAGAGAGGTACCCGTTTTCGAGAAATACCCGCCGCTCTAAGCCGCCCCGGTACAAATCAAAAGCCTCCCGCATGTATTTTTTATCCGCAGCGTTGATCCGGCGGATGCAAACATTCAGCGCCAGAATATACAGGTCGCGCAGATCGGGGTTTGGAAATACTCCACCATTTTTAGCAAGGAGTGCTTTTAACCGCATAAAATGCGCTTCATTTTCCGGTTCTGCAAGGG
The DNA here is from genome assembly GCA_046153985.1 of Saprospiraceae bacterium. GTDB lineage: Bacteria > Bacteroidota > Bacteroidia > Chitinophagales > Saprospiraceae > JABWAJ01. The sequence goes on from JBJXFD010000265.1 coordinate 1,560, forward strand.
CAACATAACTGGCGTGCCAGGTTTCAACCGCGGCGTTGTCCCGAAAAACGCCTTGCTCCACCAAACGGAGGGTTTCCGGCAGGTAGGGAATAATGGCCGAAACATTCGACATGGACTTTTGTGCCAGCAGGGAACAACCTTGCCGGAAAGAATTGACCGCCACAAAAACGCCAAATGCCTGGTTCATCGCTTCCACATTGTCCACCCCGCTGCGGTGTTTTTGTCTGCCGAGTTCCCATACTTCCTGTTCTAATGCGAACTGATGGAAATAGTAGCCATCATTGCGAAAGGCGGATTGATCGAGCGTTGCTTTTGAGCGCTCCAATTCCTTTTCCCAAAATTCGTTTGCGCCCAGTTTTTTCAGGGCATAACACAGGTGCAGGTTCACATTTGACGGCTCACTGCTCCATTCCTGCCAGGCCAAACAATTGCGGATTACTTCGAGCAGGTAGGCCATGAGGTGGCGCATTTTGCCGTCGTCGTAGGTCCCGTTTTTTTTACTGCTTCCTTCAAATACATACTGAAAGGCAGCTTCTTTGGTAAAACCATCCGCCTTTCTGCGTCCGGTTTTTGCCGGGCTTTCTGATGCGTGCTTTTCTATAAAATCCAGCAACCGCGCCACTTCTTCTCGTTGGTTGAACAAAGGCGAACGTACGGCTTTGGCGATGAGGCGGCGTTGGGCGTCGGGGAGGGCTTGCCAGGTTTTTATGAGTACGCTGTTTTTCATCGAAGGCAATATTTCGAACAAAAATAATTTTAATTTATTGAAAAACAATGAGATAAAGCTAAATAACTTTATATAAATTTGACAATAGGCAAAAACTGTCCTTTTTTCCACTGCCGCTTATGCGCATCTTTGGAACATGAATTCCTGTAAAAATCAGATCTTATGAAAAGAGGTATACTTACTGCTTTGGTTGTTGTGATTGCTTGTTGGGCTTCACGGGGGCAGTCGTGCTTGCCGGAAGGGATAGTTTTTTCTACCCAGTCTCAACTTGACAATTTCGCCATAAACTACCCGGGATGTATAGAGATCGAAGGCAATGTGGCAATTTTCGGTAATTCTATTATTAATTTAAATGGGCTAAGTTCAATTAGTTCTATTGGCGGCTATTTAACTATTTCTGGTCCCTCAATTACCAGTCTGGCAGGATTAGAAAACCTCACGGACATCGGGGGAAACTTTTTGATTGGCAGTGTTGATGTTGCTGTTGGTGGCACTTCCCTCGTTGATTTAGCTGGATTGTCGAGTCTTAATTCTGTCAACGGGGATATTTTTATTCTCAATAACAACGAACTTGAAAACCTGAACGGACTGAATAATTTCACTGCTTTTCAGGGAAGCATTAACATCAAAGACAATGAGCAGCTTTCGAGTTTGGAAGGTCTAAGCAACCTTACACTGCTTGGAGGATCATTGACCATACACAACAACGATGCGTTAACGAACCTTCAGGGGCTTGAAAATTTATCTTCTACAGGCGGGCGAATATTCATTCGCGACAACGATGCATTAGCTGATTTTTCAGGATTACAAAATATTTCCTATATCGGAGGAGACCTTGATATTTACAAAAACGCGATAACCAGTTTGTCCGCTCTCGGGAATCTTAATGCCATCGGAGGTAATTTTTTTTTAGAAGATAATAGCGCTTTAGCAAGCCTGGCGGGACTGGAGCAACTATCTGCTATTTCGGGCTATTTGCTCATCAGAAATAATACACACCTATCGAATCTACTGCCATTATCCGCTCTTTATGAAATTGGTACATTTTTACTCATTGAAAACAACCCAGCCTTAACAAGTCTTGAAGGGCTAAACCATGCAGTTGTCGAAGATCTTGTTTGGATAAAAGGAAATCCTTTGCTAAGCGATTGTGCTGTTTTCACTGTTTGCCATCAATTGCTGACTCAGGCAGACAATGTAATCATAGAGAATAATGCGCCCTCTTGCAATACAATTGCGGAAGTAGAATTCGCTTGTAACGGGGTTCCTGTTTTGGTTAAAGTCTTGATGGATGCAAACGGCGACTGTGTTGCAGATCTCCTAAACGATGGTCCCGCCTTCGGCATTCAGGTTCGATTGAACAGCAATACTCAAATGGCAACCCGTCCGACACAAGTGGGTAGCGATGCGCTATTCGGCTATTTAGACGCGGGTACTTTTTCATTGTCCCTGACCCAATTCCCAACCAATTACTGGGGGGTATGCCAGGATACTTTTTGGATAGATCCGGCTGATTTTCAGGACACCATCTTTGCCACTTTTTTACTCCAACCTTTGACCTCATGTCCTGATTTATCTGTAGAAATAGGCTTGCCACCGGCATTCAGAGGATGTTTAGTTGAGACGGATATGCAAGTCGAAGTTCGAAATGCCGGCACCGTACCCGCTGAAAACACAGCAATAGCCGTGGTGTTGCCCTTGGCCATATTGGATGTCATCTCTTCATCTTTGCCTGTGACCTTCCAAAATGGCGACACCTTGTTTTTTCAGGCTGGAGCCCTGATGCCCTTTGAAGCGGCAAATCTCAATCTGACCCTGCGCACCCAATGCGATACTTTTTTGCAGGGGCAAACGCTATGCATAGAGGCTTTCGCCAATGCGGAAAATGAATGTCCGGTCACACCGGAAACGTTTTCAGAAATTTGGCTTTATTCCGAGTGCATTGATGATGAAACGGTGCGTTTTACAATCAAAAACATTGGAAATGCCCCCACACAGGGCTTGCACGAATATGTGATCATCGAAGACGAAGTCATTCTTTTTAGCGAGGAATTTGACCTTGATCCACAGGAAACAACCATAATTAATGTTCCTGCCAATGGCGCTACATACCGTATGGAAGCTACCCGTTTTGACAATGGCGTCCAGACTGCCATTGCCCTTGAAAACTGTGGCGGATTGACGCCAGGATTAATAACCGCTCACTGGATAGACCCAGGACTTAACAACTACGACTATGACTGCCGTCAGGTAATTTTAGCCTACGACCCTAACCAAAAAACCGTCATCCCCAAAGGCATCGGCGAATCACACCTGACCGCTGCCAACCGCCCATTCCAATACACGATTGAGTTTCAAAATACCGGCACGGACACCGCTTTCCGTGTCCTGCTCACGGATATTCTGTCGCCGCACCTGGATGTCAACACCTTCCGGCCCGGCTTTTCTTCGCACCCTTATTCCTGGGAAATCCGCGGTTTGGATACTTTAAACGTGCTCTTTTTTCCCATTGCGTTGCCCGACAGCAATGTCAATGTCGCGGGTTCCCAGGGCTTTTTTACGTTTGATATTGACCAAAGGCCAGATTTGCCGGATGGTACGGTCATTGAAAATACCGCTTCGATTGTGTTTGATTTTAATCCGCCCATTGTGACCAATACGACTTTTCACACCATCGGCGAGTTGGTGGTAAACATTGACGAACCGGAACGTGGCGCCAAACCGAAGTGGAAGGTTTTTGCTAATCCGGTAAAGGCAGCTGCGACTTTTCAGGCCATTGGTATCATTGCCGGCGAAAAGCGCTTTGAGTTGTTTGATGCGGCGGGACGGAAGGTGAGGAACGAGCGCTTCGATGGCCAAGAGTTTCTGTTTCAACGGCAGACCTTGCTGGGAGGCTTGTACTTCTTCAAAATCACGGATGAAAAGGGAAGAACAGCTTCCGGTAAGATTATTGTTGCAAATTAATATTCCAACCCCATTCCACAGCCTTTAAACCACCAATGCTATGAAAAAACAAATACTTGTAGTCTCCGCCATTTTGTTTTTCGGAATTTACCTGAAAGCACAGTCGTGTTTTCCTGGAGGGATAGGATTTTCAACGCAAGCTCATATTGACAATTTTGCCGCAAATTATCCGGGATGTTTTGTAGTAGAAGGAGATGTCGTTATCCAGGGGTCTTCCATTAATAATCTGAACGGCCTTAGTCAGATCACTGCCATTAATGGCAGTCTTGACATAACCGGGACAGTACAGTTCGACAGCCTGGCTGGCCTGGAAAATCTTGTTTCGATTGGCGGCAACTTGCAGATCAAAAATACGATCGGGCTTCAAAGCCTGAAAGGATTGAATAATCTCGAATTTATCGGAGGAGATTTATTCATAGCCCCAATTTCATTCATACCTGATTTATCCGGATTAAATAGCCTCGTCACCATAGGGGGTAGTTTTAGAATATATCGGTCTCTTGGAAGCTTTGAAGGTTTAGAAAGCCTGACCACCATAGCGGGCAGTTTTTTAATTGGGGGCGCCAATGGTGCTGATTACAGTTCTGACTTAATTGACCTTTCAGGACTTGCCAGCCTGTCTTATATAGGAGGAGACCTGCGTCTGGAGAACAATGCTGATTTGGTGAGCCTTGCCGGATTAGGCATTTTAACGGTCGGTGGAGATGTTTCTTTATGGTACAACCCCTTGTTAAGCCACTGTGCCGTCACTACAATATGTAATTACATTTCCCAGCAACCAGAAAATATTGATATAGATTACAACGCCCCCGGCTGCGATAACCCCGCCGAAGTGGAAGCAGAATGCAATGGGCACCCGATTATTGTAACCGTTTTGATGGAACTGGATGGTGACTGCCAGCCCGATATGGAGAGTATCCCTGCCTCCGGGATACAAGTCCGCTATAATGGAGGTGAATACATGGCAACAAGACCCGCTAACGAAGCTGGCGTTGTCGAATTCGGCAATTTTGAAGCCGGCCCATTTTTCCTTTCTCTCCCACAATTTCCAACCGAAGTTTGGGGGCTTTGCCAGGATACGATCTGGGTGACGCCTGCCAACCTTACCGATACCATTCTCGCTACTTTTTTGCTCCAGCCGCTCACGGATTGTCCGGATTTAGCAGTTGAGTTGGGACTTCCATCGTCCTTCCGGAGTTGTCTTACTACGTCGGACATGCAGGTGGAAATCAGAAACGTTGGCGCCGTAGTTGCCGAAAACCTTGAAGTGGCCGTCGTTTTGCCATTAACTGTGCTCGATGTGGAGGACTCCAGCCTGCCCATTTCAGCCCAGAACGGCGACACCTTGTTTTTTATAATCGAAAACCTGAACCTTTTTGAAACAGCCATCATTGATTTGACCGTACGCACCCAGTGCGATACTTTTCTGTTCGGACAAACGCTGTGCGTGGAGGCGTTTGCATTTGCAAGTAATTCATGCCCACCCGAACCGGAAACATTTTCGGAAATCCGCCTTTATTCGCAGTGTATTGACGATGAGACGGTGCGGTTTATCTTGAAAAACATCGGGAATGCACCTACCCAGAGCCTGCATGAGTACGTTATCATTGAAGACGAAGTCATTTTGATGATGGACGACTTCACCTTGGATCCTCACGAAGAAAGAACGGTGGACCTGCCTGCCAACGGATCCACTTACCGGATGGAGGCGACCCGGTTCAGCAATGGAACCCTGACCGCCATCGCCCTGGAAAATTGTGGCGGGCTCTCCCCAGGCCTGATTACTGCATACTGGTTAGACGAAGGACTGGAAAATTACGACTACGACTGCCGAGAGGTGACCGGTTCCTACGATCCAAACCAAAAATCGGCCATTCCAAAAGGGGTCGGCGAGGAACATTTATTGCCAGCCAACCGCCGGATCCAATACACGATTGAGTTTCAAAACACCGGCAATGATACCGCCTATCGGGTGCTACTGACGGATATTCTGTCGCCGCATTTAGACATCAACACCTTCCGGCCAGGCTTTTCTTCGCACCCTTATTCCTGGGAAATTCGCGGGTTGGATACGTTAGACGTGCTCTTTTTTCCGATTGCTTTGCCCGACAGCAATGTCAATCTCACGGGTTCTCAGGGATTTTTTACATTCGATATTGACCAAAAACCAGATTTGCCGAATGGCACAGTCATTCAAAATACGGCGGACATTGTGTTTGATTTTAATCCGCCCATTGTCACCAATACAGTTTTCCATACCATCGGCGAGTTGTATGTAATTATTGAAGACCCCGCATACCAACCCGAACGATTATGGAACGCATACGCCAACCCAGTGAATACCACTGCGACTTTCGAGGCCATCCGCTATATTTCGGGTATAAAGCGCTTTGAGTTGTTCGATGCTGCCGGGCGGAAGGTTAGAACCGAAAGTTTTGCCGGGCAGGAGTTTTTGTTCCAGCGGGCAGGCTTAGTCGGCGGTTTGTATTTTTTCAGGATTACAGATGAGCAGGGTAAAGCGTCATCCGGAAAGATTATTGTGGCGGAATAACGGAGATTTTGCAAATTTGCCTTCCACACCAAACAAGAAGGCATGTCCATACAATCGAAGCAAGACCTGGAGGGGATCATTTTCGTCATGGGCGTTTCCGGTTCGGGTAAAACGACCATCGGAAAATTGCTGAGCGAACGCAGCGGGTTGCCATTTTTTGATGGCGATGACTTCCATCCGGTTGAAAACATTGAAAAAATGCAGTCCGGCAAGCCGCTTGACGACAACGACCGGCAGGGTTGGCTACATGCCCTCAACCAGGCAGCAAAAGTCGCCGCGCAGCAAAGCGGGGGAATTTTTGCCTGTTCTGCTTTAAAAGTAGCCTACCGCCTGCTTTTGGAAAACGGCATCGAATCCCGGATAGCCTGGGTATTTCTCGATGGCGATTTCGAACTGATCCATCAACGCTTAGCGCAAAGAAAAGCGCATTTTATGCCGCCTGGGCTTTTGAAATCGCAGTTTGAGGCGTTGGAGCGACCGGAAAATGCAGTGATTGTGGATTTGAACCACTCGCCGGAAGCTATTGTAGTTCAATTAATGGATCAACTTAGCGAAAATTGAGGCGATATCTCGCCGCCTTAAAGCGGCAGGTGTCGTCTCAGTTTTCGCGATTCGGGAATCGGTTTTTTGAGATGTCACCTGCTTCGTGCCTCAGCAGATGACACCTAAAAAACCTTCAGCCGTTTGAGCTTAACCAAGCGCTTTTTTGACCAATGCCGCCCATTTTTCCGCCAATTGCAATTCATCACTCAACTGCATTTGCTTTTTCCCGTCATAAAATTGAACCGAAACCGGCGCCATTTCCCCTTTTTTATGAAAAAACTGCAATTCTACTTGTTCAATTACGCGTTGGTGTCCAGCGCTCGTTTTCACTTCTCTGGAAATGTTGTTGACGTTGCAACGCGCAACATCTTTCAGGTCAATCAAGACTTCCCGGTGGTCTTCTTCTGCGCTTTTTACATAAACCAATTGCTTTGAGGCGTCATCTATTCCGATGGCACAATCGTTCCATGCTTCTTTGGCTGATAAACGGAGTCCGTTTTTTTCACTGAGCGCCAAAAGCGCGCTCAACCGCTGTTTCCGTTTTCCTGCGCCTGAACGGCTCAATAAATAGATGGGGACGAAGAAAAGTATGATGCATACGATTCCGATAAACGTGGATGAAAATTCCATTGTTTGCTGATGATGATAAAGGTAACTCTGGAGTGCATACAAAGCCTCCCAAGCAACCCGGTTGATTGAAATAATTGTTTGGAAATCAAATAGAAAACCAAAATGGAATCACCAAAAATTGTGAAAAGGAAAGACAAGATCCGGCGGCTCAAGGCTGACCACACGGTTTGTTGAAGCTAAAAAATAACGAACCGCTGCGACATCTCCGTTGCGGTATTGGGCCGGATTGCCCAACCAGGAGGAAAGTCTGGTTTGAAACGAAGGTTTGCCAACGGTTTTTTGCAGGCTAAATCCGTTTTTCTGCTCGCCGGCTGAGATAAAATCGGGGGTGTTGACGGTTAAATAAATCCCGTCTTGCTCCCTATGTTCTGCACCCTGGAGTTGTGAAATAGCCGCATAGCCTTGCTGTAAGGCGATGGAAAACATCGCCAACAAGGCTAAAAAGAAACTGAAGCGTATGCTATTTTTCTGAATCACGGGGTAATGATAGGCAATAAAGTAAAATTGTCCATGTCTTGGAGCCTTATTTGTTCAGAGATTGGCCACAGCAGAAACCCGCAATGACGGATGTTGGAATCCAATGACAATATCGGATTTTGAAATACCTCT
>JBJXFD010000195.1:0-8984 GCA_046153985.1 Saprospiraceae bacterium
CCAGCGCACTGTTCAGGCGGATTACCACATTATCCGGTGCATTGGTACAATCTTCAATGAGGTAATCAATACCGGAGTTGAACTGCACCGCCACTTCGGGCGCTCCGCCGCGCAAATCCGAAATAAATACCCCGGAGTCCCAAACCCGGTCAAACCGGTCCGCAATTGCAAGTTTGAGGTGATAGGTGTTGCAGGGCGTGACCTGCGCACGAGCAGTCAGGCTTTTTTTAACGCCGAGCAAATCGGAAGTAAGGCCGTCGTATTGGGTGCTGAGCCCGCCCACATTGTTGCGGTAGTATTGCCAGTTTATCGTAGAGTTGACGCTGTTGATTTGCACCGGCGTATTGTTGCCATCGGGTAAAACCGCGATGTTCAACTGGTTGTTGATACTCGGGTCACCGACGATGCCGGGACCGGAAATCAAAAAGGCAAAAATGTCGTTAAATTGCTGATTAATAAACTCAGGATATTCTTCCGAGCCAAAAACGTATTCAAAAGTCAACTCGTTCGAAGCGACAAAAACATCCAATTCCAGAATACAGGCATCCAGCGACGGAGAGCCGCCAAAAGCTAAAGATAAGGAATCCAGATCTGCATCGCCGGCGGCGCCGTTGTCAGCATTCGGATTGGCGCCGCCGCCATTATTATTCGGTCCTGGCGCCCAGTTCACATCGCCGGTTGTGAGCAACAACCCACGCCCAAGTCCGAGGTCCGTGTCATCGCCGCCTTCAAACAAGCCAAAAGCACGCTGGGGACAATCAATGTTGGTAATGGTAGCCACCGTTTGAGGGGTGGAAATGAAGTCTATGATATCGTCATTCGAGATGTCGGGAGTCACCGTAATGCTGACAGGCTCCTCGCAGGCAGCAGCCGTACATTGCCAGGTACCGGCAAAACCTTCAAAAGTCGTGAAACCGTCGGATATAAACTGAACCGTAAGGCATCCGCTGGAAGCCTGAACGGAATAACAGACTCCGCCACCGCCGCCATCAGAAAAACCACTGATCTGGGCAATAATGGCGCTCGGGTCGGCCTGATCGCTATCGTAAAAAATCAGTTGATCCGCAGGGTCAATGTTATAGTACTGCAACATGAAATTGATGCAACCATGCGGCTGAGAAGGGCAAATGGTGAAAGTATGGTCTTCGCCATTCATGTAATCATCATCCGGGCCGCCGGTATCGTACAACTCGCCGAAGCATTGTATAGAACCACCTTCGTCAATGGTATTGACTGGCTCCAAAGGCCCGACACAGAGTTGAAAAGTGCCGGCATTGGGTGCTGCTGTTGCTGAATAATCGTTGATCCGAAGGAAATAAACGACGTTTGGCGTCAGCCCCAGGGCGTCTAACTGAACGATGCTTTCGCCGTTTTCAGCAGATACGCAGAGCAGTTCTGCAAGACCATCCGTTTCGCAATCGCCCCTGTAAAGCGCAATCTGCGGATTAATCATACCCGGTGAACTGCCGTCGGTGAGTCCAGTAACCGTAATGGTGTAATCAAATAAGGTGTCGCTTGCGGTGAACGCAAACCAGACGTCGCGCTGTGCACCACCGCCATTAAAGCAGGACGGGATGTTATCTGAACCAATATTGGAGGCAGTAGCGCCTATATTGGTGAAAAATACACCCTCAGGACAAGCGGGAGCTACGCCCAGGTCAATGAGGCCGCTACAGTTGTCGTTAACCGGTTGTGCCCAGGCCGCAGCCGCAAAGCACAGAAGTATTGCCGTAAATACTGATCTCATAGTGGATTGATCCAATTTATCGGGTTCGTTCAAAAATAGATACAATTTAGTCGCTGTTTCGCTGCTTTCGCCGCTTGGCAAAATGCATGACAGATTTTTTAGGGTATAGCTTTTTATTCCTTTACTGGCAAAGTGTTAAAGCTTGTTTCACTTCCTCCAGCTTTACCGTACCGTAGTCATTCCCCCAGGCTTGGCAAATGTAATTGATGATATTGGTTATTTCTACATCATTCAGCTGAGGAATTGCTGCCATGGGCTGATTATAGGTCGTATCGTTCACCAAAACTTCGCCTTCCATGCCTTTCCGGATGATGCAGGCAATGCCGATTGGGTTGTTTTTTATGTAATCAGCGCCAGCAATTGGCGGAATCACCCCCCGCAGTCCTTCGCCCCCTTCCATGTGGCAATTGACGCAAAAGTTGTTGTACAAAATTTCGCCCTGGTAGAACGGCGGATTCCCACAACTTCCAATGGTTAGTAGACAGGCTGTAGCGAACAGAAAGCCAAACAGGTACTCCTTTTTTTGAAAAAAATTCATGTATAGAACAGATTGAGCGAAAAAATCATTTACGTGGTTTTATAAGTAATGTTCCACGGATATTGTTCACCCGGGCCTGTTGATGGGTGATTTCGTAGTCAATAACCTCAGGAATGAGCAATATTTCAAAGCGCTCACTTTTTAAGCTGACCGCGGCGTCGGCCGGGTCTTCTATGGTGGCGTAGTAGAACTCGTCGGCGTTCTTGGCCAGCAGTTTCTGAAGATAAGGCTTCAGGTCAAATGTAGCCCTCGTCTTTCCGGAAGCCAGCACGATCGAAGCGTCCTTCGTCAGGGAGAATTGAATGCTGTCCGCCTTGAAATCCTGTTTGGCATCCAAAGAAAGTTCAATTTTAAATAGTCTTTTAAACCCTTCTGTAGGCAGGCTGCCAGTAAGTCGCCCGAATGAAAAAGAACCGGATTTTTGATTGGAGACGGTCGCTTCCAGTTTTAAATGTTCAATCAAGATCCTTGACACATCGTAACGCAAGGTCTTTTTTTGAAACACAGAATCCAGTTCCGAACCAAACCAGGCCTGCGCCGGCTTAATCGCATCGCGTTCCGACAAATAATTGATGATGGAATAGAGTCGTTGCCGTTCATCGTCGTTCACCGTTCCTTTTCCGGGCTGTGCTTTGCCGTTGACAAGCGCCCCACTTTTGTTCAGCAAAGTTTCTAATTGTCCAAACTGGCTTCGGCTCGAAACGGTGGTAGCACTCCATGGCCCAACGACACTGAGGAAGGCAATTATCCCCAGGCTTAGCGGAATAAACCGAATGTCATCTTTTTTAGAAATAATAAAATAAAGGCAGATCAGAAACAACCAGACGCCCAGTGTTGCCACAAAATAGCGGGGTTCGGTGATGCCGTAATCGCTCAGCCGGCGCCAGACGGCAAGGAGCAGAACGGGGACTACCGGGCTGAGTAAATAGAAAAACCAACGCCGGAACCAGGCCAAAAAAGTGGAATCATCGGTTTCCACCAATCGGTAATTTAGCAAATAGGTAAGGATGCCGACCAGCGAAAAACCCAGGCTCAGCGAAGAAACATAGCCTTTGGGCCAGGCCCATTCGATGCCGATTTTCAAAATATACGCATAGAGGATAAGCAGATAAAGTAAAGTCAGGGGAATCAGGATGTATTTGACCAAATTGCGGATTGCAGCATTATAGCTCGGGTCATCCTCCGAAAGCGCGTAGTCTTTTGGTACCTGACTCAGAAAATAAAGCGGATGAAAGCCCGCAGCAATTACAGTAAACAAGTGCAGGTAAATCCGCCAGGATAGGTCTAAGTTGAACAATTGGTCAACCCCCAGAATGGCCAAACTGATGCCCACATACAGCACAAGCCCATAAAAAGCCGCAACGATCCATTCGGCCAGCAGGAGTTTATTGAATTTCCAGAAGCTCAACACAGAATCCCCTTTGCGATTGAGGTAAGCGGATACGGCTACACCGCAGTGTACGGCCAACGCCAGCGCAAAAAAGCGAAACCCGTCTACGGGAGCTTCATAGTCTGGCGCCACTTTAAGGGTAGTGAAATATCCCAATAGTGCCAGCAGGGCAAGGCCCCGGAGCGCCCAGGTTTTTTGCAGCGACCAACCATATGACTCCGAGGCAATGGAAGTGCTGAGCAGCAGGGGAACGCCCAGCGCAGTCGCCATAATGATGCGCATTAACCAGGCTTCTGCCTGTCCGCCCTCATTGCGTTCGACAAATACAATGCTGGCAATCATGCAGGCAATCGCCAGCACGGAAGCTGCAGGAAACCTTAACCAGGCTGTTTTAATGTGCTGAAAAAGAGCGGTTAAAGATGGAAATTGCATGTGTGCTGGGTTTTGTTCTGCGAACACGATGTTGTTGAGGAACTTATCGGAAATAAGTTACCTGGTCCTGAAGGTGTGCGAAAGCTACAACAATATTGTGGATGGCCAAAATACTCAGTTAATCTCTACTCATAAAAAGGGAGGTTTTCCAGGCGCATTTCATAAAGTTAACCATTTACATGGAGCTTGTTCCATGTTTGTCGGGTGTAAGTATGCCTGTTAAAGGGCAGTTAAAATTCGCTATTAAAGGGATTTCGGAAGGGTAGGTCGCGGACGTAGCTTTGTACGGTAAATTCTTCAAATCTAAAACGGATAATCATGAGAAATGCAATCCTCCTTGCACTGGCATTCCTATGTGCATTACAAAACACACTTCATGCCCAAAGCGTCACCTGCACCTTAGTGGTTCAAAGCGCATCAGATACGACTCATTTTTCCTATCATCTGACTTTTACACCTGCGGATCCATCGCATTACTACTGGCCGGGTAAGGGGTTTTATTACCAAAACAAAGTGTATATCTTTTTATTGGAAAGAGATACAAACGGCTTTGTCGGTTCGAGGTGCGCCGTCTTGAGTTATCCGGGATTGCAGTTGTTGAATACCATTGAAATACCGAACCCGAATCAAATTGAATTTGGGAAAGCGATTCACTTAGACAGTGCTGGCGGCTGGCTTTATGTTTATGGCAATAAACCTTACCCGGCCTACGGGGCCAATCGGTATTACGTATCGCGTTGTGCATTGAGCAATAATGATTTATTCCAGTCCCCCTGGACCTATTGGAATGGAGTTCTCTGGGGAGTTTCTCCGGATCTGAACAATCATTTGGTAACCCCTTCCATCGGATCTCCCTCTTTTTCGGTTTTTCCATACAACAACAAAATGTGCCTGCTCAGCCAGGACAACGGATATTTGATTTGCGGGGCAGGCCGTGACATCAAGTTGTATGAAGCGGATACGCCTATGGGCCCTTTTACGCTTTCAAGCGTGCTTTATACCATAGAAAATACCTATAATGGCATCTATTTATCAACCTACAATGCTCAAGCTCATGCGGTATACGGAAACGAACTATTGGTTTCTTATAATGTAAACGACACCAACAAGCCGGGAACCGGCTGCCCCAGACAATGCGACAGTAGCACAAGGAAGAATGCCGACACCTACCGCCCGAAATTCATCCGGGTCAATCTGGATCAGTTCCTGAACGATTGCGATCCTGAAGATCCAACCGTTTATCCCGGTGCACCGGAAATTTGCGATGGCATAGACAATGATTGTGATGGCTTGGTAGATGAAGGCCAGCTCGAATCTCCCTGGCAAAACAGCGATGTTGCAGCGGCTGATGGCTGCGTTCAAGGTAGTGTAATTTCCAATTTGACCATCTCTTCTTCCGGGGTCTCGATGCCAACTGCCGACAAATTGCACTATGTTTTTAGGAAATTTACCGGTAATGGTGAAATCATTGCCCGGGTACAAAGTACCGAGGGCGATGGCTGGGCTGGCATTAGTTTTAGGGACAACGATACCTTGCCGGGTTCGAAAAGAGTGACGCTCAAAACGAAATTGAACAATTACGTACGCCGCGAAGTTCGGGCGCCCGCAAATAATTCATCCGTTGGCATGGACTTTCTGCGACCGGGGCATACTTGGCTGCGTTTAGTTCGAAACGGACATAATTTTGTTGGATACACCTCGACTGATGGCCAAAGCTGGCAATTCATCATACAGGCAAATATGGGAACGTATAACACAACCAACGTCGGCATTTTCGTAGAAAGCGGTTCCGAAAATTCAACAACAACAGCAACCTTCGACCAGATCAGTGTGATTCCTGCGGCGCAGGGGCTTGCCGATTTACCTGCATTCCCTGTTGTGGAAGCATCCGAACCAGAACTGACTATTTTCCCAAATCCAACAAGCGGTGAAATCAACCTGAGCTTCGCACAAGCGATGGAAGGCGAGGCGGAAGTCCTGGTGGCCGATGCCCTGGGCAAAAACCGCTTTGTGAAAAAAGTCAACTTCTCCGGCATTTCAACTGAACGGGTAGATTTATCAAACTTACCGGCTGGTATATATTACCTTCATATTCAGATGGAGGGGTATGCCCAGATGAGCAGGCGCGTGGTACTTGCTGAATAATGTCTGTCTTTATAGTTGGGCAAGTGAGGGCGTAACCTAGCGGGTATTGTCGTTAGCTTAAGGATATGAAAGACCCTGCAAGGGTCAAAGGTGAATAGCCCCCGATGCAATCGGGGGGAAAGTGGAAGAGGTGAGTAACGGGAAACCCCGAATGGGGTTGAATATTAGGGCGTGACGTATTAACATTCAACCCCATTCGGGGTTGCCCGTTACAATTCGTTGATGCGACTACCCCCGATTGCATCGGGGGCTATTCACCTTGAACCACTTCGTGGTTATTTTTCGCTAAGTTGACGACATTGCACTTAGAGTGACGCCCTTACTAACTGAGCCAAGTAATGTTACGCTATTTTTTAAAAACAAAAACCATACTTGACATGAAAAGCCATTCCAAATTTTGGATGTATGCAACGCAGCTTGTTGTGCTTGCGACGCTGTCGGTTTCCTGTTCTTCGATCCTGTTCGAGCAGCCTGTGCCTCAAAAGGCAAGTAGTTTAAAAACGATTCCTGTTTATTTATCCGGTTTGTACGAGGCAACCCCATTGGATGGCGCTGAAAAATCGGATGAAATATTCCTTGATTTATTGCGGTTGGAACGACTTGGTGACAGCAAACTGTTGGCTACCGCAATAACGGGATTTCGTCGGGAAGATTTACCGAAATTTGAAAAACTCCTGGCTGATGACAAGCAAGCGGGAGTGGTTTTAGACTATTTTGTGTCAGCATCGCAGGCATATTATACTTTAAAAGAGGATCAATACGACGCCTCGGAACAGGAGCGTGGCGGGCATCTGGTCACTTTTGAAGCAGCAGGCGATTATCTGTTATTTCCAGAATCAAAAGAAATGCTCTTTTACTTCGATCTGGCTGCGGGCAAACAAATTCTTTTTGAAAAAACGAAAAGTAAATCCTCAACAACTTCCCCCTATTCCAAAACTGCGACAGACAGTTTGACGGCGATGGAGCGAATTTTGGTAGCTAAAGGAGAAAAAGATGAGATTTGGTTTTCGCTGAAAAACGATGAATCCAGGTGGGCTTTGATCTACATAAAACGCATTTCCGATACCGAATTGCTGGTTAAACACGGCGAGATTGGGGAAAATGCGGATTTAAAAAACAATTTAGACCGCTACAATGCCATCACACCGTTTAAGAAAGACGGGGAAAGCAATAATTATTTAGTTAATCCTACCGATGCCCAGTTGAAAAAACTGCTGGCAGACCCTCATCTTTTCAGTTCGATGAAACTGGAAAAGTTGTTTTAGAGCTTGTTGGATGTGATTACCTCATCTAAAGTTGACAGGAGGAGCGGGAAGTCTGAAGTTTTGGGCTAATTTTGCTCATTCACGCAGCGTATGTTGGGGGATTTCCAACATGCACTTAAAAACGATCCTTATGCCCAACTTATTTACCCTTACCCTTGCCTGTTTTTTGCTGACCCTGAATCTCTCCGCACAAAACCTTTGCGGGAGTGGCCGCTACGTCGAGCCAGTCTTTGATTGTGTGGATACCACCGAAAATATCGTATACGGTCAGGGGCGCCTCAATTGGAGTTCGCAGAACTTCTTTTGCCAGTTTGGCGCGTTGCCGCCTTACAACAATTTTCAGGATTTGCTCTGCGATGTTTATGAACCTTGCGGCGATGCAGAAATGGAGCGCCCCTTGCTGGTGGTGATTCACGGCGGCGCCTGGGCCGGAGGAAACAAGCGCGACATGGCGCCCTATTGCCACCAAATGGCGCTGCGGGGCTATGTGGTGGTTTCCATCAGCTACCGGCTGAGCATCACATCAAATTTACTCTGCTGGAATGCCGAATTAGACGAAAATAAATTTTTCCGGGCTTTTTACCGGGCCATGCAGGACGCAAAAGCTGCCGTACGCCATTTTCGGGCGAATGCTGCGCAATGGCGCATTGACCCCGATCAGATTTTTGCTGCGGGCCACAGTGCAGGGGCGTTTACCGCGCTTGGATTGGCTTACCTGACTGACGATTCAGAGCGACCTGCGGGTACGCTCCAATTGGATTATTGCGGAAACGCGGCTGGTGAACCGCTTTGCGCGGATCTGGGCGGTATCGAAGGCGAAGGTGGGAACCCCGGGGTCAGTTCTGCCATCAAAGCCGTGATCCCAATGTCCGGCGCCTTGCCTGACCTCACTTTTTTGGATGGTGAAAATGATCCGCCCATGTTGCTCATTCATGGCACCGCCGATGACGTGGTGCCTTATGCAGAAGGCTGCGTGCTCCAAAACCTGCGCAACCTCGGCTTGTTCAATCCCTGCATTGACGTTTTTGGTTCCGCTTCAATTTTGGCATTTGCAGACAGCATCGGGATGGAGGCACAATTGCTGACTTTTACTGGCGGCGGGCATGGTTTTACCGCAGCTGAGTCAGATTCCATCGTGCTGTACAGCGCCCGGTTTTTATGCTGCCAATTGGACGACGGCAATTGTCAGGCAGTAGGCACGAATGAGTTGGCCGACGAACTTCCCATAGAAGTTTTTCCAAATCCTGCTGCCACAGAATTGAATGTTCGGGTTGGATTAAACGATCCCTGGAATACTGGCTTATACGATGTAAATGGCCGTTTGCTGCTGGAACAGGCTTCTTCCGGCGACGCGCTGCGCTTGGATCTGACCGGAATTCCTGCCGGAGTCTACGCGCTTCGGATTTGGCAAAACAACAGAACGCGTACGATAAAGGTGGTTCGGTCGTGAGGATTTGTTCAGTCGGA
>JBJXFD010000197.1:0-5314 GCA_046153985.1 Saprospiraceae bacterium
GCGCTGAGTTATTCACCGGCAACAACCTGCTGGCCATGGCCTGGGCCGGCAAACTCATTTCCACAAAAGCCGTGCTGCGCAACTGGAGCTTAGTCTATCTGGGAAATGTCGCGGGCTGCCTCGGCACGGTCGCACTGGTTTTGTGGGCTGACCTGGGCAGCATGGCTGGCGGAGCTGTTGGGGAAACCCTGCTGCAAATCGCGCAAACCAAAGCCGGGCTTTCCTTCGGAGCGGCCTTTGCCAGAGGGGTTTTGTGCAATACACTGGTGTGTCTGGCCGTCTGGCTTGCTATGGGCGGACACAGCGTAACCGATAAAATCCTTGCCATCCTTTTTCCCATTACGGGCTTTGTCACCATGGGGTTTGAACACTCCATCGCCAACTGGTTTTTTCTGCCCATCGGGTTGGCCATGCAGACGCCTGATGCCGCGATGCTACCCGGCGTGGTTAACAACCTCATTGCCGTGAGTCTCGGTAATATTGTAGGAGGCACTTTGTTGGTCGCAGGGGTGTATTGGGCTGCGTATCTCAGAGGAGAAATGCCGAAGTGAATATTCTGGTGCAATACAGTGACCACGACAACCAGTTGATTGTGGTGGTAGATGATGCTGAAAAAGGGAACCAGGTATCCGAAGCATGGAGTAAAGAATGGTGGTGAGTAAAATTCGGATAGCATTGCGATAGCTGTTGGTTTTCTACTCCTTTTTAGGTATATTTGCTTTTAAAACTGCGGGTAATAATGAGTATTCAAGCAATAAAAGAAGAAGTATACAAGCTCAGCAAGACCGAACAGGCAGAATTAATGCACTATATGGTCGAGCTCCTTGCCACGGGCGACTTTGACCTGTCTGGGGAATGGAAGGCCGAATTGGATCGGAGGGAAGAAGCCTTGGATAATGGCACTTCGATTGGCCGTCCAGCTAAAGATGTAATTGGAAAATATGCTTCCCACTGATGCTGGTCTATAATGCCATCATCCAGCCTGAAGCTGAACGGGATTTGGATGAGGCTTACGCTTATCTCGAAGACAAGCAATCCGGACTTGGATTCGATCTATTAGCCGATCTTTCCGAAATTATTGCGCTGTTGGAGGATAACCCTTTCCTTTTTCAAAAAATCTATGGCGATAAACGCCGGGCAGTTATCCATCGTTTCGGATACAACCTCATTTACAAGGTAGTGAATACCGAAGTCTACATCCTGGCGATTATACATGGGAGTAGAAATCCTCAGAGTTGGCGGGATAGATAAAATAATGGGCACGAGGCGGAGCTTCGGCCAGCGGGTGAAACAAGTATCCGATTTTCCCATGTTTAACCCCCTGCTAAAACCTCTTCCAGCGTTTCATGCAAAATCAACGCTTTGGTTTCCGGCAGAATGGTACAATTTACGGTGTGCGCTTGCCGGATGGCAGCCCTGAGTTCGTGTTGAAAACTTTCGATGTCGGAGACAAGAAGGTCGCCGGTTGAAAAGCCCCAAGCCGCCACAATGGCTAAGGTTTTTTGTTCACGGTAATTATTACCTAACTCGGTAGAGATTGGTTAAATTTGAGGCGCTATGGTGTTCAAAATATGGAAAAGATCATCCATAAGCGCTTGTTCGGGAATAAAATACCTGCCATAAAAATTATCATTCTATGAAAACCATAAACATCGGCATCGTTATTTACGACGACTTTGACGCACTGGATGTAGCCGGGCCCAACCAGGTGTTTTACTTTTTGCAATCTTCTTCGAGTGGTGGGCCGCAGCCTGTTGCACTCCATCTGATTGGCCGGAAAAAAGGCGAAAAATTCAGGTCACTGGAAGGTCTGACCTGGTTGGTGGAGACTGGCTACAAAGACGCTCCTGATTGTCTGGACGTCATTTTTATTCCCGGAGGTTTTGGTAAAAAATTTCAGGCGCTGTTGAAAAACGCGGAAGATCCTTTTTATGCCTTTCTGAAAAGCCAGGTTGCCAGCGCGAAAAAAGCCAAAAAACCTCAACTCATTTGCTCCGTTTGTGTGGGCGCCCTGCTGTTGGCGAGAGCCGGCTTGCTCGACGGTTACACCTGCACTACGCATTGGGCCTTCAAAAATGTCTTATCATTGTTTTCGAAAGTGATCGTGGCGCCCGGATTTCCCCGGTATGTGATTGACCGGAACCGGGTGACCGGCGGCGGCATTTCCTCCGGCATTGATGAAGCGCTGGCCATCGTCGAAATTTTAAGAGGCGCAGAGGTGGCCCGCCAAATCCAGCTTTCAATCCAATATGCGCCGAATCCACCCCATCAAAGCGGCGATCCTTCCGTTGCAAGCGCGGCCACGTTGCATACGGTGTCGGTGCAAATTGGGGCTACGGAACTTTATGATGCCGTCAGCGAATTTCTGAAATAAAAAATCCAGCATGTCACAATTCTTCATACGCAAACCCCATCTGGTACTTTGGCTGTCAATTCCGATCTTATTGGCTTTGACCTTGTTAAGCGATGCAGCAACCTTAGACCTGCAACTTCACGACACCTACATCATTTTCACGCCGTTCCATTTTATGTTGCTCGTGAGTTTTATTGTCGCGCTGCTTGGCGGCATTTACTGGATGTTACGGCACAAAAAGCTGGTTAAGTGGATGACGATAACCCATCTCCTATTAACTTTGGCTGGTATTGTGCTGGTGAGCATCAGTGTTGTTGCGCCGCATGTTTTTATGCCGGAAGCTGTGGATGGACGGGGGAGTTTCAATCAACAAGGGGCCAGCATGCTAATCGTGATGGCCATGCTGGTTTTGGTTTTAGTCCAACTGCTGTTTTTGGTAAACGTTGTGATGGCTATCACCAGCTCTCCATCTCACGCAAAAATTCCTCCTTATACGCCCGTCCAATAGGGATTTCCAAATCTCCGATTTCAACGTCGTGCGCCGTAAATGCGCTGATTTTATTCCGGGCAACGATAAACGATTTATGCACCTGAAGGAACCGGTCTTTGGACAGGGTTTTGAAAAAATTGCCGATGGATATTTTGGTGATGATTTTTTGGTTGGCCAAAACGATTTTGACGTAGTCTTTCACCCCCTCCACGTAGAGAATGTCGTCCAGCGCAATTTTGACGGTTTTGCGGTCTGCTTTTACAAATATGCAAGCCGGGTTTTCAGGGATGGGTGCAGCGGTATGCAACAGTTTTTCTTCGAGAAATTTTTCAATGGCCTGGACAAACCGCTTGAACGGAATCGGTTTCACCAAATAATCCAGTACGTTCAACTCGAATCCTTCGACGGCGTATTCGCGGTAAGCGGTGGTGAGGATGATTTCCGGCTTGTGTTGCATGGAGGCGATCAGGTCCAAGCCCGTTATTTCCGGCATTTCGATGTCGAGAAAAAGTAGGTCGGGCTGGAGGCGCTTGATCTGGATGAGCGCTTCAACGGGGTCTGTGGATTTGCCGCAAACTTCAAACTGGCTGAACTTTGACAGGTGTTGCTCGATGACGTTCAGCGCCAAAGGTTCGTCGTCCACGATATAGCATTTATATGTTTTCATCTCTGAAGTATATTTCGAGCCTGACGCTGTACTGATCCGGCTGGTTGTCAATACTCAACTGATGGCGGTCGGGATACAGCAAGGTAAGCCTTTTCCGGATATTTTCAAGTCCGACGCCACCGTTCACTGCGGCCTTTTCCCGGTTCTTTTTTTTGCTGTTTGTGAGGTGGAAAACGAGTTTTTTATTGTCCGCAAGCAAGTGTATGTTGATCCGGAACAGCCCGTCCTGCCCCACCCCACCGTGCTTGAAGCAATTTTCGGCAAAAGGCAGCAGGATGAGCGGCGCGACCCCAATGGCGGCATTCCGGACAGTAATTTCCGACTCAATTTTCAGCTTTTCGCCGTAGCGCAATTGCTCCAGGTCCACGTAATTTTGGAGCAGGTCTACTTCTTTCGACAACGCCACTTTGTCCATATTTGCCCGGTAGACCAAATAATCCAGTAGCTCGGTGAGTTTTAAAATGCTGTCGGCGGTCAGGTCCGACTTCATCAGGGCGAGGCTGTAAATGTTGTTGAGGGAGTTGAATAAAAAATGGGGGTGGAGCTGCCCTTTGAGCAATTTGATTTCCGCTTCGGCTTTTGCTTTGATCAATTGTTCGTTCAATTGTTGTTTTTTGCGGTAATCGCCGATGATGTACATACAAACAGCCAGCGCTACGATGGAATAATCGCGGATGATATTTTTGAGCATTTTGTCAACAGGCATTTTGAAATACCGGTCGCTCTCCCAATAATTCACCAATTCGGCCAACTTGATGCGGGCAAAAAAGACAAATGCGGCTACTATAAAAATCCAAAAAACAAACAGCGGCCACTTACTGGTTTTTAAAAAACGGGGGACGACATACCCGGCAATGAAATAGGTGGCCAGCATCAACGCCGGAAGGGAAAGGAAGGTCTCTTGAATAAAGCGCAGGCTTTGCCCGGGCCGTTTGTGCATCAGGTTCGCAAAGTACTCCGACGCCACGTAGAGCATCCAGAACAGCAGGTGGATGGACAGCTCTTTGATGTTGATGCGGTGGTGATTTTTCATGTTTTTACGTTGCCAAAACCAATAAGGTTTAGGAAACCTTATTGGTTTAAATCACAAAGTAACATTCCTATCCCGAAAGTTAAAAGCCTCAGGAGACAAACGCCCGTTTGTCGTAGCGCAACGACCGGTTTCGTGCTTTTATCTTCAAAACCGGTCGTTGCTATCCATTGCCTCGTAGTTGGTCTGCTTTCCAAAATTCGCTTTTGGAACGGGCGTAAGTTTGTGGTAATTCTTACTGCATTGGACATAGGGATTTTCACATAGGACAGACAGGATGCTACGCCTATGTGATCTATTGTGAAAACCCCTATGTGAACTATCCCGCTGCACGGGACAAGTTGTGGTAAAAAAATTATTCACCAAAAATTAAAAGGCAATGAAAAAGAACATCATGAATCTCCTGCTTTCCGGCGCTGCGTTGTTGCTCGCCTGCTCCTTCACCGGAAGCCCTGTTGTGCACCCTGAAACGACGTCCGAAGTATCCGCAATAGACGCTGTGCCTGTTGGCGGCGCCTTCCTTAAGTTCGCCGGCAAATTCGGCGGAGAAATCACCCGAAAAGAAATCGCGGAACACCAGGACATTGAAGTGGATGGCTGCGCCAAGGGCTCCCGGATTTTTAAATTCAACTTAGACATCACCCAGGGCGGGAAAGTGACTTCCCTGCAATCCGAAACCGGCGCCCTGACGAAAGCCATGCTGGCTAAACTCAAAAGCCTTTCCTCCGGCGACGCCTTTGAATTCAAAAAAACCAAAGCGTATTTGCCGAATGG
>JBJXFD010000286.1:0-5006 GCA_046153985.1 Saprospiraceae bacterium
TTGGCTTCACGCGCTAAAAGATCTACATCCTCCTGTTTAGCTTTGCTGTCTTTGGTGGCTTCTTTGTAGAGCAAATAATTGATAAGGCGCTGCACGCCTTCCAGGTCGGTTGACGCTGGAAGCGTAATAATAATTTGGTTGTCAACTCTTTGAATCGTCATTACTCGCGCATTTAGTATAAATTTCCAGATTTTAGCGGAACATAACCCTCACTCCCCATTGCACCCGCAAAAGAAAGCGCCTCCTGCACCTCCTCCTTCTTAACCCAATAAAATTCCCTGATAAAATCATCTGTACTCATGCCGCTCGCAAGGTAGGCCAGTACCGAATCCACAGGAATGCGGGTTCCTTTGATGCAAGGTTTCCCTGCGCATCGTTCCGGGTTGACACTAATGCTTGGGAAGTCAGGGAAAATCATTTCCATAGGGCTAAAGATTTGGAATAAAAGGATGTTACAAAGATACGGGATTTTGCCGGGTTTGCAAGGTGTACGCCCCTCGTGCTCACCCCCTTAACCCCCACCACCCAAAACCTCCCGCTCAATCATCTCCGCCATCCCTCCTTCCGTCGTTCCCGCAGTCAACCAGGCAGAAATCAGGCGTTCTGCAAGGGCATAACTTTCTTTGGAGAGCGCCAGGTCTATGACCAATTCCGGTATGGGCGTTGGGGTTTCCGGTAATTCGATGGAATCCAACCAAGCACTGACATTGAGCTGTTCTCCTTGTGGCGCGACCTAGATGATGCGCACTGCGCGGTTGAGTGTTTTTTCCAAGGCATCGAAGATAGGATTCCCGTCGTATTCTTTTTGTCCGGTGCGGGTTGTCGGATTCAGGTAGGGGACAAACTGCAAGCGCCGCTCCTGTGCCAGGCCGGAAAATAAGCGCTGCCAATAGCCCTGCGCGAGGTTATAGACTTTTTTGTTTTCTAAAAAATTTGCATAAAGATGGTGTACCATATCCTGCTTTATTTGAAACCGAAGACGATGAACAAAACGAACAACGCAATTGCAATAAAAGCCGTTCATTCCTCCCCCTCAATAATCCTGAGTTTTGCGGCATTGTGCTCCCGAAACGCGTTGCTCCGTTCTAATCGTTTTTCCATAGCATCCAGGTCTGCTCCGGTGATCGTGGCGCTAAACGCCTGCGCCCGGGCAAGCATACGGATATAAGCAGAAGGGTCTTGCTGCCGGGTTAAACGCCGCAAAGCGCCCATGTAATCATCCCGGTAAACGGTTGGGATGATGATTTTAGTTTGGTTTTGTTTGACTAATTCTGCGTTCATCATCACGCGCGCAATCCGGCCATTTCCATCCAAAAAAGGGTGTACTTCGCTGATCAGGAACATCATATAGGCTGCTTTGGAAAAGGGATCCGACAAAGCCTTTATTGCCGGCTCAAAGAAGAATCACTCGAAGAAAAAAGAATTTCCTGAAGATGCAGTGGTAAAAAATTTTCCATTATACTTAGGATAAGGTGCGAATTTGGCAAATTTTTTCCACTAAAACCTGGTTTTGTGCAAATTTTTTCCACTAAAGCTACTCTACTTCTACATAAAGGCAAATTTTTTCCAATAACGAGAACCGGCAACGTGTTCCTCATTTGCCGACCATGAATAAATCCTCCCCGCCGGACAACCAGAATAAGTTTATCTATCGAAGATGAGCCGAAGCATACTGAATGGCCTCTTTTACCCCTTCCAAAGTCAAATGTGGGTAAGTGCGCACAATATCCCCGACAGAGGCGCCAGAAGCCACCAATTCGAGGATGAAATCTACGCTGATCCGGGTGCCTTTGATGATGGGCTTACCTCCCTTCGTAAATAACTCAGGCATTACCTTGAAAATTAGTGATTGCATTCATGGATTTTCATGGTAAAGATATCGGCATTGCTTGTGGCGCACCCGCTCTAATGTCGTCAACTTAGCGAACAATAACCACGATACTGCGTGCGTAGGCAGTGAATAAAATCGATATACCATTTATGAAAATGAGCTTGTAAGCACTTCATAGGACCTACGAGCTTGTCGCATGGAGTCGCCATACAGCGCCCCGAAAGGCGTCCCGACCGCAGGCCGGGAGCGGTGGGCTGGGTTGCGGGTGAGGGCGCCTATTTTTGCCTTTCAGGTACCTTTGAGTCGGTTGATTAAGGACCAACAGCCAGATACACCTGGGTTTTATACCTGAAAACCAGGCAAAAATCAGCGGCGAGCCGAGGAGCCAACCTAAACCCAGATTAAGGCTCTGTACGTCAGTTTTTCCGACTTTCAGGTTTGAAAACCAGGGCGCATTATGGCGAGAAGCCTTTTTGTTTACTTTTTGGGCTTACAAAAAGTAAAAAGAAATCAGGAGCAAAGATCAATCGCTAAACTCCAGCAGAATTCCAGGCAGATGCTCCGAAAAAATATATACAACCTAAGCTCAGCAGTAAAGTGGTTGAAGGTGAATAAAGTTAAGTTGATGACAGTAGCCCCCCCGCACGTCGCATAACCCCAGCCATTATTTCCCATAAAAAAAATGACCCACCATAGAGCTCAAAATCAGCATCTATCAGGAGAAATTAAAAACATCACCATGAAAAAAAGCTTAACCATTTTCCTGCTGCTTTTATGGCAACAACCATCATTTGCCCAGCAGGTAAATACCGACAACCTGAATAAACTGCTTGAATTTTGTGACGCCACAAAAGCAGATGAAATTCTCATAAGCCATAAAGGAAGCATTTTAACGCATTGGAAAAGAACGGATTTTAGTCAAATCCAGGGAGGCACTTCTTTAGCTGAATGCAATACGCCTTTTATGGGTACTGCATCAATGGTTAAATCCTGGACGGGATTGGTTATTGGAATATTGGTTGACAAGGGTTTGATAAAAAATATTGATGAACTTGTTTGCAACTATATCCCCGAATGGGAAGCCGGATGCAGCAATAAAATCACGATCAGGCATCTGTTAACCATGACAGCGGGTATGAACCGGCTTGGCGCCTCGGGCGTGCTTAGCAAAGCGGATATGAATCACTATGTAAGGAACATGCAACCAGATACCCTTCCGGGAATAAGGTTCAGCTACTCCAATGAGTCGGTCCAACTACTGGGAATCCTAATCGAAAAAGTAACCGAAAAAAAGGCAGATGACGCATTTGAAAAATACCTGTTCCAGCCTATGCGGATAGATTCGACTACTCTTTCAAAAGATTCTGTTGGGAATGTAATCCTTTATGGAGGCTGCACCACAACGGTACACAATGCGCATAAGATGGGCATGCTGATGTTGAAAAAAGGGGTGTTTGACGGTCAAAGAATCGTTTCGGAGCAATGGATAAACGAATCTACAACGCCGGGATCATTGGTACCCTACTACGGTTACCTGTGGTGGATTGACAAAAATTCAAAATACTGGAATTATGCCGCAACGGGTGACCTTGGGCAAATGACCATCGTTTTTCCTGAACTGGATTTGGTTTTCGTCAGAAAGCAATCTTGCGACTTATCCCCTGCAAGCCGCAACATGAGTTGGATGGGCCCTAAGTTTTTAGAACTTATCACCCGTGTTGTGAACTAAATCAGCCAAAACAACCTTAAAATTCTACGTTTTGGCTGCAAAAGCCGGTTAATCAGCCAAAACTGCTATATTTACATCAAAATTGGCTGATTATGGATTTGCCATCAGGTATCGTTGGGCGAAAAAAAGAGATACAAGACCTACAAAGGATTGTTGAAAGCCCCAAGTCAGAGTTTTTGGCCGTTTATGGGCGACGCAGGGTTGGCAAAACCTTTCTGCTGCGCGAATTTTTCGGGTATCAATTTGATTTTCAAATTTCTGGCCTGGCAAATGCCGACACGGGACAGGAGTTGTTCAACTTCCATACAGCACTGGCGCGGCAGTCCACGCTGTTTTTTGACGCGCAACCAGAAAACTGGCTAATCGCTTTTCAGCGGTTGATTGACCATCTGGAAAGGCTCGAAAAGAAGCAAAAATTGGTCGTGTTTTTTGATGAAATGCCGTGGTTCGACACTAAAAAATCGGATTTTGTCATAGGGCTTGAGCATTTTTGGAACAGTTGGGCAAGCAACCGAAAAGACGTTTTGTTGATTGCCTGCGGTTCGGCGGCTTCCTGGATGATGAATGTACTGATTAACCATTCGGGAGGACTGCACAACCGCGTCACGCAAAAAATCAAAATTGAACCATTTTGCCTGCAGGAAGCAGAGGAGATGCTTGAGCGGAAGCATTGTGTGCTTGACCGGTATCAAATTGCGCAATTGTACATGGTGCTGGGCGGAATTCCCTACTACCTCGATGCTGTAAAACCCGAACTTTCTGCCACTCAAAACATTCAGGCCCTGTTCTTCGAAAAAACAAGTTTCCTGAAAAACGAATTTTTCAATTTATACCGATCGCTCTTCAAAAAACACAAAATCTATGAAAACGTGGTGCAGGTTTTGTCCACCCGCACGTACGGCTTACAACGCAATGAAATTGTGAAATTGTCCCAAATATCGTCGGGCGGAACGCTCACCAAAGTGCTTGCCGATCTTGAAGAGAGCGGGTTTATTACCTCCTATGTTTCCTTAGACGAAAAAAGCAAAAACACGGTTTACCGACTCTCCGACTATTACACCTCATTTTATTTCAAGTTCATCAAGGATAGTCCGTACAAAGGCGAAGGCGTGTGGATCAACCTTGTAGATAATCCTGTCCACCGGACTTGGGAAGGATTTACGTTCGAGCAGGTATGCCTTGACCACATTCCCCAAATCAAAAAAACTTTAGGCATCCAGGGGGTGCTCTCCAAAGAAGTAGCCTGGAAAGGTGGTACGGAAGGCCAATCGGCGCAAATTGATTTGCTCATTGACCGCCGCGACCAGGTCATCAACCTGTGTGAAGCCAAATTTTCATTGGGGAAATTTGCAATTGATAAAGACTATGCAGAAAAATTGCGTACCAAAATCAGCGTCTTCAAAACCGCAAGCAAAACCAGAAAAGCTGTTTTCCTGACCATGATCA
>JBJXFD010000297.1:0-2875 GCA_046153985.1 Saprospiraceae bacterium
CAGTTCTTTTAATCGTTTAAGACAGCGGGACAACGTTGCGCTGGTCGTATTGGCGTTGCTGAGTTCAAAATCCTCCTGGATTTCTTCGATGCTTTTTTCCTGATAATAGCGCTGCACCAGCATGTCCCGGCATTGGGAAGACATGGTTTTCATGGCAGCGTGCAGGGTTTCTTTTTTTTCTGTATGGGATTGTTTTTCCTGCACTTCTGCCCGGAAAGCCACCTGCTGAAGCGTCTCGTCAATGGGGTCTTTCCAAAGGATGCGTTTTACTTTTCGGTTGTTATTCAACAGTCGTTTATACCCCACGGCCAACAACCAGGTACGGGCATCGTACCGAAGTGCCGTGAGCTTTCCGGACATGACCTGCGTATACAAAGCAATCACCGCTTCCTGCCAGGCATCTTCAAAATCCTGGCGATTGGCATCAAAACGCTTGCCGGCCCAGTTGAAAAATGCTTCTCTGTGATGCACGTAAAGCTCGTCTACGGCATCCAGTTTTCCTGCGTGGAGGGCTCCGATAATGTCCTTTGTGGGTGTCAAATGAGGCGGCTTTAGTTTGTTTTTTCGGGTTAAAGTACAAAAAATCTTCATTTCAGCCTTCATTTTGGTTTTTCTATACCTCGCGCCCCGACCGCAATTCCTTTTTTGTCATAGGACAGCCACTCCGACTGTCACATTCCTGTCTGTCTCGCCTTATAGATGGCCCAACTATTCAATGACCTGGTGGAAACCTCACCACCTGAATTTGAGGAATTATTAACCGCTTCGAAGGAAGCAAACCTTTACCCAACATGAACGCTCAACAGCGAATCTCTGCAAAAGCAAAAAGTAATCTTTTGCTCTTTTTCCTGCTCTGCCTTTCCAGCCTCATGGGCTGTCAGAAAGACGGAGAAATTGTCCCCTTACCGCCTTCTCCGGAAATTCAGTTCCGGACGGGAGAACAGCCTTCTGTGATGCACAATATGCTATCCTTCGAATCTTTTCCGCAATTAAGGGCCTTTACCCAATCCCTCGAAGAACAGGAAGCTGATGTCGAACTGGTAAGAAATGCTTACACCGCTTTAGGCGTTGATGTGGATGCCGAAACATTGCCAAACCTGACCGACCACCCTGTTTGCCTTACGACGGAAATGGCCATTGGGGGCTATACCTCAGCCCGAAAATCGGAGGAAACTGTCATCAATGCAGCACTCAACAGTGGAGATGACAACATCAACTCTATCGTCTTCAAGCCTTATTGGAAAACTGTTGTGAATGCCGATCAATCGGTGTTTGTGGGCCGGAGAATTTATAAATATTACGAAAACGGCGGGATGGCGATTGTTCTGAACAACGATTGGGCGCTGTATGAATCCATCAAAACGCAGCAGTTCGAGGCGCTCCGGCAATCCTATAACCTCATCGTAACCAGTGATGAGCCTGAAGGACTGTGCAGCTATTTTACACTCGGTCTGGACGAACATATCTCGACAGAAACGAGGCTTTTCCAGCCGCTTTTTATGGCGACCAACGCACCAGGCGGCAAACTTGAAATTACCAACCACTCTTTGGTAGAAGGAACAGGCACTACGTATACCTGGTATTATTCGGATAATACTTCCTCTGTTGGGAAAAATCCGAATCGCACGGTGAGCCCTACTGAAGCATTGTCGGTCATCGTCAGCAATGGGGCTGATATGACGGAAACGCTTACAGGATTAGAAGCTATCCTGGCTTGCACGACGGATAATTTCACCATCAGCTATTTATCCAACAACCAGGTTCGCTTTGAACTTCCGGGATTCGACCCCAACAATCCAGCCAATTTGTATACCATCCGGTGGGAATTCAGCAACGGTTCTTACTCGACCTCGAATCCGGTAGTAAAGACCTTTGGCGCCAACGGTACCGCTACCTGCAAATTGTTCCATAAAAATAGTGGCGAGGTGGCCTGCCAATTTACCAAGCCGTTCTCCATTAAATGTGGAGACAAGAAAACCGTAAACAGGAGCCGACAATTCAATGTCTGCAACCAAAGGTGGAAGCTGGATGGTTCCATTTGGGTAGAAAAAGGCCAGGTTGGCTGCAAAGTCAAATACCTGAAACGGGTTCTTTTCATGTGGGTGCCAGCCAATAACCAGGCGGCGTGTGCCGATTTAAA
This sequence comes from Saprospiraceae bacterium, assembly GCA_046153985.1. GTDB lineage: Bacteria > Bacteroidota > Bacteroidia > Chitinophagales > Saprospiraceae > JABWAJ01. The sequence continues at coordinate 2,141 of JBJXFD010000297.1, forward strand.
CGGCACTTACATCCGGGAGGGGAGCAATCCCCAAAGTTGCCCGACGATCGTTGCTTCCGGAAGCCGTTGCCTGGGCGGGGGCACTTTCCCGACCAATGTTGCTTTCACCATTCCTGAGGTTTCCAACGTATTCATGGATCCGGGCATGCTTACTGCCGGGCTTGGCATCAAGGTCTGCGGCACCTGGATAGGCTGGGGCTACGGGGGGTTGCCACGCCTTGTTCTGATCTAAGCGTTCCATATTGCGCAACAACCTGCGCAAGGAATATTTTTTATAAACAAACAAAATTCTTTTTTATGAAAAACGTGCTTTCTAACAGCTTGCTGAAAATAACCTTGTCAGCAGCCCTGTTTTCAATGCTTTTTTTTGTTTCCTGCAACAAAGATGAAGAATTAAAACCCTCAAAAGAATCAACTGAAAAATCAGGATTTGATTGCGACGAGGAGTTTGACGGAGTTGTCAATACTGCAGCCCTGGGTATGGTAGAACTGGCCAAAAGCTCATCCTTCCGGAGCCTTGTACACGCGCGGGTTGCCGAACAATTTGACGAAGATCATGAAGTGCTTTTGAGAACTTTAAACAGCTCGATGGAAGGTCTTTCCGAAACCATGCGGCAGAGTGTTATTCTCCATAGAAACAGCATTGGTCTAAGCCCCAATTTGATTAACTACAAGAACTTCCAGTCGTTCACGACAAGTGAAGAGCTGACCTCAGTTGTGACTGGATTTAACAAT
>JBJXFD010000308.1:0-29686 GCA_046153985.1 Saprospiraceae bacterium
GGGCAATTTGTAGAAACGCCTTTGCCCGATACGGCAGCGGCAGTTCGGCGGTATCCCATCAGGACGTTGTGGTGAGCGCCGAAGGCTATAAAACCACTTCGCTTTTCAGTTCCTCCAGTAATGGAAGCATGACTTCGGCAACTGAGGTCAATTGCACCACCAAATTGACCAGGACATCCGCATCAACCGGGGTCTTCCTGACAAAAGACTCGATTTCTAAAGCAATTTCCTCCAAGTTCTTCATACCCATCATGGCAAAGCTGGGTTTCAATTTGTGTACCTGCTGGTAAACCTGATCCCAATTTTCCTGAATGACAGCTGCATTCAAATTTAGTAACAACTCAGGTGCTTCTGCGAGAAAAGCATCAATCATGGTTTCAACAAAGTGTTGATCCCCGCTGCTCAGCTCAATCAGGTAATTCAGGTCAATCGGATGGCCAGAATCCAGATTCTCAGGATCAGGATTTTCAGCCGCTTTTATGTTCCGGCATTCCTGAATGGCAAGTAATACGTGCTCTTTAAGCACTTTGGGAGCTATTGGTTTGGTCAAAAAATCATTCATCCCAACTTCAAAAGCCCTTCGTTTATCGTCGTACATCGCCGCAGCAGTGAGGGCAATGATGGGCACGTTCCTATTGAGATTATTCTTGTCTTTCCGGATGGCGAGCGTGGCTTCGAAACCGTCAACTTCAGGCATGTGGATGTCCATCAGGATGGCGTCAAAACGTTGTGTTGATGCTTTTTCCAGGGCTTCCAGGCCGTTCAGGGCCACCTCAAATGTACTTCCCCAGGTTTGAATGGTTTTGCAAATCAATTTTTGATTCATCAGGTTGTCTTCCACTACAAGCAAGTGCAAGCCTTTTGCCAATTTTTGGCTATTCTGATGGTCAATTTCAGGGAGGATTTTCTGCTCATTTACCGGAATCCCAGAATTCCCAAAACTAAGTGAAACAATAAAATCTGAGCCATGACCTAGCCGACTTTCTACGCGAATGGACCCACCCTGCATTTCAACTAATTGCTTTACAATGGTAAGTCCGAGTCCGGTGCCGCCAAATTTTCGGTTAATCTGAACGTCGGCTTGTTTAAAATACTCAAAAATCGTTTCTAGTTTACCTTCCGCGATGCCAATACCGGTGTCCCGGATTTTGAATTCTATCTCGTATTTCCCCTCTGATTTGCCAATTAATTTAGCCGTCAGGCTGATCATGCCTTTTTCGGTAAATTTGAGCGCATTGCCCAGCAGGTTGGTCAGAATCTGATTGGTCCGGGTTGGATCTCCGATCACAATGTTTTCAATAGCTGGGTCAGCCGAGGCAAAGATCTGAATGTCTTTTTTTTCTATTTTGTATTGAAACGCAAGCAGCAAGGATTTGAGCAGGTAGTCCAGATCAAAAGGTTTTTCCTCAAATTCAATTTCGCTCGCATCAATTTTGGAAAGGTCAAGAATGTTGTCAATGATCCCCAGCAAGCTGTCAGCAGAGAACCGCAGGCTGTTGATGTATTCCTTTTGGATGGAATCGGGTTGGGTTTCGTCCAGTAAATGCGCCATGCCAATGACGGCATTGATGGGCGTCCGGATTTCATGGCTCATGTGGGCCAGAAACTGTCGTTCAGCCAACCTTGCCCGGTCTGCTGTGAGTTTGGCATTTGCCAGTTCATGCTCCATTTTTTTTCGCTCGGTCAGATCAAATAAAATGCCAATTGACCCGATGATTTGCCCAAGTGAGTTTTTTATTGGCGCGCCACTAACGAGTCCCCAGATAAGGGTCTCGTCTTTTTTTCTCATTTGCAATTCGTAAACACTGGATCGCCCTTTCTCCCATTCTGCAAGGTGGTTGTGCAAGGTAATTCTATACGCTTCGGGTTGCAAGCGGTGAACAATATTTTGCCCCAACAACTCATTTGGATGATATCCAAGCATCTGGCAGAAGGCATTGTTGGTTCGAATGATGTTGCCCTCGAGGTCTACCTCCAAAAGGCCCAGGGTCATGTTTTCCAGCACGCCTCGGTATTTTTCCTCACTTTCCAGAATGGCCTGCTGAGCGCTTTGGCGTTCGGTAACGTCCCGGTATTGCCAAAGGTGGCCTTCGTATTTGGCGTCCGAAAAAAGTGGAATGAAGTCGCGTTCAAAAATACGGCCATCTGCCATAACCAAAACCTCATTTTCAATAAGTTTTTGGTTTGTAACTGCAGTTTCTATACCCTTTAAAAATTTATCAGGGTGCTTGAACAAATTTTGGGCTTGTTCCGCAGCCTTGGTGCAATCGTAGCCAATCAATTTTTTGGGCTCCACCGGAATGGAAAAAATATCGCAAAAAGATTGGTTAACTAAAGTAATCCGGCTGTTGCTGTCTTCCAGTAAAATACCCGTTTGCAGATTGGAAATCAAGGTTTCCATCCGGATCTGGGCCTGTTCAATTTCCTGCATCGCTTTTTTTTGCGCCGTGATGTCGCGTAAAAAGCCAACAAAAAGAATGTTTTTGTTGCTTGCTTCGGCGGTGAAGCTGAGTTCCGCCGGGAATTCTGTTCCGTTTTTCCGCGTGCATTTTATTTCGTAGCGCTTGTTGACGATGTTTTCGTCCGTCGTTCGCAGGTAATCTTCCAGTGCGTTCTGGAACAAGTGCCTGTTCCGCTCCGGAATGACCAAATCGCGCAACTGCCGCCCCAGTACCTCCTGCCGGCTATAGCCAAACATCTTTTCAGCTTGGGCATTCCACTCAATGGTGAAGCCCTCAGCAGTTGACGACACTACGGCATCCAGTGAAGAATCAATGATCCGCCGCAACTTGTTTTCACTTTCTTCGAGGGCTTTTTGTGCCTCCATGCGGCTTTCCGTCTCTTCTTTGAGTCGGATATGGGCAAAACAACCGTCGAGGGAGGTTTTGAGTTTATCCACCACTTGTTTCAACTGCGCCATTTCCATTTCCGGAAAACCCTCGGGACGGTTGGAGGCAAAGAGCTTTAAAAACCCCAGATCACCCAATCTAAAAATGGCATAAGCTCCTTTTCCGACTTTTTTCTCATGCACAAAGTCACAAAAGTTAGCATCCTGGCTCGACAGGCTCAAATAAGGTCTGGTCTTTAATTCCTGAATAAGGGCATGGTCGCAGGAGATATTTTTTACATCTTCCCTGAAATGCGGGTGGGTGTAAAACAAATCGCACGCCGTTTTTTTCTCCACTGTTTTCCGACGCAGCCAAACCGAGCCAAAATTCAGGCTTTTCCGGCTAATCAACGTGCGCAGAAAGTTGTGACAATTTTCCCAGGGGTCAAGCGAATTTCCAACAGAAAGGGAAATTTCGTAGAGCAGGGAGATGTCCTGGATAATTTGGATGTTATTTGTCATAGTTCGTTCGTGTCAATACAATGCGCCAACAACAATGGTCTTGTTAAACAACTCAAGCAAGCCTTCTCCATAAGAAGATATTTCACCCAGACTCAACACCCCGAAAGGTTCCTGTTCTTCCGTTTCCACGACCAGACCTTCCCGGATGATGTTCATTTCATCAGTAAATAGTTCATTGAGGAATAAGGTCCGGGTGATGCAATCCACCACAAAAGTGCCTTCTGCCAAAATGGGAAAACCTGCTTTTTCACCACAATCATTCATCGCTTTACGGGCTGCATCAAGGAGTATCTCAGGGTAACCTTTCAGTACGTGCAGCACCGTATTCGTCGGAATTTCGCCAATGCAGACAATAGCGCCATTTTCTCCAATGGCCAACGGGTCGCGCACGATGTCGTCTTCTTTTTCACGAAATATTCCAAAAGGATACCCCTGGGCTATACTGGCAAAATTTTCTCTATTAAGGGTTATGCCGGAATCTTTTTCGACAATTTCATTGTATACCTCAATGGCGTTTTGCCAGTTCAACTGAAGGATGGTGTTGCCCTCGGTTTGGGTGGCCACCAGCGGGCCGGCCATTTGCGACCATCCGTGCCGAACTCCAAGGTGGACTTGTTTGTCAATCACACATACGACCGCTGCATCTTCCATAAATCCATGATTGGAAAAAACACAAGGTTGTTGTTTCAAACTAATTGAGCCTGCGCCTCCTCCGATAAAGTTGCATTGTTCACCCAGCAAGTCGTTTACTTTTTCCAATAAGAGGTAAATATTCGGCGTAAGTCCATCCAGCAAGATGATGGCTGTTCCTTTATCTATATGGGCCGTTGAGCCATAATGAGGAAGTCCGAAAAAGCAGGAGGAAGCAATACCCGACACACAAAACGGCGCCATAAGGGCTTTAAATTTTTTGATGATACATCCCTCTTTCTCCCACTTTTCCCCGAAGATAAGTCCAGGGAAAATCCCGCCAAAAAAAGTTATGTTTTTATCGTTGAGCGTTTGAATGAGATCCGGAATATCAGGTGTTACTGATTCGGAGAACAGGATCATGATAACATCATCTTCGGCAGGCCGTAGTAATTCAATTCCATGGAGAATTTGAGCAATGGTACTTTGCTTTATGAGCATGACTTGTAGTTGTAACGTGAAAGTTGCGTTTTATATCGCATACCAGCACCTATACGGATGAATCGTCTTTCAGTTACACAAAACTCTGAAGTATTGTCTCCTGCGAAAAACGGAATGAACAATCGGTGTGCTAAAATACTGAGGTTCCTGTCAAGAAATATATTATTGCAATCAGTTGCATTTTTATTGCTTGTTTCTATATTTGCCAAACGAAGTATGTTGATTTTACACGAAGCAGAGCAATACTCTTGAAATTCTCTCCAAAATAGTACAAAAAATCTATTTTTTTAGCCTGTATTGCTAAAAACGAAGCTTTTAGCCTGAGATTGGTATGTCTACAGGTAGCAGTGTAAAATCCTTATTCCCTGCTTTATGATACGAACAATGCGTTGGTTTGGCCCTAAAGACCCTGTTTCGCTGATGGACATCCGCCAGGCAGGCTGTACCGGGGTCGTTACTGCCCTGCATCATATTCCGGTTGGCGACGTCTGGCCCATCAAAGCAATCAGGGAACGAATGGATCTGGTCGAAGCTGACAATGGCGATTATGTTCCGCTTCGCTGGGAGGTTGTAGAAAGCCTTCCTGTCCACGAAGACATCAAAAAAGGGTTGCCCTCCCGGGAAATTTACCTTGAAAATTACCGACAATCGCTTCGCAACCTGGCTCAATGCGGCATCAAAGACCACTTTAAAAAACAACATCCTGCTGGGGTTGCCGGGATCGGAAGAAGCATTTGACCTCGAAACATTCCAGTGTTTACTATATCAATGAATCATTCTCCAAAAAAATGAATCGCTTCCCGAGGAAGGTTACCGGATCGAATCAAAGGACGGCAACCTGTTCATTTCCGGCAAGGATGAACATGGGATTTTATACGGTTGTTTCGAGTTGCTGCGGTTGATGCAAACCGAATCGCACGTCTCTGGAATCAAGATGGAGCAAGCGCCGAAAATCCGCCTGCGTATGCTCAACCATTGGGACACCCCGCTCGGCACCATCTGTTGAGATATACCAGTTGAAATAACCCTTGCTTTCTATTGCTTCAGTCACAACTTTCAACACTTTGCAAATGCGAAAAACAATTCATGCTGGAATAATTTTACTGCTCCTGTTCTATGCAGGTGCATTGTTGGGCCAGATAAAGCTCCCCCGTTTGATCAGCGACGGCATGGTTTTACAACAAGGCGTCCCTGCCAATATATGGGGTTGGGCGTCGCCGTTAGAAGCAATTTCTGTAGAATTTGCTGATATCAAATATAAGACAATAGCGAATGAGGCCGGCGAATGGGAAATTGCCCTGAATCCATTGCCCGCAGGCGGTCCACATCAAATGGTGCTGAAAGGAAAAAACACCATCACGGTATCCGATATTTTGATGGGAGAAGTTTGGGTATGTTCCGGACAATCCAATATGGAATTGCCCATGAGGCGGGTGATTCCACTATACGGCGCCGACATTGCAGCAGCTGAAAACCCTGCTATTCGCCAGTTTACCGTGCCGCAGCGGTACGATTTTTCGACGCCGCAGACCGATCTGCCTGCTGGAACATGGGAAGCTGCAACCCCCGAAAGCGTGCTCGATTTTTCAGCAACGGCTTACTTTTTTGCACTTGAAATTTATCAAAAATACAAAGTACCAATCGGGTTGATTAATTCGAGTCTTGGCGGTTCTCCTGCCGAAGCCTGGATGAGCGAATCTGCCCTGGGCGCGTTTCCGAATCTTTTAAACGAGGCCAAAAAATACAGAGACAACGCACTGATTCAACAAATCGAATCGGACGACAAGCTCAGGATCCAGGCCTGGTACGATTTGCTTCGACAAAAGGACGAAGGCTACAAAAACCCCGGACAACCGTGGTTCGACCCTGCATTGGACGTTTCCGACTGGAAAAAAATGTACGTTCCCGGCTTCTGGGCAGACGCCGGAAATGGCGTGGTTTGGTTCCGAAAACAAGTTCAGATTCCCACTGAATTGGCTGGTATGGAGGCGAAGCTCGAGTTGGGTCGAATCGTAGATGCAGATTCCGTTTTTCTAAACGGGGTTTTCATTGCCACAACAAGTTACCAATACCCACCACGGTGGTATACGATTCCGGCAGGTTTATTAAAACCCGGCTCGAACTCATTGGTGGTCAGGATGATCAACAGCTCGGGCAAAGGCGGATTCGTGCCCGATAAACCTTACGAAATCACCATCGGGAATCAAAAAATTGACCTGAAGGGCGAATGGCATTATCGAAGGGGCGCAACGATGGAACCTTTAGCAAGCCAAACGTTCATTCGCTGGAAACCGCTTGGGTTGTACAATGCCATGCTCCACCCGCTGTTGAATTACCGCATCAAAGGCGTGATTTGGTACCAGGGCGAGTCGAATGTCTCAAGGTGGCAGGAATACCGCCAGCTTTTTCCTGCAATGATTAATGATTGGAGAAACCATTGGCAACAAGGAGATTTTCCGTTTTTATTTGTCCAGCTGGCTAACTTTTTGGAGGCCAAACCGCTCCCTGTCGAAAGCAACTGGGCCTTACTGCGGGAATCGCAACTCAAAACCCTTTCGGCGCCACAAACCGGCATGGCTGTAACCATTGACATTGGCGAATGGAACGACATCCACCCGCTGAATAAAAAAGACGTGGGCAGGCGGCTCGCCTTAGCAGCACAAGGCATTGCCTATGGGGATAAAAAAACAGTCTTTTCAGGCCCGGTTTTTCAAAAGATGAAAATTAAAAAGAACAAAGCGATTCTGACTTTTGAAAAAGGCAGCAAATTGGTTTCAACAACAGGAAAACCACTAACTGGGTTCGCAATAGCCGGATCAGACGGCCAATTTGTATGGGCGACAGCATCCATAAAAAAGAACAAAATCATCGTTTCAAGCACCACCGTGCCCAACCCGGTCTCGGTGCGGTATGCCTGGGCAGACAATCCGGAAGGCGCCAATTTATACAATGAAGCAGGATTGCCCGCTTCGCCTTTCAGGACCGATGATATCGACTAAATTCACCACCTATAAATTTTGATAAAATGAAGATATTTCAATATTTGACCTACTTTGCAGTGTTTGCAACAGGAATCGCTTCGGCGCAAAATGCTAAAGCCGGATTGAAAGATTATTACAAGGGCTATTTCCCGATTGGCACTGCTGTCAATCCAGCGATGACGAATCCGGGCGAGGATTCCATCCTCATTCTTGCTCATTTCAACAGCATCACCGCCGAAAACGCCATGAAAATGGGGCCCATTCACCCCGAAAAAAATCGCTACAACTGGGCGCCAGCTGATAGAATTGCCAATTTTGCATACACACATCGCTTAAAACTTCGCGGTCATGCCCTCTGCTGGCACAATCAGACTCCGAAATGGTTTTTTGTGGATTCAGAAGGAAAAGAGGTGAGCAAAGAAGTGCTGCTGGCTCGGTTGCGACAGCATATTTTGGATGTCGTCGAGCGTTACGAAGGCATAATTTATGCCTGGGATGTAGTGAACGAAGCCGTGCCTGACGGGGGTACGGAATTGTACCGCAACTCAAAGTTTTATGAAATCATTGGCGAAAGCTATATCGAAAAAGCGTTTGAATACGCCCACGAAGCGGACCCGAACGCGTTGTTGTTTTACAATGATTACAACACTGAAAATGCATCCAAGCGCGAACGCATTTACCAGTTGGTCAAAAAATTAAAAGAAAAAGGCGTGCCCATCCACGGCGTGGGCTTGCAGGGGCATTGGTCCATTTATGAGCCGACAGCCGAAGAACTGGAAACCTCCATCACCCGGTTTGCTGAATTGGGATTACAGGTACAAATCACGGAATTGGACGTTTCTGTTTATCCGAAAGAACACGAACGCCGGGAACGCCGGCCTGACGATGTGAGCCTGTATACGCCCGAAATGGAAGACCTGCAAGCAAAACATTACCAAATGATTTTTGAAATTTTTCGGAAACACAAAGACAAAATCACCAGCGTCACTTTCTGGAATTTGTCCGACAAATCATCGTGGTTAGACAATTTTCCGGTGGCCGGGAGGAAGGACTACCCGTTGCTTTTTGATCAGAAAAATCAACCTAAAAAGGCGTACGAGGCTGTCATAAGTTTCAAATAATCAATCACCTGCAACAAAATCTGTAATAATCAACCAACCAATATGCAAAAAAATCTTCCTGGGTACACAAATACAACGGTAAATATTATTTCTCTTATTCAACCGGTGACACTCACAATATATGTTATGCCGCCGGGGACACCCCCTATGGGCCTTTCACTTACAAGGGTATCGTGCTAAAACCGGTTCTGGGTTGGACAAGCCACCATTCCATCGTCGAATACAAAGGAAAATGGTATTTATTTTATCATGATGTGCAGTTCAAAGTGACTTCCTATCCGCAGGCAATTGGCATGGCCGCAACCTGGGATACGCTTTCGCTGCAACAAATGGCGCACTTCTCGGCGTTGGAAGGCCGCATTGTATTCAATAAAGCAACGGCTTTGGGCCGAAACAACGAACGCTACCTCGGGCTGACTTACTGGACGCCGAACATCAATATTTTTCGCGATCCGCGCTGGGGCCGAGGCCAGGAAACCTATGGCGAAGACCCCTTCCTGACGGCTATGCTCGGCCGGGCTTTCGTTCACGGTTTACAGGGCGATGATCCAAAATACCTGAAGGCGGCGGCATGCGCCAAACACTTTGCTGTACACAGCGGCGTGGAAGTCGTTTATGAAAAAGCGGTTGATTTCACCCGAGATAACCTGTTGCGGTACGCCGATGTGTCGGACCAATTCAGTTGGGAAAACGAAAAGGGTTTTAAAGCAGAATATTTCAACAACAAAGACCTTTCCGGTAGCCCTGTATGGGTCAGGATAGAAAGCCAGTTAGCCAACAGGTGGCAGGAAGGGCAGTAAATAACGGGGGCATTAAGAACAAATAATTTTTCAGCGCGCTACACTACCAATTTCAAAGCGCAAACCGATGGTAAAATTTCCTTTGAAATAGAAGGCGACGATGGGTACCGTTTCTTTATCAATGACCAGAAAGTGTTGAACGCCTGGCAAAGGAATCGTTGGGGCCCAAAGGTTTATAAAACGGCGGACAATTTACCGGATTTTAGAAGCTACGACATGAGCAACCGGACCTACCGCTATTTCAAAGGGGAAGCCTTGTATCCGTATGGCAACCAAAAGACAAAGCAGCCATCAGCATTGGCGGCGGGCAGCCGGATGTTGGACGGAAAACGAGTGGCAATGTTTTGCAAAAGCAACTCAAAATTAAATAAGTATTGTCAATAAGATAAAAGCAGCTTTCAGGTCAAAATAATCCTGAAAGCCGCTTTTTATGAGGAGGGGTTTTAAAAAAAATTACTTCCCGGAGGCAGCTACAGTCGTTGGCAGAGCCGGCACCGTGCGCAGGTAAGCCCAGATGGCGTTCATCTCTTCTTCTGACAGGGCTAATCGCGGCATTGCATGCGACAAGATGGCGCCGTCAGGCCGGGCGCCTGCCCTCACTGCCAGTTGAAACTGGTCCAACGTCCATTTTCCGATTCCATCTTCCGGATGCGGGGTGATGTTTCGGGAAGGCGTGTGATTAAAATCATGATCTGCAATGGGGTTGCCCCCCGCAAAAAAGCCCGGAGATTTTTCAGGTTCTAACACGTTGTTGGTTTCAAAACTGGCTGAATGACAGCTATAACATTCGTAAACCGCTACTGCAAGGTATCGGCCGTAAGCAATCTGATCGGCCTTTGGAGGCGTGGCTATGGGTTTCCCTTCATAAGGCATGGGCTTAAAGACGCCAAGTTTGTACAAAGCCTTTGCCAAAAATGAATATTTGGACACGTGCTTCGCTTCAGAAGCCTGTACCGAGGGCGCATCCGATCTCAGGTAAGCAATGACCGCCGCGACATCTTCATCCGAGAGGTTGGGGAACTGCATAAAAGGCCCGGCTAATTTTCCGTCGCGTTTAACGCCCGTGCGCAACAAGTAGGCAATTTCGCCATCCTGATACCTCCCAAGGCCCAAAGTTGGATGGTTGGTGATGTTGGGGCTCCAGACGTCTCCAAAACCCTCGCTTTCTGTAGAAAATAGCCGACCGCTCAGTTTGCCGTCTTCGCCGCGATGGCAATGCGCGCAGGTGTTTTCCACCATGCTTTTTCCCCGTGCAAGGGAGGCGCTATCAACGGACAAGTTGACGGGAAGGCTCTGGACAGGATAAACCTGCATATCCGAAAAACTAACCCATGCAGCGATACCCGCAATGGCCAATACAATCACGCCCAGCAGGACGCCAAGAATTTTGAGTATTCTTTTCATACCAATAAAATTTTGATGAATCAAGAAAAACCAAGGGACATCAGAAGGCACAAAAACAGGAGGTGTTGTTGTGCAACAAAGGTGGGAGATAGCGGAACCTTACTGGTATCAATTTTGTCGCATAGCCTTACAAAATTGTCGCATCAAGCCTGCGACAAGCCGATGAATCAGGCAATTGGCAGCATTATTGCATTTTTCGCCATTGCTTACTGCCGCTGCGCCAAGCCTTCAGCAGCAAAAACGCAAACAAACCGGCTACGCCAAATGTGGCATTTGCCCAGGTAGTTTCGCCTTCTTGTGTCCAAGTATACCCCAACGCTCCGGCGCTCAGGGCCAGAATGGCGAACAGCAATTGCTGAACTGCCAGGTAAAGGAGTCTGGCGCTTTGGGCAACATCCGGCGTGCGCATTTCCAGGCGACCCTGGCGGGTCATTTGCAGGGCCTGCTTTAATTCTTCGGGGATTGCCAAAACATCGGTTACGGTATTTTGCAGCAGTTTTCGGACAAACGTGAGCATATCGCCACGTTGGCCCAGCACGAACTCCTGCGCATAGGGGCGCACCACATCGAGTGGGTTAAATTTGGGATCGAGGGTATTGCAAAGCCCAAGCAGCAAAGTCAGCATGCGGTTGAGCAGTACATAATCTTTGGGAACCTGCACGGTGCCGGAAATGCCGCTGAACCCGATGTCCTGGATGAGGCGAAAAAGGCTGTTGTCGAAAGGTTTGACTTTGATGTCTTTGAAATTCAGTCCGTCGAGCTGGACTTCGTTTTGAAGAAAATTGCGAAGTGCCACAATCATTTTTTCAGCCATCTGTTCTGCTTCCCGGCCATCTGCAATGAATCCCATCATGCGGCTGGCTTCGATCATGCCCCGGGTATCACTTTTTACGGCAGCTTCGATCAACTTGATCATCCCCTCCCGCATGTTAACCCCCAGGTGTCCGGTAGCGCCAAAGTCCAGCAAAACCAGGACGCCATCCTTCCGAACCAGGATATTGCCGGGGTGCGGATCGGCATGGTAAAATCCGTCTTTAAAAACCATGCGGCAATAAGCGTGCAGTATAGTCCCGGCCAGTTCCCTGCGGTCGAGTTGCCAGGCATCAAGTTGTTCGGTATTGGCAATTTTTACGCCTTCATGCCAGGTTGTGGTCAGTACCCGTCCGGTGGAAAAGGCAGCATGAACTTCAGGAATCAGCAGGCCCTTTTCCTCAGCAAGATTTTTGCCAATTTCCAGCATGGCAGCCGCTTCCTGCTTAAAATCAAGTTCCTCTTCGATCATTTTGCGTACCTGCGAGTACAGGTAGTCCATGCCTTTGATGTTGTAAAACCACGAGATGATGCCAGTGAGTCGGCGGATGACCTCCAGGTCAATACGGGCAACCTCTTCAATATCTGCGTGCTGCACCTTCACGACAACTTCGGTACCATCTGGCAACTGTGCCCGGTGCGCCTGGCCAATGGAAGCCGAAGCCAACGGCGTTTCATCAAACCGGGAAAACAGGTGCTCCGGGCCTTTGCCAAACTCCCGTTCGATTCGCTCCCGAACCTGCGCAAAAGGCCGGGGTGGGATGTTGTCCTGAAGTGCTTCCAAGGGTTTTTGGAACGCTTCGGGCAAAAAATTGCTCAGAATGGACAGCATTTGTCCGATTTTTATGAATAAGCCATTGAGTTCGAGGATGGCGTTTTTCACCCGTCCGGCGTTGCGCAGGTGCAAAGCAAGGATCCTCTTTTCGTAATAATTGGCGCCGAAAAGCTTTCCACGAATCATCAAACCGGCATAGCTTAGCAATACAACAGCTGCGGTCCAGTATGCTTTACGCATACGACGGCTGCCGGAGTACACTTTTTTTTGAGTGGTCATTTCTGCTTTACTTATGACTGCAAATTACCCGGGATTTTTCATTATTAAAGTTATTCTTCTAACTTTAGCGCCGATATATTGTAAAGTGTACACTTTCAACGCAACCAACTTATGAGCCAATCACTACAAACACTGGATTACATCATCTTTATGATTTATTTCGTGATCGTTGCCGGTTACGGATATTGGATTTATCAGCGAAAAAAATCTGCCACGGCCAGCACCACCGATTTTTTTCTTGCAGAGGGCTCTCTAACGTGGTGGGCCATTGGCGCCTCCCTCATTGCGTCCAATATCAGTGCAGAGCAATTCATTGGGATGTCGGGGTCAGGTTTTAAAATGGGTCTTGCCATTGCCAGTTATGAATGGATGGCGGCAGCTACGCTCCTTGTAGTTGCAATTTTTTTCCTGCCCATCTACCTTAAAAACAAAATTTTTACGATGCCGCAGTTTTTGGAGCGGCGTTACAACAGCACGGTTAGTTTAGTAATGGCTGTTTTTTGGTTGTTGCTTTATGTCGTGGTCAACCTGACCTCTATTTTATACCTTGGCGCCATAGCAGTACGGGAAATCAGTGGCCTGAACGTGTTTTTCTGTATGGGGTTGCTGGGTTTGTTTGCTATTTTTATTACCTTAGGTGGGATGAAGGTCATTGGATACACCGATGTTATTCAGGTGTTCTTTTTAGTCCTGGGTGGCTTAGCTACAACCTACATCGCCTTCAACTTAGTAGCGGAACAGTTTGGCCAGTCGGGCACCATTGCAGGATTTAACCTGACTATGGAGAAAGCCAACGACCATTTTCACATGATTTTTGAGCGGGACAACCCCAACTATTTAGACCTACCCGGGCTGACCGTGCTGGTGGGTGGTATGTGGATTGTCAACCTTAATTATTGGGGTTGTAACCAATACATTACCCAAAGGGCTTTGGGCGCTGATTTGAAAACAGCGCGCAATGGGTTGCTTTTTGCAGCTTTTATCAAGTTGATCATGCCTATTATCGTATGCCTGCCGGGTATTGCAGCTTATGTTTTGCACCAGCAAGGTAATTTTCAGGCAGAAATGCTCCAGGATGGCGAACTGAACCCCGACCGCGCCTATCCGGTGTTGCTCAATTTGCTGCCCCTTGGTTTGAAAGGCTTGTCTTTCGCAGCACTCACAGCTGCCATTGTGGCCTCCTTAGCAGGCAAAGCCAATAGTATTTCGACCATCTTCACGTTGGATATTTACAAAAAAATCAACCCGGAAGCCAGCGAAAAGTACCTGGTGCGCATTGGCAAAATTACAGTAGTTATTGCCATTGCAGTGGCGTTGATGATTGCGCCGTTTATGGGCATTGACAAAAAAGGCGGATTCCAATACATCCAGGAATACACCGGGTTTGTATCACCGGGTATTTTTGCTATGTTCATCCTTGGCTTTTTCTGGAAAAAAACGACTGCAAATGCAGCCTTATTTGCAACCATCGGCGGATTCCTGCTTTCGGTTCTTTTCAAATTTTTGCCAAACTGGGTAGACTTGTCTTTCCTGTCGTCAATGGGTTTCAGCGCACCAAACAGCGAAGGCGTTTACGAAATTCCGTTCATTGACCGGATGGGCTTTGTATTCATGATTTGTGTGATCGGCATGTACATCATCAGCATGGTAGAATTGAAAGGCAGAGCGAATCCTAAAGGCCTGGAAATTGACCGTTCGATGTTCAAAACATCTCCCGGCTTTACCGTCGGCGCATTGCTGGTCGTTGGCATTCTGACGGCGCTGTATACTATATTCTGGTAAACCGGATAATACATCAAACATTTCTAACCGACATTTCTTATTATTGCATTCGGTTGGAAATGTTTCTGCCACAAGGCGTCGAAACATTTCGGCGCCTTGTGGCTCATTCTAAATTATAAACTGTGACGGAAGAGCAACTGCTGGAAAGACAGTTGGTGGATTGGGATTTCGTACTCGACACCATCAGGGACGAACGCTGCGTGCTTTTTGTTGGGCCCGAAGTTTTCGCAACTCCTGAAGGCGTCAAACTGGAAGCACAATTGGCCCGCTACCTCGGTATTCCTGACAATCCGGACATTCACAAATATTATCCCGACGACGCTTTGTTTTTCTTTCAATCGGGCGCAAAAAAAACGCGGATCAGCTATTCCATCAAGCGGTTCTATCACCAGCCGTTTCCACACGCGGAAACGGTGCTTGAGAAATTGGCAGAAATCCCGTTTCATTTCATCATTTCCCTCACTCCGGACCAGTTGCTGCATGGCATTTTTGACAAAAAAAACCTAAAATACAAGTCCGATTACTATTACAAAAACCAGCCTGCCGACCCGGACGCAAAAATCCCATCTGCGTCCAATCCATTAATTTACAATCTTTTGGGCAATGTGGACGCACAAGAGTCGCTCATCCTCACCCACGATGACTTATATGACTACCTCGAATCCATCTTCCGGGGAAAAAGCATGCCGGAAGCTTACAAAAACCATTTGCGGCAGGCGCGCAATTTCATTTTTATTGGACTGCAATTCGACAAATGGTACATGCAATTGTTGTTGCGGATTTTATACCTCCACAACGAAAAAGCAGAATTCATGCGCTACGCCGCCAGCGAAGGCATTGAAGACGAGGTAAAAACCCTTTGCTTAGACCAGTTCAATATCAATTTCATTTCTAAGGATATTCCGGCATTTGTGGATGAGTTGCACCAGCATTGTACAGAAGCTGGGTTGTTGCGGGCCGAAAATGATCCTTCGGCATCCCCGGTCAACGCCTGGGTTGCCCTGCTGGCTAAAGGCAAAATGGACGTTGTGCTGGATGAGTTTGCCGCATTCCTGGAAAAATCGGGTACAGCCGGACAGTCACTCTACAATGATGTGCTCAACCTGATGGGCCGCTGGAGTATGTTGCAGCAAAAAACCAACCGGGGCACCATTGGGGAACAGGAGGCTTCAATCGAAACCAATAAAATGAGGGAAAGCCTGCTGGATTTGTTGAACGCCGCAAAAACCACCTTGTGATGTCGAACCGATACCGCTATCCCGGCGCCAAGCCGTTTCAGACGGACCAACAAGACATCTTTTTCGGTCGGATCAAAGACGCTGAAACCCTCTTTCAGCTCACAGGGCTGGAACGGTTGGTGGTTTTGTACAGCAAATCGGGCTTGGGAAAAAGTTCGCTGATCAATGCCGGGTTAATTCCACGCATTCAGCAGCAGGGACAGGTCACTCCGGTTCAGATCCGCTTCGGCGCCTGGATGCCGGGAAGGCCCGATACGCCCCTCCTGTCTACTGTGGAACGCATCGCGAATGGTCCTGCTCAATCCGATTGGCTGGATAAATTAGTCCCAGGTGATACTTCTTTGTGGCGATACGCAAAATCGCGGCAAATGGGCGACCCGGCATTCGGGAACTTCCTGCTCATTTTTGACCAGTTTGAAGAATTGTTCACCTACCCACAGGAAGTCATCACCGAGTTCAAAAAACAACTAAGCGAACTCATTTACACCCAGATTCCGCAGCGATACCGGGATGCCATCGAAGAACGCATTGGAGAACTTGGAGATGAGGCACTCGAAGCCCTCCACCGCCCAATGAACGGACAGATTTTGCTGGCCATCCGCTCCGACCGGCTGCACCTGCTCGACCGGCTTTCCGATTACCTGCCCACCATCCTCAGCAATTGTTATGAATTGGGCGCGATGGATGCAATCCAGGCAACGACTGCAATTGAGCGGCCAGCACTGGCAGAAGGCGATTTTGCCTCTTCTCCTTTTCGCTATGAAAAAGCTGCATTAGGCGCCATCCTCGACTTTTTGACTGAAAAAGGCGCTGAAAAGATTGAGTCTTTCCAATTGCAGATCCTTTGCCAATCGGTAGAGCAAAACGTGATCCGCCATCAGCTAAAATCTGTTGGCATTGGCCAACTCGGCGATTTGGAAGCCATTTATGAAAATTATTACGACGACCAAATCGGGAGCATTGAAGACCCAAAAGAGCAACAAGCCGCTCGCCGGCTCATCGAGGATGAATTGATTTTTGAAGACGAAGAACGGCGGTTGAGCTTATACGAAGGCATCATTGTCCATAAGATAAAGCCGGAAACCTTGCGGCAATTGGTGGACCATCACCTGCTGCGAGCCGAACCCAGCGCCCAAGGCGGGTATACTTACGAGCTCAGTCATGATACGTTGGTGCCGCCGGTGCTGAAATCCAAAGCGCGACGCAAAACAGTTGAAGCGCAGGAAGCGGATCAAAAAGCGCAACTGGCAAGAGAGGCAGAACTGGCGTCATTGCGCGACAAAGCCCAGGAAGAGCGCAGGAAACGCCAGTGGGCAAGGCGGTTGGCCTTCGTGGCAGTAGTAGCGGCAGGTCTTTCCCTGCTAACCTCTGTTTTTGCTTATTCGCAATACAAACAAGCAGCAGCAGCAAAGGAACTCGCAGAAACCAATGAAGAACTTGCAAAGGCAAATGAAGAGACCGCAAAAGCCAATCTTAAAAAATACGAGGAAGAAGCCCAAAGTCGCAAAAAATTAGAAGCCAAAGCTTTGATTGAAAGCGCCAAAATTTATAACGATGCCGGCTACAAAGACCTTGCCGCACGCACCCTGAAACAAGCCCTTGAAATTGATTCGTCGGAAGATATCCGGAAGCAAGCGGCAGCAATTCAGGCAAAAATTGACCGTTTAGGCGACCGCGAGGGTCGCCTAAACGGAAAAAATTAAAAAACCCATGAAAAAATGGCTGTTCATATTGGCAATTTTTAATGCCGGGGTCCTTTGGAGCCAGGAGGTTGAGCCATGCCCAGAATTCAGCAGGATCATGCGGGATGCGAAAGAAGCGGAAGCAGCCGGCGATTACCGGAATGCGATCCTCCGCTACAATGCCGCAGAACGCTGTAACCCAGCCATGAGCGCGGACATAGACAACCGCATCCTGAAGGTTTTTGATAAAATTGAACAACTCAGAAAAAAAGCGGAATCTGCTCAGCGCGCTGCGGAGCGGGAAAAGCGCACAGCACAGGATGAAGCTACTAAGGCCCGAGCCGCCGAAGAACGAGCCGAAGCACTTCGGGATCAGGCAGAAATGGCTGTCTTAAAAATGACCCAACAAAAAAACAGGGCTGACGAAGAAACCCTCCGGGCAGAACGCAAAGGCTTAGAAGCTAAATCAGCAGCCTTAGCGGCAAAAGCGCAACGATTGCAATGGGAAAACCCTACGCTTGCCATTCGGTTGGCAGAGGCGGCTTTCCAAATGCATCCGGGTGACGATGCCCGGGAAGCCATGGACGATATCCTGAGCGACAAAGCGGCTGTTTTTTATTATCAAGAAATTGAGAATGGAAGCCCGGTAACCACCCTTTCCCCTGCACCGGATGGCGCTCACTTTATTACAGGAGATGACGAAGGATTCTGTCGGTTATGGGAGATTAACGGAAAAAAACTGGTTGATTTTAAAGCCCATAATGGCCCCGTCATGAAGGTCGTTTTTTCTCCCGACGGGCAATACTTTGCCAGCGCAGGGAGCGATAGTATTGTTCATTTATGGAACCTCCAAGGAAAATTGATCCGGAGTTTAAAAAAACAAAACAATTATATCCATAATCTCGCAATTTCGCCTGAAGGCGACCGAATTGCTGTTTGTGTGAACGGTGATTCCATAGCCTCAATTTGGAAGGCTACAGGAGAATACTTATTTGAGCTCAAAGGCGATAATAACAAGGAGATGCTTTCAATCGCTTTTTCTCCGGATGGGAACTATATCGCCACAGGAAGTTCAGATTATACCATTATCCTATGGGACAAGTCAGGACAAGCGATAAAAAAGTTGGAAAGCGATGATGGCGCTATTTCCAGCCTTGCCTTTTCACCTGACAGCCAAGACATTTTGTTTGCAACGGGAAGGCCTCATATCTGGCGCTTCCAAGAAAATCAGCGAATTGGCTTTAATAGCAATTACAGTAATATTACTTGCGTTGCTTTTTCTCCGGATGGTCAATTCCTTGCAACCAATAATGACGAGTCTGAATCTGCTGTAACCATCTGGTTAGGGAACGGAAGTAAATATCTGACTTTGAACGGGCATAAAATACGTACACCCGTAACAGCAATAACTTTTTCACCGGATTACAGAACGGTGATTACAGCTGGAGCAGATGGAAGCATTAAATTCTGGGATGTTTACGGAAATCTTCAAAGTGTTTATGCCGAACATGAAACCTATATCAGTTCCGTGGCAATTTCACCAGATGGATCAAAAGTTGCAACATCAAGTGGTGATCTCACCGCTAAATTATGGACAATTGACGGCCAGGAACTTCAAATTTTTGCAGCGCATTCCAGCACAGTAAAGGACATCGCTTTTTCCCCTGATGGCAAGCAAGTATTGACAGGCAGCGAGGACAGTACTGCAATTTTGTGGCACCTTAATGGAGACATTTCAAATACTTTAAAAGGGCATAAGGCAGCCATCTACGCAGTCGCTTTTTCAAAAAATGGCGAAAACATAGTTACTGCCAGCCAGGACAGCACCGTTCGCATTTGGGATAAATCCGGGAAAACTGTTTTTGTTTTTAAAGCGCATAAAGATGAGGTTACCAGTATTCAAATAGCCGAAGATGGGTCTATCCTGAGCGGAAGTACAGATGGTACCATACGGCTTTGGAGCATAGACGGTCGTGAAAAATTGGTGCTGCGCCCGCAATCCCAATGGATAAAATCTGTTGCTATTTCACTCAATGGCAATATAGCTGCTGTTACCAATGACGAAACCGTGGTCGTTTGGAACGCGCTCGGACAGAAAATACTCCAGTTGGACAAACTGCCCGGCCTTCTTTTTTCTGTGGCATTTTCTCCAGACGGGCAATCCCTCATTACAAGTAACTTTTTAAGCGATGTCAGCTTATGGGATTTAAAAGGCAGGAAAATAGCTTCCTTGCGCAACCACAGTGGCATCGCAGTTAAAACCGTTTGTTCGCCCAATGGAAATTATTTGGTGGTACCAGGAGGCCCCGGAGGTGGAAACACAGCCTCTCTCTGGTTGATGCCTTCCACCTGGCTGCAAACCAGGATCGCCCCCATGTCAGAAGAAGATATCATTGCTTACGGCATCCGGGAATTTTTGGAAGATTATGGAAAATAAACCCATATCTTTGTAACAAAATACCGCCGTCCAATGATTATCGCCAATCCAATCTACGATGTTGTTTTCAAGTACCTCATGGAGGATCTGGAAATCGCCCGGCTTTTTTTGTCGAGGATCATAGGTGAAGATATTGTTGAAGTCAAGCTTCAACCGCAGGAACACACCAGCCGGTCAGAGCGTTTCGAAATCATTATTTTCCGCCTTGACTTTAAAGCTATCATTAAAACAAAGGAAGGCATTCGCAAAAAGGTGCTGATTGAATTGCAAAAAGGAAAAACAGCCGGTGACATTATGCGTTTCCGGAAATACCTGGGAGACAATTACCGCAAAGAAGATACGGTTCAGGAACCCGACCCGCATGCCCTGCCCATTATTACCATCTACTTTTTAGGCTTTCGCCTGAAAAACATCGAAACTGCAATTTTAAAAGTAAATCGGGAATACCTTGACCTGGTAACCGGTGAAACCCTTCACAAAAAAGAAGCCTTCATAGAGCAATTGACGCACGACTGTTTTGTCATTCAAATACCAAGGTTAAAAAAAGAGGTGCGGACTGAACTGGAACGGTTACTCAAAGTTTTCAACCAGGCATATGCAAGGGTCTCAGACTACAAAACACTTGAAATTGGTGAACAAGAAATCGAAGGAGATAAAGTGCTGGAAATGATGGTCAATCGCCTGCGTAGAGCGGCTACCGAGGAAGAGGTACTCCGAGGCATTGAAATCGAAGAAGAAGTGGAAAATGTTATCGAACAACACATTCGGGATAAGCAAGTATTGCAAGAAAAATATGAACAAGCGCTTTCTCAAAAAGACCAGGAAATCGAAGACCTGAAAGCGCTTTTGAAAAACCGTCAGTAATTCCCAATCACGGGCTATGCAATTGTTTTACACCACACAAATCGAAGCAGGCTCTGCCCTTTTAAGCGAAGAAGAATCCCTGCATTGCGCACAAGTCCTGCGCAAAAAACCGGGCGATTGGCTGCACCTTGTAGATGGCAAGGGCAATTGGTATGAAGGCCCTTTGGCAGAAGTTGGCAAGAAGCAATGCCGTGTTGCCATTCAAAAATCCATTCCAGACTATCAAAAAAGGCCGTTTCACCTGCACATTGGTCTGGCGCCTACCAAACAAATGGAGCGCACCGAATGGTTTTTGGAAAAAGCCACCGAAATCGGAGTAGATGAAATCACGCTGTTGCAGTGCAAACGCTCGGAGCGCTCCAATATCCGCTTAGACCGTTTGCAAAAAATTGTGCTGTCTGCCATGAAACAATCATTGAGGGCCTATTTGCCCAAGCTCCACGACTTAACCCCATTCGGAAAATTCATTGAATCTGCGAACAAAGAAGCTTGCCGGTTCATTGCATACATGGGGGAAGCACCGCACCAAACTTTGAAAGAAAACTATCCTCCGGGCAGGGATGTTTACGTAATTATTGGCCCGGAGGGTGATTTTACGCCGGAAGAAATACAAAAAGCACTCGATTGTGGTTTTTCCGGAATAAATTTGGGGCCGCATCGTTTACGAACGGAAACAGCGGGTATTGTCGCCTGCCATGCCGTGAATATGATCAATGGATAATTAACAAAGAAAAAAGATATGAAACGCTCCTTCTGGCTATTGCTGCCGGTGTTTTTTGCCGGCTTGTCGGCTTTTACATCAACAGAAACTTTACCACTAAAATTGGCTTTGTTGAAGTACAACGGCGGTGGAGACTGGTATTCTAATCCAACAGCGCTGCCCAATCTTGCCAAATTTTGCTCCCAGCAGTTAGGCATTAATTTCGATCCGGAAAACGCTGTGGTTGAGGTTGGTAGTGCCGACTTGTTCAACTATCCCTTCGTACACATGACCGGCCACGGCAATGTTGTTTTTTCAGATTTGGAAGCTGAGAACTTGCGGAATTACCTGATGGCAGGCGGCTTTTTGCATATTGATGACAACTTTGGCATGGATCCTTACGTCCGGGTTGCCTTGAAAAAAGTATTCCCGGAACAGGAGTTGGTCGAACTGCCCTTCGAACACCCGATCTACCGCCAGAAATTTGCGTTTAAGAACGGTTTACCCAAAATTCATGAGCACGGAGGAAAAAGCCCACAAGGTTTTGGGTTATTTTGGGAAGGTCGCTTGGTTTGCTTTTATTCCTTCGAGTGCGATCTTGGCGATGGATGGGAAGACCCCCAGGTACACAAAGACCCGGAAGAGGTGCGTCTTCAAGCCCTGCGCATGGGGGCCAATCTGGTGCAATATGCGTTTAGCGGCGAATAACGTTGGTTAGTTCCACAGCAAATTGCGGCGTTGTTTCACATAACGCTTAATGTTGAGCCAAAAAGCTATCGCAAGATAGATAATGAAAGGGGAGCCCAGGGTTATGAAGGATGCGTAGATAAAATACATGCGCACCCGGGCTGAAGCTACGCCCATTTTTTCTCCGAGGTAGCTGCACACGCCAAAAGCGGATCGTTCCAACAAGTCTTTGAAGTAGTTGATCATCCCTGCTGTTGTTTGATATCTTAAAACGTTGAAATGCCTTATAAAGATGCTTGATAACAGCGCAAAGAAAAAAAAAGATGTACTATTCGCTGCAAATTTAAGCATTCCGGCTCCTTTTTGCGAATCGTTCCTGAAAAGAAGGTGCAAAAGGCAAAGGGCAATTTCGGGATGTCTCAAGATTTGAAAGATTCCCCAATATTTGCCTCTTGCCCTTTGCCTCTTGCACCTTGCCTCTTTCTTGCCCCTTACACCACTATTTCCCGCAAAGGCAAGTCGGCTGGTGACCAAAACTCTCTCCCATTGCTGGCCAGGCATTGGCGCTGCCTTCCATTTCAAAATAGAATTGACTGCGCTTGCGGTCGTAATTGCCAATTTCGTTTAAAGTATCGGCATCGTAAAGCCGGCCATTCAGCATCACGTATCGAATGGCTTCCGTATGCTGGATATTGGTCAAAGGATTCTTATCGAGAATAACCAAATCGGCCAATTTCCCTGCTTTTATGGAACCGATTTCCTTGTCCATCCCCAAGTAAACTGCGCCGTTGATGGTTGAAGCTTTCAACGCCTGCATCGGCGTCATCCCGCCTTGTGCAAACATCCACGTTTCCCAATGCGCTCCGATCCCCTGAATTTGGCCATGCGAGCCAAGGTTGATGTTGACGCCGGCGTCTTGCAGTTTTTTGCAGGATTTGGCGGTCAGGATATGGCCGTTTTCGTACTCTTCATCCGGAATCATGGTGCGGTGGCGTGCCCGGCTGTCTATCACCGGCCGCGGCGTGAAGTTGAGCAGCCGTTTCTTCTCCCATACATTGGTCTTTTGGTACCAGTAATATTCGCCGTTTACGCCGCCGTAATTTACAATCAAAGTGGGCGTGTTGTGCGTTTTCGTCGCACTCCAAAATTGCAACACATCGTTGTAAAGCGGCGCTACCGGAACATTGTGCTCCACGCCGGTATGACCGTCGGCGACCATACTCATGTTGTGGTAGAAAAACGATCCCCCTTCCGGAACCACCAGAATTCCAAGCTCCCGGGCAGCCTGAATCACCTGTTGGCGCTGATCCCGGCGTGGCTGGTTGTAGCTTTTTACGCTGAATGCACCGTAAGCTTTGGTTCGGCGAAGCGCAGAACGCGCATCTTCGAGGTTATTGATCACTGCTTTGAAATCCCCTTCGGCGCCATAAAGGATGGTGCCCGTTGAAAAGATACGAGGGCCCAGCATGGTTCCGGCCTTCACCATTTCAGCCTGAGAAAAAACCATTTCAGAATTAGAAGACGGGTCGTGAACGGTAGTTACCCCATAGGCGAGGTTGGCATAATAATGCCATTGCTTCTGCGGACTGATGCCAAACCGAAAGTTCCCAACATGCGCATGCACATCAACCAAACCGGGAATAATCGTTTTGCCGCTGCAATCAATAATTTTGGCGCCGCGCGGAATCGTCACCCTCGACGAAGGCCCCACTGCTTTAATTCGGTTGGCTTCCACAACGATGGTTCCTTTTTCGATCACCTGGTCACCTTCCATTGTCAGGATGCGCGCATTTTGAAACGCAACAATGCCTTCCGGTTTGTCAGCAGGCAAGGATAACCCTACTTTCAAACCAACCGTATCTACCGGCGGGATGCTGTCTACTGCTCCTTCCAAAAACAGGAAACGGTTGGTCAACGGTTCCGAAAAATATTCCTCTCCAAGCGTCCAGTGCAGGGTTTTGCTGTCTGCCGACCAGTGCAGGTTAATCCCGGCATCCCTTGCGACCTGCGCGACAGGAACGGCCTTCGTATTTGCCGAAAGGCCAATGGATTGTCCCGGCATGGGCATTGGTGCAATATACACTTTGTACAATTCCGTGAAAGCAATCCAGCGGTTGTCAGGGCTGGGCACGAATTGGTTGGTGTATTGGGTATTAAAAATCACTTTTTCATCGCTGCCATCAGGTTTTACACTTTTAAAAGCTTTGGCCAGGCTTCCGAAAAGGTACCCGCCCGTTTGGATGAAAATGCGCTGGCCGTCGGCTGTAAACTGCGGGTTTTCGCCTTGAGCAGTCACAAAAGCTGCTTTGCCGCCATTGGCAGGAATGGTATAAATGCCCGGTTCTTTGCAAAATGCAAACCCCTGGTGGTCATTACCGTCTTCTTTCCGGTAAACAAGCTGTTTCCCGTTGGGTGAAAACGACGGGGTGCGGTAGATGCCTTTTTCGGTGGTCAGTTTCGTTGATTGCCCGCTGCGCAGGTCTAATTTTAAAATGGCGCCCATGGTCTCGTCGTTCCAGGTCACATAAACGAGGCTGTTGCCATCTGCGGAAAAAGCAGGTTCGTATTCTAAGTCGGTGGCTTTGGTCAGTCGCTCGGGTTTGCCATCCGGCAATGTTTTTTTCCATAAATAACCGGCAGCATTAAAGACCAACAGCTTGCCATCCGGAGCCGTTCGGGCCTGCCGAATGACGTGGACATCAAACTGATCGCTGAACACTTTATTTTCAAAACGAACAGTTTCGGCAAGCCGGTGTGTGGCATTCACCTGAAACGGAATTTCGGCGGCCTTTCCGGTTTCCGAGTGTATCTTCCAAAGTTTGCCTTTCCCCCAAATGACAATGTGCTTGTTGTCAGGCAGCCAGTCAAAGCCCGTATAACTGCCAAATATCGTCCAGGCTTCCTGCTGGTCTTTGCTCAGACCATTCCAAAGTGGAAACTCTTCTCCCGTTGCAAGGTTATGAACCAAGAGTACGGTCTCCGTTCGCATTCTTCTTACAAATGCCAGTTTTTTTCCATCCCTGGAAATTTGAGGGCGGCAACCGCTTCCAACGACTTCTTCCACCTTCCCTTCCTGACGGTCGTACCGCCGGATGGCGAAAATCTGGTTGTTCGGATCTTTATTGTATTGAAAAAAGCCTCCGGGATACATGTCTTCGCTGAAATAGACATACCGGCCATCTGGCGATACGGCAGGTTCATTAACGTCCTGTTGGTCATTTTTGCGTTTGGTGAGCTGCACCCCTTCTCCGCCACTGATGTGGTAAAGCCAGATTTCTCCGGCGCCGGCAGAACGTTGGGAAGTAAAGTGCTTTCTGGCAACAAAATATTGTCCGTCAGCCATCCACTCTGCGTTGTTGAGCAGGCGAAAGGTTTCTTTGGTCACTTGTTTGACGTCCGTTCCATCCGCATTCATCACCCAGATATTGTCTCCGCCCCCGGCATCGCTCGTGAACAGGATCTTTTTCCCATCCGGGCTGAAGCGCGGCTGAACTTCCCAGGCAAGGCCCTGGCGCAAAGCTTTGGCACTTCCACCGGAAACCGGCATGGTATAAATGTCGCCCAATAGGTCGAACAGAATGGTTTGCCCATCGGGACTGACATCCAGGTTCATCCAGGTGCCCTCCTTTAAATCAAAGGTTACTTCTTTAAATGGCCCAGGCGGGTTGTTGACATCCCACTTTGGCTCTTCTTTTTTTTGTGAAAAAATCACACTGCTTGCCAATAGCGCAAGCATGCAGGTTAGTAAAACTCTGTTCATCTTAGTCAAATTTTAGCAGATAAGGTCGCCTGGCCGCTCAAAACAAAGGAGCAAGGCAAATCGCCGCTAATATAGCCATTTCTGCATTTTCATATGGGGTGAGCGCATCTCCCTTCAAAACCAGTTTCAATTGTGCAGGATCCTCCGAAAGGTAAATTCAGGGCAAGCGCCGCCCGATTAAACTAATGCAGGAATAAACGCTTTGCAAATAATTATTTCACTTATATTTCCACGTTAATAACTCAATTTTTAAGCAAACTTAAACCAACGACAATGAAGCGACTTTATCTAATCTTACTCCTGGCTTTCGCCGTTCAGGCGATGAGCGCACAATCCGTATGTAAAGGCACGGTAACCGATTCAGGTGGCGAGCCCATGATTGGTGTCAGTATTTACGAAAAAGGGACAACCCGGGGCACAGTAACGGATGTAACAGGCAGCTATTCCATTGATTGCAGCACGAATGCAATTCTCGTTTTCAGCTATGTCGGTTACGCCACGCAGGAAATTGCGATAGAAGGACGCACAGATCTCAATGTTACTTTACTGGAAGGCATCACGCTTGCTGACCTGGAAATTGTTGGCAGTCGAAGCCTCAATCGTTCCGTAACCGCTTCGCCGGTAGCCATTGACATCATTGACATCCGGGAGGTCACCAACAGTGTGGGGCAGCTTGACCTGAACCAGCTGTTGCAATTTGCCGCGCCTTCTTTCAACGCCAACCGCCAATCGGGCGCAGACGGGGCCGACCATGTGGATCCAGCTACCCTACGCGGACTCGGACCTGATCAAACACTGGTTTTAGTCAATGGCAAACGCCGGCACCAGTCTTCACTCATCAACCTCTACGGCACCCGCGGTCGTGGGAATACGGGAACGGACCTCAATTCCATTCCAGCCGCTGCGATCGAGCGCATTGAGATCCTCCGGGACGGCGCCTCTGCTCAATATGGCTCGGATGCCATTGCGGGGGTAGTGAATATTGTGCTGAAATCAAGCGCTGATGAATTTTCCGCCAATGTCAATTTGGGCGCTCATAAGGCTACGAACAACGGAGACCGCAGTTTCGACGGCGAAAACCTCCAAATCAACGGAAACTACGGATTCAAAGTAGGCGATGGCGGATTTGTCAATGTCACCGCTGATTATTGGGACAAAGGCCGTACCAACCGCCGCGACCCGGGCTTGTATCGTCAGCAGTTTGGAGATGCCCAAGCCACTAATTTCGGGGCTTACTTCAACTCCAGAATCCCAATCAGCAAAAAAGCGCATTTTTATGCGTTTGGCGGCACCAATTTCCGAAAAACGGATGCTTTCGCCTGGACCCGTGACCCTGGCAGTTCCCGCAACGTCTTGTCTATTTACCCCAACGGCTTTGATCCGCACATCGTGTCCGACATCACCGACAAATCTATGTCTGCCGGCATCCGTGGGGATTTGAATGGCTGGGATGTAGATTTTAACCATACAGTCGGCTCCAATCGTTTCCACTACTACGGCGAAGGTACGCTGAATGCTTCTTTGGAAGAACGCTCCCCTACCCGTTTCGATGATGGCGGATTTGCCCTGAGCCAGGCGACGACTTCGCTCGATTTTACGCGTTACTTTAAAAATACGCTCAAAGGCGTCAACGTAGCGTATGGCCTGGAACACCGGGTGGATCGTTATGAAATTTTTGCGGGGGAGGAAGGATCCTGGCAAACGTATGGCCCGGTTGTGTTCGCAGTAGAAGACGGCGACACGATTTACCGACCCGGCGGCTCTCAGGGATTTCCGGGATTTAGTCCGGCCAATGAGGTCAATGAATCACGCACCAACTTGGGCGCCTATTTGGACACAGAATTTGACTTGAGCGACCGCTTCATGGTGGGCGCCGCGCTCCGGTTTGAAGAGTACAGCGATTTTGGCAGCACGTTCAACGGTAAACTTGCCGCACGGTTGCAAGTAGCGAATGGCCTTGCGCTTCGGGCTTCTGCCAGCACTGGATTCCGGGCGCCTTCTCTTGCCCAGATTCACTTTAATTCCATCTTCACGGATTTTGTTTCCGGAGTAGCAGTTGATAAGTTTTTGGCGCGCAACAATAGCCCGATCACCCGACAACTGGGCATTCCGGCACTGAAACAAGAACGGTCTGTAAATGCCAGCGCAGGGCTCACGTTCAATTCAGGCTCCTTTTCATTAACCGTGGACGGCTACTATGTAAAAGTTGAAGACCGAATTGTACTGACCGGCGATTTTACATCCGACGATCCGGACATCGGACAGGAATTGCAGGCCATCAATGTGGGAAGTGCGCGCTTCTTTACTAATGCCGTGAATACCAGCACGACCGGCGCGGACATTATTCTGGCTTACGCCACCCGTTTGGGCAACGGTCATCGCTTTTCAGCAACGATTGCAGCGAATCTAAATGACATGAAAATTGATAAAATCAATACCAGCGACAAGCTGAAAGGCAAAGAAGACATTTATTTCAGCAACCGTGAACGGTTGTTTTTGCTGGCTTCTGCGCCTAACACAAAGGGTAGCTTAGCTTTGGAATACAAAACCAACCGTTTGAGCGCCAACGCCCGTCTGACGTATTTCGATAAAATTACCCTTGAAGATTACGTGGGAGCGTTGGATGAATACAAAGCAGCAACCACGCTTGATCTGAGCGTCTCGCTGGAATTGTCGCGCAACCTGCGTTTGACAGTAGGTGGCGCCAATATTCTGGATGCTTACCCTACGATACAAGATGTGGAAACCGAAAGCGGCGGCCGGTGGGATTCTGTACAAATGGGCTTTAACGGCGCATTTTATTTTACCCGGATTGGGTTCAAGTTTTAGAGATGCTGTGAGGAGTGAATTATAAAAGGCAAACATGAGTCATCCCGAATTTTTAGACGCATTATGTCATGTTTTGGCGTTTTTGGGCGTCATACTGGTGCAGCGCACCCAAAATTTTTGTAGATATTGATCACAACAGGTGGATTTAGGTGCAGCGCACCGCGACAACGGTTGCCACAACAGGCCAAGATTGCGGTGCGATGCACCTTACCACCCTTGATTCCCGTAGTCTACAAAGATTATTTGGTGCGCTGCACCTCGCCCAAAAATTCGGGATGACTCATGTTTGCCGCTTTCGAAGCGATTAAAAATTAAGCGTTGTTGACGGATTTCAACAAACGCTATTCCATAGAGTGAAGGGAAATCTGATTGCCTTCTGTATCCATAAAAGTGGCAAAATACCCCATATCACTACCAATGTCCGTTTTCGGCATTACGACGCTGCCCCCTGCCTTTTCTACTCGGTTGAGGACGTTATTTAGGTCACGGCCACCATTCAGGTAAACTTTAGTGCCCTTACTACTCGGTTCACAACCTTCCCCAAAACAAATGGCGCCGCCAATGCCGCCCGCATTTTGGTCGTAAGGCAACATCCCCATGGTAACCGGGCCCATTTCCATTTCGGGCATTTCATACGCATAAATAGCGCTGTAAAATTGCTTTGCACGTTTGAAATCAGACACAGGGATTTCAAACCAGTTGATTGCATTTGTGTTCATTTCCATGATGAAACAAGTTTAGACGGGTGAATAAATAATTGGTATAAATACGCCCTAAAGATAAAAATACTTTAAAACACAAAGTGTATAAATAAATATTTTTACAAACATTTTATGTCAACATATACACACGGAGCCTTTATTAACAAATTCCTCTAATTTCTGCGTACCTTTGCGCGCTGTTAGCCCTGGCAGAAAAGCATTTTTGTTTATAAGGGGCACAAAATCAAGTATATGGGGAGTATTATTGCAATTGTTGGCCGCCCGAATGTCGGAAAATCAACCCTTTTCAACCGGCTGATCGGCGCGCCTAAAGCTATTGTGGACAATATAAGCGG
>JBJXFD010000312.1:0-3168 GCA_046153985.1 Saprospiraceae bacterium
GGTTCCAAATGGTGGTAGGCTTCAGGTTGCTGTTAACTTGGGCACTTGTCCAGGAAGCCTGCCCGCCGTTGATGCGGTTGATGCCGTTGGTTGCGGTGCCGTCGGGTTTTCTTTGCGCAAAGCAAAACTGAATTTCCGTATTGGCTGCAACCGGCAGAAAAAGTCCGGGAATCAGGTTTGCATCGGAGTTGGTCAGGGCGAAATCCTGGTTTAACTGGTTCAATTGCGCCTGAATCAGGGCATCCGAAATGTTCTCATTCGTGCCTAGCGCATCGCCATTGTGAACAATATGGAAAACGACCGGTATGGTGATCACCACGCGGCCGCTGCCATCTGCTGCATGTTGGTGGATAAAGTCTTCTGTATGACGTTCGATGGCTTCCATTTCGGCAGCCTGATCGGGATTCTGGAGTAATTGTTGCTCGAGAATTTCCATCGTTGCGCAACCGCGTTCCTGGGCAAATCCAACGGTCGAAAATATGGCCAAAAGCAAGGTGGCCAGCAGGTTTGTAAATAACTGTTTCTTCATTGCTGATGTATAGTGACGTTAATAAAAACTTGAAATTACTGCGATGCAAAAGTAGGGCGATCCGGTTGTTCGCACTAATCAGGGGGGAGGATTCGGTCGTTTGGGCAGTTACATGACAATTTTCTTGCCAAAAAATACTATTTATTCCTCAACAAGTGGATTGAGGCCTGCGTAATAAATCAGGCGCCAATCGCCATCCATTTTTGCGTACCGCCGCAACATGGCATAGCGACCACTTTCGTGCAAAATGCGCTCCGTAATAATGTCGCTGCCGAAACTTTCCAGGTTCACCTTGAAGCCAGTTTGTTTCGGATCAAATTTTCGGTGCATTTTCCAGTTTTCACGTTCCCAACGGAAATTGCCATCGGCTACATCTGCGCTGTCTGCATTGTCGGGAATGCCTTCCAGCGGAAACTGGATGTGCTCAATCTGGAAAAGGCTGTCGCTTAGAAAGCGGTCATAAAAAGCGATGAAATCAGAGGAGACGGCGGCAGGTGCTCCTGCCGTTTTGTTTTTGCAAGCTGTTCCAATCAGGATGCATCCGAGCATCCCAAGGCTGAATAAAAGGTAGCGCTTCATTTACAAAGATAACTGATGTCTGCACATTAGGATGTATGTCGTAAATAAAGTAACTTATTCACGCCATCCTCCTAACGCATAAACAGCCAATTGGTTACAACGGGGAGGCTGAAAAACTTTAAAATATCGCACTCCCGCCTAATCATCTCAAAATAGCAACATCCCCCGATACTTTTTCAGTGCGCGGTTTTCCGTCTTCCACCACCACGTATTCCATTTGCCAGACATAAATGCCGGGCTCCATGTTTTTGTTTTTATAACGTCCGTCCCAACCGGCAGCGGGGTTGCTTGCTTCATAGACAATACCACCCCAGCGGTTAAATATCCGCATGGTGAATTGTTCCAGCATGCAGTCGGAAAGCGGCAAAAATTTGTCGTTGAACCCGTCGTCGTTGGGCGAAAACGCGTTGGGTACATATACCGTACAGATTTCGCATTCCACAATTTCAATGCGGTCGAGCACCTGCTCGCAATGGTTGAAAACGGAAACGCTGTACACCCCCGGCGTGTCTACCACATAACTGACTGTTTGGGCGCCATCCTGCCAGAAATAAGTGGCCGGCGTTCCGGCTTCCGCGTTCAGGGTGATGCGTTTGCCGGGGCAGATTACCGTGTCGTTGCCCAATTCGACCATCAGGTTGGGCAGTATTTCTACCGAGATGTCGTCATTGAAGGTATTGCACGCGGTGGTCACCGTCACTGCATAAGCGCCGCTTTGGGCAACGGTGTATATGGGTTTATCGGTATTGTCCTGCCACCGATAGGTTGCCCCGGGGATCGTAAGGTCGAAATCGAGGGTTTCTCCCGGGCACAGGGTCGTATCGGGCCCCAGATCCGCAAGTGATTCCACAATGAACAGCACGTTCATTTGATCGCTTTGGCTTTCGCAAAAAGTAGTCACCGTTACCGCGAAGTTGCCATCGCTCAAAACGGCGCGTTGCGACCCATTGAATCCGTCTTGCCAAAGGTAAGTGGCTGTGGGGTGGGTCACGTCGAGAAAAAGGGTATCGCCAGCACAAAGCACCGTTTGATCGGGCCAGTCCAATTGAACCGGCGGAACGTAATCCACCACAACTTCATCCGTTGTAGTGCCGCAAATATTAGTCACCTCTGCCCGGTAAGTACCTGGCTGTGCAGCGCCGACTAAAAAGGTTTCTGAAGTAGAATTACCCTGCCAGCGGTAGGTGGAAAAAGGGCTTGTGGCATCCAACAGCAAGGTTTCTCCGGCGCAAAGGATGGTGTCGGCGCCCAGGTTCACTTCGGGCACGTCGTTCAGCGCCACCACTTCGACCGAATCGGCGCCACTGCCGCAGGCGTTGCTGTAATTGACCCGATACACCCCCTCGGCGTTTACCGTGAGCGTAGGCGCCGTGCTGCCGTCCTGCCACTCGAAAGCCGTCGCGCCGGGGAAGGCTGCATCCAAAACAATGCTGTTTCCTACACAAAGCATACTGGTGTCGCTGATGACATCTATGTTTTGCGGGCTGGGTTGCACCGTAAACGGAATGATGACCGGGTCAGCTGGGTTGCTGCATAAATCCAGGACATCGTTTAAGTTGTTGTCTGTAATTTCAAAGGAAAAATTTCCTGCGGAAGCAATGGGCGGAGTGATAGTAAAAGTGTAATCGCGATCGTAGGTTCCGCCGGCATTGCAGTTGAGCGAAAAGGGCGTGAGGGTATATGGTCCTCCGGGGCCATTCAGGCGTACGCTACCCGGCAGGAAAGAATTACACCGGATGTACTCGTTAAATTCTACCTGAAGGATATTGTCACCGCAAACCTGAGGCGGGGTGATTTCCTCAACTCCCGGTTCGGTCTGGTCGAAAATGCCAAGGCCGGTGGAAAGACCGAAATCAATTTCATAGC
This sequence comes from Saprospiraceae bacterium, assembly GCA_046153985.1. GTDB lineage: Bacteria > Bacteroidota > Bacteroidia > Chitinophagales > Saprospiraceae > JABWAJ01. The sequence continues at coordinate 2,975 of JBJXFD010000312.1, forward strand.
CAAAATTGGATCCCGTCCAGTTTGAAACCATCAAAACATAAGTTCGTCCGGCCTGCATGGGGATGAAATCGTTGAAAGCCGTGTTGCCGACATCCTGGTTAGGAGGGTTGGAGCCGCAACCAGCGCCTTGTTCGTCCCATATACTGCCACCCGTTGCGCCGGTCAGGCCATCGCAGGAACCTCCACCGGCAGCG
>JBJXFD010000315.1:0-4083 GCA_046153985.1 Saprospiraceae bacterium
TTTCCCGAAGAAGGGGATATTCTTTCCGGCGGGAATTTTCACGCACAGCCGCTGGCCCTTGCGCTCGATTTTTTAGCCATTGCTTTGTCCGAGTTGGGCAGCATTTCGGAAAGGCGTACCTATCAGTTGATTTCCGGGAACCGCGGCCTGCCCGCATTCCTGATTGCCGATCCAGGGTTGCATTCCGGCCTCATGATTCCGCAATACACGGCGGCGTCCATTGCCAGCCAGAACAAACAACTTTGCACGCCCGCTTCCGTGGATTCGATCGTGTCGAGCAACGGCCAGGAAGACCACGTCAGCATGGCTGCCAATGCGGCTACCAAAGCCTGGCGGGTGGTCAAAAACGTGGAAACCATCCTGGCCATCGAATGGATGACCGCTGCGCAGGCTCTGGAATTCAGAAGACCTGCACAGACTTCGCCAGCACTTGAAGCCTTGTTTGCGCAATACCGGGAAGTGGTGCCGAAATTGGATGCGGACCGGATTCTTCAGGAAGATATTGCGAAAACGGTAGTTTTTCTACAGAAGCAGTTTTGAATGACTACCCCTGAGGCTGCTGCAAGGCTTTTTTGAACAGGTCCTGAAAGAAATTAACCCCTAATTGGGTCATGCTGTTGGCCGCAAAAGGCGTTTTACCGCCGTCTTTGTACCAGATGTAGTAGACGCAATTGTTGTTTAAGTAAAAATCGCCTTCCAATGCATTGCGGCCAGCCACCTGAAAGAAGATCCTGCCTTCCGGTTTGCAGGCATTGTTGATCATCGGCACATCTCCGGCGATATGCTGGATGGTAGCCTTGACCGCGTTTGGATCATTTTGGCTGACCGCAATATTGAGGTTGTAAAACACAAAGTCAATGTAATCGCATTTGGCCCACAGCATTTCCAGCGTGTCTAACGCAATGCTTGGGTAAAGTGCGGCGCCAGCAGGAGTTGTCGGAGCGGCGGGTTCCTGGGTTTCTTTTTTTGGCGCTTCCTGGCAGCCAAAGAGCACCATGCTCGCGATGGCGAATAAACAATAGATACGGATCACAGTATTTTTATTTAATGATGAAAAAATTTCGGTTTTAAAACAAATAGATGCCCCGGATGCTTACCTGGCGCCCCAAAATCCGGCCATCGCCGGCATCAGCCTGCAAGCTGTTCAGGTTCTTTGACCAGCGCACGTCCAAGCCAAATTTTTCAGAAAAATGAAAGGTAGCGCCCAGAACTAAGGAAAAAAGGTCGGGGTTGAACGTTTGATTATCGGTAATGTCTTCTCCTACCGCGTCAATTACCTTATAATTGATGAGCCGGCTATAAGAGCCGCCCAGATAAACCCTGAACTTCCAGTCGGTAAAGCTGACAAACACCGGCGCCTCTACCATATTCAGGCGGATGTTGTCGTAAATCGAAGACGGGTCGTCGCTTTTGGAGCGATCGCTGCCCGCTTGGGAGTAAAGCATTTCGAGCGTCAGGTTCCATTTCTCGGCCAGCAGGGCTGAAGCCCGAAGGCCGCCAACTAAGCCAATCTGGTTGTAGCCGGCTAAGCGGTCGCCGTCGAGTTGCGACATGTTAAACCCGGCCGTTATTCCACCCTGAAAGCGTTGCGCCTGGGTGGTAGTAGATACAAGTAAGAACATTGCCACCGGCAACATCAGATTCAGAAAGTTTGTTCTATTCATGAGCGTATCAGATTTTTCATGTGTGAATCGTAATTTCATAGCTATCAATTTAAAGGATTTCCTTTTCCGAACCCGCCGTGCAAAAATAAGATTATACACGGACATCCGCCCATCGGGATTTCGCGAATGCGCCAAGATGGAAAAGATGCTTTCCAAATGAATCAGTTATTTTACCTTTGCTGTCATGGGAATGTTCAAATACACCACCGGAAATCTTAAAAAACTGGAAGCCCTAATGGAGGAGCTGGGCTACGTCGTTCGTTATGAAAAAGGCAATTTTCAGTCGGGATATTGCATTGTTCAGGACAAAAAAATTGCGGTGGTGAATAAGTTTTACGACGCAGAGGGGCGCATCAATTGTTTGCTGGAAATTATCGCCAACCTTGAAATTGAAGCGACAGCGTTGAGTGAAAAATCGCAAAAACTTTACCGAGTGGTGAGTGGACTGGCGTTGGAGGAGGAAGATGATTTGAAGATTGGGGAGCTATAATAGTTATTGGTTATTTGTTATTGGTGGGGTCGAGAAAGGATGGTGATTTCGTTTTTTTTCGACCATCCTCCATTCCAAAAATAACCAGCACCAGTAACCAATAACCAATATACCAATAACCAGCAACCAATACACCAATAACCGCTACAAATCATAACCATCATCGAAGTCAGGATTACTTTTTTGGGAACAGGCACTTCACAGGGCGTGCCGATTATCGGATGCGATTGTGCGGTGTGTCGTTCAAAAGACCCGCGCAATCACCGCCTGCGAACCTCAGCCCTTATCCAGGCCGGGGGTAAAAATATAGTTATCGACTGCGGCCCTGATTTCCGGCAACAAATGCTGCGTAACGATATTCGCCAGGTGGACGCCATCTTGTTAACGCACGAACACAACGACCATGTGATCGGTTTGGACGATGTCCGGCCTTTTAATTTTCAATCGCAGCGGGACATGCCCCTTTATGCCACCCCGGGCGTGGCCGCAGAAGTAGAACAGCGCTTTGCGTATGCTTTTTCTGAAATCCGGTACCCGGGCGCGCCGTCCCTCCGCTTTTTTGAAATTGACAAAGACCACCCGTTCGAGGTAGACAAAGTTCCAATTCTCCCGGTTGAAGTGATGCACGGCAACCTGCCGGTGCTGGGCTTCCGGATTGGCGATTTTACCTATCTGACAGACATAAAAACCATCAGCGACGACGAGCTTGAAAAGGTGCGTGGCACTAAAGTGCTGGCATTGGGCGTTTTGCACCATACGCCCCACTATTCGCACCTGTGTGTGGAAGAGGCGCTTGAACTGGTTCAAAGGATCAAACCGGAGCAAACCTGGTTTATCCACATCAGCCACCACATGGGGCTTTACGAAGAAGTTACTGCTCAGCTTCCGGATGGGGTAGATTTAGCCTATGATGGGCTGAAAGTGACCGTTCCGGCGGCTTAACCGGCAGTGTACAAATTACTCCCAAGTAAAAAAGCGCGCAAAAAAGCACCAACGGGCTATGAAAAGCCTTAACTTTCGCGAATAAACCTAAAAAAACGTACTATGTCCAGATTAGATTATGTTACGGTCGGCATCGTTGCCGTTTGTCTGGCAGCCCTTGGGTTCCTGGTCTATAAAACAGTAGGTCTGATGAACGGGAATGCTGAAACGGAACCCCAAGCCAATATGGATTATGTAGACCCTTACCCCATAGATTCCACCGGCAAGGACACGACAAGTTTCACAGATCCTGCATTTAGCAGTCTTGACGACTCGGAAGTGACCACCTACAGCGAAGAAGACGATAAGAGCAGGGACATTGTTTCCGACAGCAAAACCACGGCTAAAAGTGGAAAAGAGGCCACGAAAAAAACGGAAAATGTGAAGCCCGAAGTAAAAAAGACTGAAACGGCTCCGAAAACTACCGAAGCTAAAAAACCGGTAGAAACAGCGAAAGGAACTACAAGCGCCAAGCCTAAAGAAACAACAACGGTCAAGCCTAAGGTAACGACAACAACCAAGCCTAAGGTGACTACAGAACCTTATTTTGTACAAGCCGGAGCATTTAGTGCACGCGCCAATGCCGAGACCTTAGTAAAAGAATTGAAAAAATTGGGGTACTCGGACGCAAAAGTTGAAATGACGAAAAGCAGTGCCAAGGCATTAGTCGTGGTGGATTACTTTTCGAGCAGAAGTGAGGCCGACGCTTTGAAGAATACCTTAAAAAGCAAGCACAATATAGAAGCACTGGTGAAGCAAAAGTAACGAATAACTTACTCTTCGGGTGCTTTTCATGCTACCATAGCGATCCAAAATTTTGCACAGCAGGATGAAAAACAAGTATGTAAGCTTTATTACGGACGACCACTTGCTGGATTGTATTGGCAATCTCCATAGGGCTTATCTCAGAGCAAAGAATAACATCACAAAAAAGAGTTTTTACACAAA
>JBJXFD010000319.1:0-3675 GCA_046153985.1 Saprospiraceae bacterium
ACAGGGTGCGGAGGTTACCCCGGCTGCTCAGGTTGCGCTGAGAGTTGGCATCCGAACCGGTACCATCTGCAAATTGCAGGGTATAGTTGGCTTGCAGCGAGAAGTTTCCGGTTCTTCTCAGGTCGTACTGGAAAGAAAAGCCTTTCACCGTACCAAAATCCTGGTTATCGTAAGTCGTGTATTGAGTTACGATCGGTACCGGGAAGAAGGTGCGGGACTGGATCATATCGCGAAGTTCTTTGTAATAAGCGGCAATTTTGAGCGCTGAAGATTCCGACAGTTTCTGCTGAAAGCCCACTTCGTAATCAATGGTGCGTTCCGGCTTCAGGTTCGGGTTGTTCTTCACGCTGTTGTCGTCCACGAAATAGAAATAGTCCCGTGCTGTTGCAATTGTATTGCTTGGCGGGCGCTGAACGAGGATGTCGTAGTGCGCAAAGAAGTTGGCAACCGTAGAAATCGGGAAGGAGAATGCCAAACGTGGCATAACGCTCAATTGCACTTCGTAATCTTCAAAAGAGACGTTCGTGTCAAAATCGCGCTCCTTAATATAATTGGATACAGACTGCGCTCTTTCATCCTGGTATTTCGGGAATACCAGACCGCTCGGGAAGATCAGCGCCGGGTTGTTGGAAGGCGCTCCGCTGGGAAGGTACCACTGATCGCCATCGCGGTAAGCGGAAACACCCGAAGTAACCGTTTCATCGTTCAGGTATACCTTGAAATCATCCCCGATATTGCCCGGACGTTCGCCTCCAAAAGTAGTGTGGTATTGGTCTGCACCCATCATTTCGTACAAGGAATAAGGATCTTTCAACACCCGGGTATTCGCATCATAGCGGTCTACCCGCAAACCGAGGCGGAAGATGATGTCTTTGAATGTGAATTTGTCCTGGATATAACCTGCGGTATAAATCGGGCGGTTTGGCGCTACCGGGAAGGTACGCACGCCTTCCGCATCCGTTGCAGTGAAGAAGTCATCAAAGCTTCCATCGAAAGGATTGCCGAGGTAGTCATAACCGAAATAAGAAATAAGCCCCCGGTCGTTCAATTCTTTCGCAGAAAACATGTCTAAGCTCAATTGGCTTGGATCAAGGCCATCCACATTAACATATTGATTCAGTGGCACGCCGAGCGCTTCGCGAACGCGCTTGTAGAAAAGTTCGTCCGGGTTTGTAGAGATGGTTTGCTCAAGCAAGGCGGCTTCGCCAAGGCCCTCTACCATGATGACGCCAATGCTGTCGGCGCCTTCTTCAATCCCTTTGATGTGGTCGTTTGCGCGCAGCCGTGCGGCATCCCACAAGCCCCGGGGAAATACAGCGTGCGAACGGTTAGCCCGCTCTTCATACCAGATACCAAACTGGATGCTGTGGCGTCCTTTTTCGGAACCGCCTGGCACTAAGTCGAAAGAAGCGTTAGCATTGAACGAGTAAATGTCGTTATCCTGTTTGAGTACCCGGTTGTACACTGCGCCCACATTGGTATGGAAGCCCCATGACCCCGTAAATACGCTGGAAATCGCGCCATTTGGAGCAATAAAAGTTTCGCGGTTAAGAATGAGGTCGTCTTCGTCAGAGCCTGTAATGATGGCGTTTCCGATGAAGCTGTTCAAGCCTTCCGAAAAATTGATATCCATTGCATTGTTGTAATTGGCAAGAACCGGGTTTTCAGTACCATTTGTATACGTTCTCAGAATCGGACGGTAGTCTGTATGATTCAGATCAATTTGTTGGGTTTCCTCATTGAATTCTGCTGCAAAAGTTGGCACCCAGCGGATATCGAAAACACCCACGTGACCATAATCAAACAAACGATCTTCATGGCGGACGTCCGCATCCTCAAAAGTCGTTTTTTCGTAGCCTGCCTGCAGGGTGTAAGACGCATTCTGAATGGTAGAAGTCTGGCGCGCCTGCCCGTCAGCCGAAGTAGACGAGGCGCCGCTCAGGCGGTGGCGCAGGCGGAAGTTACCGCGATAGGTGTTGTTGAGGCCATATGGGTTGTTGTGGTTGTTCATCAAGGCCCAGCCACCCGGCGTGAAGCGGTCTTTAGTCGTAACATACGCACCTGTAAAACTCAGATCCACTGCATCACTGATGCGTGCGTCTAATTTTCCGGTCAAGTCGTAACGCTGAACTTCTTCAAACATCCGCGCATCCATCGCTTCTACATCTCCCTGCTTGAGGAAGTCGGCAGCTACAAGGTTGTCGCCACCCAGCAAAATAATTGGATTAGCTTCCAACTCGGCGATTTTCGATTCTTTCGCCCGGTAAATCGGAGTAGCAGCCGGGTTGTCTTCTTCGTTGTAGGTTCCACGGGCTGCAACGCGAAAACCGAGGATGGAACGACCAGCCTTGTTTTTAATGATCGGGCCGCTGAGGTTGATCCCTACTAAGTTTTGGTTAAATGCGTCGAGGAAACTTGAAGTTTCCGCTTCCACGCCACCCGAAAACTTGCTGGCCGGACCTTTCGTCGTGATCGAAATAATCCCTCCCGTTACGTCGCCGTACTGCGCTTCCACGCCGCCGGTAATGACCTGTAACTGGTCAATTTCTGATTCCGGAATCAGGTTGCCCTGAATACGGATACCATCCACGTAATAGTTGGTTGCATCCGGGCGCGAGCCGCGAACACTCACCGCACTGCCTTCGTCGGCGGAAGAAAGACCGGCCGTCAAGGCTGCAAGCGCGTTGATGTTACGGGTTGGCAGGTTTTTGATCTGGTCGCTGGTGATGGTCTGACCGGAAGTCGTGTTGTCCTGCTGGATGAGCGGAACCTTGAAAGTTGTCACTGTGACCGTAGTGAGGGTTATCCCTCCGCCGGTTTCCAATTCGGCGTCTACTTTGTTAGACTTGCCGCCCAACACTTTCACATCAATAATTCGCTGAGGCTGATAGCCCGTGTAACTGAACTCGACTTCATACGTACCAGGGTCGAGGTTACCTAAATTGTAATTACCGTCGAAATCGGTATCCGTCCCGGTAATTAGCACGCCATTCTTGTATAGCGCAACCGTCGCAACGATCAACGGCTCCTTCGACTCCTTGTCGGTAACTTTCCCCGACAAAGAGGTTTGGGCCGCCGCTCCCGCAACGAACAACAAGAAAAAGCTAAATAGTAGTAAAGAACGTACCATACAATCGAATTTTAGAAAATTTCTCAAAACCGCTAAAAAAGCGCACAATGTTAAGAAAATTAACCTTGATTTCAAAACCCATCAAGTTTGCCTTGTCTCTGGGATGACAGAAACGGAAACACGTCCCGAAAAACAGGTGGTTTTTTGGGGTTATCCCAAAGTAAGTATAGAGTGTCGTTTAACGCTTTCAAAGATAAGGCGACAGTTGGTTGATCAAAATTCAAATTATGACTAAAGTCAGCTTTCTGGCCAATTTCCGTACTGAGGCCATCTTTATGTTTTTATTTAGAAATCAATGGCTTAAAAGCTTAAAAATGATCCACTATCGGATATTATTCGTTATAGTTCACCTGTTTTCAAAAGCCTTAAAATGGATCGTGAACTATTCATGACTTTTCCGGTTTAGACTTTTCATTTACCAAATGATGCCAAGTTTGAGCAACCCGGAACGTAAAAGCACTAATTTTGCAAATGTTCTGAAATAAACCGCATGGATAAATTACAGCAGGATGACCCTACCGCAGCTTCCCGGAAGCGCGACCATA
>JBJXFD010000321.1:0-8200 GCA_046153985.1 Saprospiraceae bacterium
GTTGTGGGCGTTGTGCCGTTGTGTGAAAATATTGGATCGTCGAGAATTTTTATTGTTTCACACAACGGCACAACGTTCACAACGCGAACGACTCAAAACTTCGTTTTTTCGTTGTGGGCGTTGTGCCGTTGTGTGAAAATATTGGATCGTCGAGAATTTTTATTGTTTCACACAACGGCACAACGGTCACAACGCGAACGACTCCAAAACTTCGTTTTTTCGTAGTGGGCGTTGTGCCGTTGTGTGAAAATATTGGATCGTTGGGCGCGTTGAACGCCATTCGGAACTTGAAGATCCGAACGATCCGCTGGTTAGATATTTCCAGCACGGGGCAACGGCTCTGGTCTTTTGCGAAAGAATCTTAGCCATGATAAAGCGGCATTAGCCCCAACTTTTCCATCAATTCCTGAGCCGTCATTTTGCGCAACGCGGCCAGTTCCACGATAAATTTCAGCCGTTGCACATTGTGTTGTTCGACGATTGATACCAGGGCAAGCAATTCTTCGTATTCGGGAGGCGTAATGTTGTCTTCGCGGCGCTTATTGGTAAGTAGATCATATCGCTCTGAAGTTTCCGATGGAAGCTTTTGGTAGATTTTTTCAAGCAAATCAGAAACGGTTAACGGACGCTCCATTGAAATGAGTTTGAGATACGAAAATACAGATTAATTCGCAAACAGGCAAGTGGTGGTCTTAAACGGAGTATTGCAAATTTGCCTCTTGCGAGTTTGCCATTTACCTTTTGCCATTTTATCTATAGTAAACCCTTGCATTTAAAATTTCCCGCAAAGACCGCAAAGGATACGCCAAGTACGCAAAGCTGGGCGCCACACTTAGCGTCCTTTGCGAGACCTTGGCGCTCTTTGCGGGAAACAATCGCGAAAGGCTTTACATCATTCAAAAGCCATGTTTTCTTTCCGAACTTACGTTAAGTAAGTACTAAACTTGCAAGTTGCAAATTTGCCTACTTGCCAACTTCCTAACCCCCAACAACGCCCATTTCTAAAATTTTCCCCATATTTATCCTTTCTTAAAAAAATGTGAGTTTGGACATTTTTAGGAGGCTATACCTATTTGACTAATGCTTTCGACAAGCATATGACATTGATCGTTAACTCCTTGCGCACTTTGCGATAAATCTTTGCGTCCCTTGCGGTAAGAAAAATTAACCGCAAAGTTCGCCAAGGGAGTCGCAAAGGCCGCAAAGTAGAGCGACTACAAATTGCAAAGCCTTCGTGTTCAACTATTAAATGCCCGAATTCACGTTAAAAAAACCAAACTTAAAAGCCATGGCCAAAGCCGACGCCCTGCGCATCATCCGCGAAAACATTGAAAAACACAAACGGGGGAAGACGCTCGGGTGCTTGATTTGGGGAATTGCGGGCTTCGGCCAAAAAGCATCTGCGGGTGGTGGAAAAAGAGCCAAAATCCAGATTGTCCACTTGAGAGGCATTATCGGGTATTGAACCAGTAAAAACCGAATTCAATGTGGTTCGATTTTTATTTCTTCAAGTGTAGATATTTGTGCATATCTGATTGAAAAAGGCTTGTTTCACCTTGTAAGCTGTCTAAAATGATAGAAAAACTGCTTGAGGCCCTCCTGAAAATAATTTCCTGGAAATCCTTATCCGAATATACTGGTGTGAGTGAAGATTGGCTTATTCTACTGTTTTTGGGGCTGGTGGGCCTTACCCTCTGGGGATTAGTCCGAGGCTTTGCATATTCCATTCAGCATCAGAAAAACATTGAAGCTGCAAAATATCTAAAACCCCAGTTCAATTATGAAATGCTACAGCATGCAACACGTATTTACATTCCTACCAAGTGTCAGAATTCGTCGCCAAACCGGCAGGACGAACCGGGTTTTACCCACCAGTATGTGTTACGCGCTCCAATGATCTCCTTTTTTCTAAAAAAAGTGTTCAATGAAAAAACAAATGGAGAGCGTTTTTACCTGATCCTCGCGGGTTCAGGCATGGGTAAAACGACCTTCATGATCAACCTGTATCTGGCTTATCATGTCTCTTTCAAACGCCGGAAATACCAGATGCGTCTGTTGCGATTTTCACACTCCGATACCTTGGACGAAATCAAAGCTATCGACAAAGAGACGGCCAAAAATACGATCCTGATGCTCGACGCGCTGGACGAAGACCCGAACATGGTCTCCAAACACCCCGGCATTTCAGACGCCCAGGCTTTTCAAAATCGTGTAGATGTCATCATCGAAGCTACCCGGAACTTTTGTCAGGTAGTTATGACCTGCCGCGCGCAATACTTCCCGGGAGAGGAAGACGACCCCTACGAATTGAAAGTGAAACGCCCCGATGAAAAAGGATATTACCGATTGAATAAACTCTATATTTCTCCTTTTACGGATCTGGAAGTAAAGCAGTATTTGAACAACAAATACGGTTACCTGCCATTTTGGAACCGCAGGAAAAAGGAACGTGCGCTGCAAATTGTTAGTAAATCCAGGCATTTGGTCATGAGGCCCATGATGCTCAGTTATATAGACCTGCTGGTGGAGAGTGAGCGCATTTTTAATACGAATTATGACATCTATGAAACATTAGTGGAACAATGGCTGATCCGAGAGGGAGAAAAACGCAGGAATACAGCAGACAGTGCAGCCTTCATCAACAACCTGCGCCGGGTTTCGCAACAAACCGCTATGGAAATCTGGAAAAACTGGCTGCAGGAACAACGCCTGTACCTGACGAAAACCGAAGTAGTGGCCATCGCCGAAAAAAATAACATTGAACTTAAACCAGAAGAAGTCACAGGGCAATCCCTGCTTATCTACGATGGGGTGGGCAACTGGAAGTTTGCGCATAAATCAATTCTGGAATTTTTTCTGGCAAAGGAATGGCTTGAGAATACCCATTTCAGAGATTTCGATTTTACCGGGATGGATATGACAGAACACTTTGTAAAAGAAAAAATACCGCCTGAAATAGTTGAACAAGGCAAGGAGGCTATGCGGCTCTATGCTGAAGACCTCTACACCCAGGGCGAAGAAATCGTCTACGAAGCCAAAATGCTCATCCTCGGCGACGCCGGAGCCGGCAAAACCTCCTTAGCCCGAAAAATCGAAAACCCCGATGCCAAAATGCCCGACGAGACAAAGGACAGCACGCCTGGTATTGCTGTGCGTTCGCTCGCGCTTACAGAGCGGCAGCCGGATTTCACCATGCACCTTTGGGATTTTGGCGGGCAAGAAGTGTACCACGCCACGCACCAGTTTTTTCTTTCCAAGCGTTCGTTGTACATCCTGTTGGCCGATGGTCGGAAGGAAGAACAACTGGATTATTGGCTCCAAATGCAGGAAATTTACGGGCAGGACAGCCGCCTGCTGCTGGTCGTGAACCAAAAAGGCGCCATGCAGCCCAACCTGCCCATGAGTGACATCCGCCGCGATTACCCCAACGTGCAGGAAGCGCAACCCACCGTCATCAACCTGAAAACCGACCGGGATGGCGCCGTTGCGCTGCGGCAGCGCATTGAACACCAAATCCGCAACCTGCCGCAGTTCGAGCGGGGATTGCGCACCCCGAAAAAATGGGCCGCCATCCGCCGCAGGCTTGAAAGTTTGGACGCGGATCATATCGAAGTCAAAGTCTACCGCCAACTTTGCGACGAAGAAGGCGTCACCGACCCGCTCCGGAAAAAAGACCTGCTCGATTTTTTGCACCACCTCGGTGCGGTGCTGCATTTTCAGGACGTGGCCGGGCTGAACAAAATGGTCATCCTGCGCCCGGAATGGGCCACCAATGCGGTTTACCGCCTGCTCGACCACACCAAAAAGAAAGGCGATAACGGCCATTTCAGCAAAAGGGACTTGGACGCAGTCTGGCAATGCGCCGAATACGAAGACTACTTCGCGGAGCTGCTGGGCCTGATGGAAAAATTTGAACTCTGCTACCCGGCCCCGGAAGATAAAACGCTGTTCATCGTGCCGTCGCTACTCCCCGACGACCGCCCGGCAGGCAGCGACTGGCTGACAGATGCCGGAGACATGCAGCTTTGGTACGAATACAGTTTTATGCCCAAAGGCATCGTCACCCGGCTCATTGTGCGGCAGCACCAACTGCTCGAATCACCGCCGACCGTCTGGAAACGCGGGGCCATTTTTGCCATCGAAAACGCGCGGGCGGAAGTGACGGAAAGCTTTCGCGAAAAGCGAATCAGCATTCGCGCAAGCGGCAAGCAAGCCAAAACGCTGCTGACCATCGTCGCCCGCGAAATTGATGCGCTGAACAAGGGCTTCCATTTCAACGAGCGCATGACCCTTAAGCAAATCGTGCCCTGCCATTGCGGGCGCTGCAAAACGGCCGCTAAGCCGCACCCGTTCGACTACAAAACCTTAGCCAATCGCTTGGGGCGGGGCCGTTTGACGATTGATTGCGAAGTGAGTTTGGATGAAATCTCCATCCCGGATTTACTGCGGGAAACGTTTTCGGATGCGGATAAAATTTTGAAAACCTTTGAACGGCGGTCGGAAATGGGGCATTTTGGGCGTAAAAGTGAAGCGGTGACTCGGAGTCACCGCCTCATTCCGGCGCAGCCCACGCCCCTCAAAATCTTCATCTCTTACTCCAAATACGACCTTGCCCACAAAGACACCCTGCTCAAACACCTGTCCGGTTTGCGTGGCAAAATCATCACCTGGCATGACCGCGACATTCTTGGTGGAGAAGATTGGGATCAAAGCATCAAAGCCGCCATCATGGAAGCGGATGTGGTGTTGTATTTGGTTACCCACAACAGCATCGCGACGGAATACATTTACCAGGTAGAATTGCCGCTCATTGAAGAACGCTGTGCCGCACGAGATTGTCGGCTCATCCCCATTTACGTAAACTATTGCGACTGGACGAATCTGGAATTTGCCCGGTTCAATGCCTTGCCGGAAAAGGATAGTCCGATTATGGACAAAAAATGGGCCAATGAAGACGAAGCATGGCTGAAAGTGGTGGAGGGTTTGAAGGCTGTTTTGAAAAGTATGCATTAACCTAACCCACATGATCAAAAAAGCACACCTCCACCACATCCGGGAAACCCTGCCTTTTGCAGGCATTTTGATCACCAATTTTACCACCACCGGCATGGACGATATTGTGCCACAAACGCCAAGCGCCCGCATTTTTATCAGTTCTGAACTCATCATTTCGTTTTTCTTTACCATTTTTATCATCGCAAATTTGGCCATGCTGCGGGATTCGTATACGAGGAAGAATTTGAAAATTTGAAGATGGGGCGTCGTTCGTGTTTACATAAAAACATTATTGGAACATGGACGACCCGGATAACCCAAATTCCAGCACATTTTTCTTCAACAAACCAGATTTTTTAGTTTATTTGTCCAGATAAACAACCATCGCAAGTCGAGCTTTTCAACTTTCTCCACCAGCTTAACCTGGGCGTTATGACGCCAATAAAAGTCGTTGTCGTAGAAGACGACCCTGATATCCGTTCAGCTATGACGGAATTACCTACTTTCATGTGATTGCTGCCCGGAGTCGGTGCTCCTATCTTTGTATCATCAAACAGGCGCAGCCGAAAACCTGAAACAGAGTAGGCATTCACTTTCAACCATGACAAGCAATGAAAAAGCTGACTAAAAATCAAACCGCTACCATCCTGGCTGGTGGACCTATACTCCAATGACTATCAAATTTGGAAAACAGGGCGGTTGAAAAAATCAAAACCGGTATCCTCTCAAATTCCTGAAAGTGTTAAACCTTTCGGGAGTTTGGCATTTAGGAACATCACAATAATAAGTTAGCGTTTTCGGCGTGAGGATTTTTCCAGCGGACAAGGCGCGAGAAGGGAACGTAGCCAAAGCTACACCCTCGGAACACAGCCGACCCAGGCAACTCAAATTCCCGAACATTTTTTTTCAACAAACCAGAATTTTTTTGTTTATTTGTCCACATAAACGACACTCAATAAGGGTTTTGAAAACCTGAATTCAATAGATCGAAATTCTCACGCTTCAACTTTTTCCACCTGTTTAACCGGAGGTATGACACCAATAAAAGTAGTTGTCGTAGAAGACGATCCTGATATCCGTTCGGCCATGACGGAATTGCTGCCCGCTGCCGGCGGCATCGTTTGTATGCATGCCTACGAAAGAGCCGAAGACTTCCTTAAAGCGTTTGAACAACTCATGGTGGACGTTGTCATCATGGACATCACCCTGCCCGGCGGCATGGATGGCATACAGGCCGTTCGTCAGGCCAAGCCAAAACGTCCGGAAGTACAATTCCTGATGTGTACCTCCCACAACGATGCAGAGCGCACCTTCGACTCCCTGTGCGCGGGCGCTACCGGCTACATCCTGAAAACAGCCCGCCCAGACCAGATTGCTCAGGCCGTGAAAGACGTCCATGCAGGCGGCTCGCCCATGTCTCCGGAAATTGCCCGCATGGTGGTGCTCTCTTTTCCCAAAAAAAACCAAAACAACGACCTGCTGGAAACCCTCACCACCCGAGAGCAGGAAATCATTCACGCTTTGGCCAAAGGCTTTACCTATCAGGAAATAGCGGATAGTCTTTTTATCAGCATAGAAACGGTGCGCACCTACCTGCGTAATATTTATGAAAAACTACAGGTACACTCCAAAGTGGAAGCGTTGAACAAAGTATTTCCAAAGTGAGAGCTTGTTGGGGATTTCATGATTGAGCGAGAGTGAGGAAATTTTATTTTAAACAAGGCGGATTTTGCAGAGATAGCCGGCAGCTATCTTGAAAAAATCCAACGCAGTATAAAATAAAATTTGCCACTCGTAGCCAATCGATGAATTCCCCAACAAGCTCTAAGGTACGTCAATAAAATCAACTGCATTATGAAAATACTGCCCGTATTTTTTGCACTGCGTATAATCCTGCTGTCGGTTATGGTGGCCACGGTGAGTCTTTCCCTGCCAGCACAGGCATCCCTGCCGGCCACATTGGACTCCTTAGAGCGCCGCCTGCAAACCGTGACAGACCCCGAAGAAAAAACCAAAACCCTCAACGCCCTCTCCTTTCAATACGTAGAAATAGATATTGGAAAAACCCTTAAATATGGCCAAATGGCATTGGCGCTGGCAAAGGAACACGGCCTCACGACAGAGCTCGGCAGGGCCTGCAACAATATTGCCAGCCACTACCTCTACAGTTCTGATATTGATCAGGCGATGCATTATTACGAACAAAGCTATGAGTACTTCCACCAGGCCGGAGAGGAAAAGGGGGGCGCCGATGTGTTGGGCAATTTGGGACACTTGAACTATTATATAGGCAATTACGCCGTCTCCCTCGATTACCAATTGCGCGCACTCCGGATTTTTGAAAAATTGGACAACCGGCTGGGTATGGGCAATACCATGTCGGCTATTGGCAGTGTTTACATGGAACAAGCCCAATACGGTAAGGCCATTCATTACGACACCATAGCCCTGAACCTGTATCGGGAATTGGACGACGAGAATGGTGTCGCTCTGGTGCTGGGCAACTTAGGCAATATATACAGCAAACAAGGCCAAACGGAACAGGCAAGGGCTGCTTTTCTGAAAGCGGCTGAGACGTATGAGAAAGCCGGCAACCTGAACGGTGTAGCCAGAAACTTGTCAAACCTCGCCTTGATCTACCACCAGAACAGGGATTATATTCAGGCGCTGACTACGTTGGAAAAAGCCCGGGATCTGTATCTCAAATCCACCAACCTGATAGGGTTTTGTAATGTCACGGGGAACATGGGATCCAGCTATTATTTAAGT
This sequence comes from Saprospiraceae bacterium, assembly GCA_046153985.1. Classification (GTDB taxonomy): domain Bacteria; phylum Bacteroidota; class Bacteroidia; order Chitinophagales; family Saprospiraceae; genus JABWAJ01. The sequence continues at coordinate 7,765 of JBJXFD010000321.1, forward strand.
TACAAAAATTTTGACCGCCGGGACAGTATTTTTCAGCTCATTCCGGGTTCCCGGAGTACTTTGCTTCGCGAAAGCATTCGCTTGTTCAAAGAAGCCGTCGGCATGGCGCAACAATCGGAAGACCTCAAACTGCTGAGCGGATATTCCGGGCTGCTGGCGCAGGCTTACGAGGCTGCCGGCGATGCGCCAAATGCCTACGCGTACTTCAAAATCTACACGTCCGCCAAAGATTCCCTGTATTCCATTGACGCCAAACGAGAAATTGAAAAACTGACCACCGAGCGCGAAGTGGAACTAAAAAACAAACAGATCGAATTAGACCGCCTCGCCGTGGAGAAAAAACGTAACGAACGCGTCTATTTCATCATCGGAATTGGGCTGCTGGTACTCTCCGTACTTTTTGTTTATCGCAACTTTGCTAACCAGAAAAAATCCA
>JBJXFD010000329.1:0-15680 GCA_046153985.1 Saprospiraceae bacterium
CGTTCATCGGGTTCAACTTTTAATACTTTCCTGACTACGGCCAGGTCGTCGTGCAGACTCTGGTAGCGCTTGAGCAATTGCTTTAGATCCCTGCGGAATTCGTCCAATTCGTCGAAAGTCATGGTTGTTCGGGTTCGTCGTTATAGGTTCTCACAGAAAATGGGGCTTCGCGGTAAAAAGCCAGCTCGTAGTCTAAGATTTCGCCTTCTTCAGAAGCTTTCCAGGGCATATCTCGGTGGGAATATTCGCTGATGGCAGCGGCTGACCAATCCGAAAACTGCTCGATGACCTGGTCTATGGTTTCTTTTTCGGCGGCGTTCATTTGGGTCAAATCTGCTTTTTTCAGGGGCAGGTATCGGGTTTGCGGGTAGCCGTGGTATTCCGTTTTGATGCGTTGCAAATGCCCGTTTGTGATCATCTGGAAAAGGATGCTGTCCAATTTTTGCGGAACCGGTCCGTACGGCAACTTGCGGTATTGCGCCCCGGTGAGGTGGGTTTCGTATTTTTCATAATAATTGAAGTCACAGAAATAGAGCAATTTATACAAAACCGTTTCTCCTACATTGGGTTTTCCTGCACAACGCTCCAGGATGTAAAGCAAAATATTCTGGAAGCGATTGACATTAAATTCGGGTACGGCAATCCTGGCTTCCGTTTTGACAGGCGTTCCGGTGCTTTCCGGTTTCAATTTTTCCATGGCCTGAAAATCTTTTGCCAAAAATTTGTCTAACGAAAACCCCAGCAATTCCGACAATTGGATCAATTCCATGATGGATACATTCCGCCTGCCCAATTCCATCTGGGCAACCGACGAGCGGGGAATTTCCAGGAATTTCGCTAAATCTTCCTGAGACAACCCCTTCAGTTTCCTAAGCTCCAAGATTCTTTTCCCGATGAGTCCGGGCGATAATCGTGCATCCATCGTGTTCCATAGTTTGATGCAAATTTAACAAATGTTCTTTTTTTAAACAAAAAAGTGTTCATATTTGCGACAAGTTTTCACCAACGTGCATCATTCCCCAAATTGCTTACTTTAGCGGTAGTTTTTTACCACTTAGTTCACAATAGTTGTTTTCACATAGTTCACATAGAAATGTTGGTCAAAACATACTCCAGCGCAGTACACGGCGTAGATGCGCGCACCATCACAGCAGAAATCAATACCGGCGGCAACGTTACCGTGGGCACCCAGTTTTATTTTCTGGTGGGTCTACCCGATAATGCCGTTAAGGAAGGCTTTCAGCGCATCGAAGCGGCCGTCAAAAACAGCCACTACAATATGCTGCGCGTAAAAACGGTGGTCAACCTGGCGCCCGCCGACATCCGGAAGGAAGGGTCGGCCTACGACCTGCCCATTGCCGTAGGTTATCTGGCTGCAACAGACCAAATCAGCAGCGAACATTTAGATAAGTTCCTGATGATGGGCGAGTTATCACTCGACGGCAGTCTGCGGCCCGTGAAAGGCGCTTTGCCGATTGCCATTCAGGCGCGGCGCGAAAAATTCAGGGGCGTCATCCTGCCCAAAATCAATGCGCGGGAAGCCGCCATCGTGAGCGACATCGAGGTGTACGGCGTGGAAAACCTTCGGGAGGCCGTGGGCTTTTTGAACGGCGATCTGCAACTGACTCCGGTGACGGTCAATACCCGCGAGGAGTTTTTCGACAACCAGAGCGTGTACGATGTAGATTTTTCGGATGTAAAAGGCCAGGAAAACATCAAACGTTCGCTCGAAATTGCCGCAGCGGGCGGCCACAACGCCATCCTGATCGGGCCTCCGGGCGCCGGGAAGACCATGCTGGCGCGACGCCTGCCCACCATCCTGCCGCCGCTCAACCTGCACGAAGCGCTTGAAACCACCAAAATCCACTCGGTTGCCGGCATTTTACCGGCCAATGCGGCGTTGATTTCCACGCGCCCGTTCCGCGCACCGCACCACACCATCAGCGACGTGGCCTTGGTCGGCGGCGGTTCCAACCCCATGCCCGGCGAGATTTCGCTGGCGCACAACGGCGTGCTGTTCCTCGACGAGTTGCCGGAGTTCAAACGCACGGTATTGGAAGTATTGCGCCAACCCATGGAGGAGCGCCGGGTGACCATCTCGCGGGCTAAAATTTCGATCGAATATCCGTCCAGTTTTATGCTCATCGCTTCGATGAACCCTTGCCCCTGTGGCTACCACAACCACCCTGAAAAAGACTGCGTTTGCGGCCCCGGCGTGGTGAAACGCTACCTGAGCCGCATTTCCGGCCCTTTGCTCGACCGCATTGACCTGCACGTGGAGGTGACGCCGGTTTCGTTCGACGAATTGGCCAATCAGCGCCCGCCATCGGAAACCAGCAAAGACATCGTGAACCGCGTCGTCCTCGCCCGCGAAATCCAGGCCGAACGCTTTAAGGAATTGAACGGTATCTACAGCAACGCCCAAATGCCCAGCCGCATGGTGCGCGAGGTGTGCGCCATAAACCAGGCCGGCCAAACCCTCATCAAAAAAGCGATGGAAAAGCTCCAGCTCTCTGCCCGCGCTTACGACCGGATTTTGAAAGTTGCACGTACCTGCGCCGATCTGGCCGGCAGTCCGGATATAAAAATTGAACATTTGGCGGAAGCCATTCATTTCAGGACGCTGGATAGAGAAGGCTGGGCTGGGTGATGTTACAGGCGGATACGTGTCGGACACTTCCAAAGTGTCCGACACGTATCCGCCTGTAACATCACCTCCTGAAAATAGCTTTAAGAAACGGAATCTGAGGAAGGCGGGAAACAATCCAGATTTCCTGCGCCAAGGTCGTCTGTTCATCCAAAAAACTCAAGACCCGGTTGATTTGGTTGTTTTTAAACAACTTCATAAAAATGGTTCTGATCAGTTGGGGTTCGTGCATGATAATCCTCAACAGCAATGAATCATAGAAGAGATATTTTCGGGTTGTTACGCGCGTTTCTATTTTTTCATTGTTTTTAATCCGGTCAATAATGGCTTGTGTATTTCGCATATTCCTGATGAAGGAATAACCGGTTGAAGCTTTGATGCACCCTGCGGCGGTTCCTATTGGAATGACGTTGTTTACATTGCCGGATTGCAGTTTTGTCAGACTCATGGGGATTTGTCCCTGCTCAATTAAATCAATGGTGTAATTTTTTGTAAAGTTTTTTTCAATGTATTTTTTGAGCGAGGTTTCATAATTTTCCAAATCGTATATTTCAGCCGAAAAAATGGTACATTCCACCATTGCGCTGTTTTTTGAAAAAGGCAGGACGTAAATAAACCGCACATCGGGTTGTTCTCCTAAATCAAAATCCATGAGCATGGCTTGATCCACATCAAAGCAATCTTTATCCGTTGTGATTTTCCATCCTAAAAAATGTTGCCAAACCGGTGGTTTTTCGGTTTGTTTATGCATTATTTTTGGATGGCTGTAAAAAACGTATTCACTTTTAAATCCCTGATTGGAACATTTTACAAAATTCATACCATTTGTTGAGGTAACCTCCAGCACCTCCTCAAAAACAACCTTTATCCGGGGATCTGTTTTAAAATAGTCAAAATGGTACTTGGCAAAATTAGCGCTGTTGATGTACTGATAACTTCTTGGAGCAATACTTTTTGTAGTTAAAAATCCTTCCGCCCTAAATCCAATTTGATTCCACTCTTTTTCAACCAAATCCCGGTATACGTGATTTTTATCGTACCAAAAACACCACGATTTTTCCTGGTGATTTTCATTTGCCTCCAGCAAGAGTACAGATTTTACCGCTTCCCCGGAAAGATCCAACAACGCTTTTGCGAGTTGCAGCCCTGCCGAACCGGCGCCGATGATGATGTATTGAAATTGTTGATCCATGCTAAAGCTTTGTATTATACGCCAGCCAAGTCATCAGAACAAGGCTACTCCTTATTGTTGTGATCAAAATAACCACGACTTTCCACTTTCCCGGAAATGAAATTGATGAACAGAACGACAAATGTCAGAAATATCAACGATTGGGTACAGACCAAAAATTTTCCCATCCCGGTTGTTGGATAGTATTCTCCGAATCCAATGGTTGAAATGGTCGTGAAACTAAAATAAATGGGGTCGTACCATTCCTTTAAGGGCATGTTGAGGTAATCCCCCTTTGAATAAATGAAAGCGTATGCAAAGATGATTTCAAGGTAATTGAAAAACAACAGCAGCATGGATCGTCGGTATGAACTGGGGCGGGAAAACCCATCAGATGCAAAAATCAGGGTAGGCACATAAAGAACTGTTTCGGCCATAAACCACAGGACAGCCACCATTACAAAAGGAGAATCAATCCAGCTGTAGTACAAAAGGCTCAGTGGAAAAAGCACCTTCAGCAAAATATAAACATCCATACTCAGGTACTGAATGTCAATGCCATACCTGCCGAATATTTGTTTGATGTAAATGCCAGGAAAAAAGAATTGGGAAGCCGCTAAAAACAAACGCGTAATCTTTTCGATTCCGACATCTTCATCATGGACGTTGTTCCATATCGCCCAGATGTTCCTAAGCCTTTTGTCTATGGCGCCGGTAGGTTTTCTGCTCCCACGTTCCATACTACTAAAGACAAATTTTCTTAGTGTTTTTCTCATAGCCGTTGCTTGAGGTTGAGATAAAAACCCACTGGTGCACAGGCTCCTGCTGTTTCCAGCCTGCATAGCTTCCTCATCCCAAAAATATCTGGCTACCTGCGCCCTGGTCGCCCCGTTCGGTCACCTCCCCAATCGGTTCGGCGTAAAGCCCAGCTTCCCCCAACAACACTTCCAACGCCTGACGACCATTTGGGTTCACGGCAATCAGCAAACCGCCGCTCGTTTGCGGATCTGCGAGGATGAAGCGCTGTCCGTCAGTGGGTTCTACCAAAGCATGACTGAACGCGGCGAGGTTGTTGTTGGCGCCTTTCGGCAAACAAAAAGCGTAGAGAAAATTGTCGACCTTGTCCAAAACGGGTACTTTTTCCCAAAACAAACGCGCACTGGCGCCAGATGCGTCGCATAGTTCAAACAAATGCCCCAGCAGGCCGAAGCCGGTGACGTCCGTCATGGCCGAGACTTCGGATAAAGTCGCCACTTTAGCGCCGATGCTGTTGAGTTGGGTCATCAGGGCTACAGCCGGCCCCAGTTCTTCCGCTGGCAGCAGGCCCATTTTTACGACCGTCGTCAGCAGGCCCACGCCAAGGGGTTTGGTGAGGTAAAGCAGGTCGCCGGGCTTAGCACCGCCGTTCTTTTTCAGGTTTTCTTTTTTAACCAGTCCGTTGACCGCCAGTCCGAAAATTGGTTCCGGATTGTCAATGCTGTGGCCGCCCGCTAACGGAATCCCTGCTTCTTCGCAAACCGATTTGCAGCCGTCGAGGATGCGCTGCACTTGCCAAATGGGCAATTTATCCACCGGAAATGCCAGTACCGCAAGGGCAAAAATGGGCCGCCCGCCCATCGCAAAAATATCGCTCAGCGCATTGGCGCTCGCGATACGTCCAAAGTCGAAGGGATCATCCACAATCGGCATGAAAAAATCGGTGGTGCTCAGCAGCAGGTTGCCATCGCCCAGATCCCAGGCAGCGGCATCGTCTTTTTGGGCATTGCCCACCAGCAGTTGGGGATGTACGCCACTGGCGGCACTGCCTGCCAGGATTTCGTGCAGGGTGCCGGCAGCAATTTTACAGCCACACCCCGTGCCGTGACTGAGCATGGTGAGGCGGATATCAGAAGTTTCAGGTTCCATATTGAGTTTATTTCAAAGTCAAAGGTAGTTCTGAAACATATATTTCCGATACTTGTTGCCCGATACATAAGTTAGCTGATGACCTCCATTCATTTTACCGACCACCTGATTGCCGCGATGCTGATGATCGTTGCGCCGATGTATACCTTGTTGCGGCGACGCACCCGGAGTATGGAGGGGATGGTTTTCAATTCTGCTCAAAAATCCAGCCTGTACCTGGCCAATAGCCTCGTTCAGTGGGGCATCGTGGTCGTAGTGATGATCGCGTGGGTACTTCAGGGGCACCCGGTCACCGCCATGGGGCTGCAATTGCCTAACCTCGAACTGTGGCCATGGGTCATAGCCGTAACGCTGTTGTTTTGGGGCGCTTATGCCTGGAACACCTGGCGACAGATCGGCACGCCGGAAGCGCTGGAGGAAACCCGCACACAATGGCACAACAAGACGCCTTTTATGCCTGCTAATCTGCGGGAATTTTTTGCGTTCACCGGGATGGCCCTTACCGCCGGAATTTGTGAAGAAATCCTGTTTCGCGGTTTTTTGATGACCTACCTGCAGGCCCTGTCCTACGGATCGCCCAAGTTCCAGAGCATGGTTGTGTCGGCGGCGGTTTTTGCAGTTTTACACGTTTATCAGGGGCGCGTGGCTGCCATGAAAATCTTTGTTTTTTCGATGGCCTTCGGGGCTTTATACATTCTGACCAATTCGATTTTGCCTTCGATTTTCATCCACGCTTTAGTAGATTTGGTCAGTGGCTGGATCGGATTTAAAGTAATTTTGAAAGAAAAACCAGTGGGTGATTCGTAGTTTTGGGTTTTCTTTTTCGGGGCCGCCGATTAGCGTTCGGCGGTACAAATCGCCGCCGAATCGGAGTTCGGCGGTACAAAAAATCACCATTCTTATGCAAAAAAACATCACCCGTATCCTGCTTCTGTGCGCTGTGTTGGCAACTTCCGTACAATTCAGTGCTGCACAAGCTTACATCCACCAGGTTTTGGTGCTTAATGAAGGCTATTTCAATTTCCAGACAAACCAGATTGAGACGCCCGTTACAGTGGGCAGCTATGATCCGGTTTCCAATGTGTACACGACCGTCAACACCATCGAAGGGGCGCGTTTTGCTTCCGACATCAAAGTGGCCGGCGATTTTTACTACGTTGCTGCCGACAACCAACTGCTCAAATTCGACCGCAATACGCACGTGGAAGTTGCGGCGCAAACGGTGCCGGGCATCCGCAAAATTGCCGTTTCTGACGCGTTGATCGTGGTTACGCGCGGCGAATACTTAGTTGATTTCGACGCTTACGTTCAGTTTTTTAATCCGGAAACGCTGACTTTTGCGGGCGAACTGACGACGGCGGAATCAGGCATTTTGTACCCTTCAGAAGGCGTTTTGATCGTGAACGACAAAGCGTATATCGCCATCAACAACGGATTTGATTTTGGCAATGAAGTGGGCGAACTGGCCGTGGTGAACCTCGCCGATTATACGGTTGAAGACATTTACAACCTGGGACCGGATGGCAAAAACCCGGACAACCTGATGTTTGACGGGGAAATGCTGTACACCTTGAACAACAAAGATTTCAGCGGCAGTTCGGTTTCTACCCTTGCGCTCAGCGGCGCCGGGCTGACCACGACGAACCTTTCGGCGGTTTCTTCGGGTTGTGGTACTTCCGCTTTGTTTGAAGACGGCATTCTTTACCAGGAATTGGGCAATACCCAGGTTGGTAAATTTGACCCGGTATCGCAAAGCACGGTGGCAGTCAACGAATTCGGCAAGGTTTTTTACGGCATGGCTGCCGATCCCACCGGCCCGTTTCTGTATGCTGCCGAAACGGACTATGTGACCTTTGGCGAAGTTTTTATTTACGATGCCGCAGGAAATGTCCTCGGAAGCTTTGAAGCGGGCGTTTCGCCGGGCAATCTAGCCTTCGATGTGCGCAATGTGAACGACGTGGACGAAACGAAAACGGAATTGACGGCGCTTGCTGTTTTTCCAAACCCGGCAACCGACGAGCTGGCATTGCGCACCGGCTTGCTTTGGAGCACTTGCGAAGTAACCGATGCCCGGGGCAATAAAGTGCTGCGCTGCACAGCCAACGGAGATCAGACTTTGTCCGTTCAGGAGCTGCCTGCGGGCGTTTATGTTTTGCGCCTTTATGGCGAAAACGGAACGGCAGTGGAACGCTTTGTAAAGCAATAAACTAAATAGTGTCCGTCTTTATAGTCCGATAGCTGCGTTATGCGAAGGCCCAAAATTGGTCATTTACGCGAGTAAACTCCCACTTTTGGGCCTTCACATGCCTTGCTCTCGAACTCTAAAGAACAGACACTGGACTAAATGGACAGACACTGAATAGCCATGAAAGAAATCGCCCAAAAGTACATGTTTTATACCCTTTCTCAGGATGGCGACCGCTACCTGCTGGAAGTGGTGTGTGGCACAGTGGGAATTTATGAATTAGTGATTGAACTTTCAGCGCAGGAAACCGCACAATTTCTTGAAAACGGAATCCCCTGGATAGAAGCGATGGCCATTGCCATCCGCAACCGTCCAGGGGATTATTTTGCGCGCAGGATACAGAGAAGGTAAGTGAGGGTGTTTCATAAGAGGATCTTATGTGATACCCTCACTAGCCCCGCGCTGAATTACTCCCCTACCCCGTATTTGCTTAACGCAGAAACCGTCACCGGCAATTTGCCTTTGGTTTGAAGCTGCCCGAGCACGACCTGCGCGGCGACTTCCTGTGTCAACGCATCTTCGTCATACGCTTCCAATACGCAACCAATTTCATCAAAAAACTTCAGGCTGTAAGGGTTGCCAAAAACCACCAAAGCCACTTTGTTCTGCTTGTTTAGTTCGGCGATTAATGCGCGGGCATTTGCCGTAAGGCCAAAATCTTTTTTGATGCTGTTGGTCATCCCGTGCAGGCTGACAATGACCAACGACTTGTTTTTCAGGTCTTTCGCCAACTGTGCGCGCTCAGCTTCCTGCGGATCGGCGGTGGCCAGGTACGTCTGCATGGTCGTGTTCCCCTTGGTCAGCAGGGTTGAAAAAACAGGCTTTTCTTTTGCACCAATCGCCAGGGTGGCTATGTTTCCGGCTTTGGGCGCGGGCAGTCGGGTTCCTTCGTTTCGGACGAGGGTCAATGCATTTTCGATCAGTTTCCGGCGCAGCGCTTCCGCTTCGGTCGTATGCAGGTCTTGTTTGATGCCCGCTGCCGGGATGGGGGAAAAGCGCGTCAAGCCGAGGCGGTATTTGGCGCGCAGGACTTTCTTCACGCTGGCGTCGAGCTGGTTTTGTTGCAGGCGGCCATCTTTCAGGTAAGCCTTAATTTCGCGCAAAGCGGCGTCAATGTCTTTGGGTAGAACGAGTACATCGTTGCCGGCCAGTAGCGCTTCTGCTTCCACAACGCCGGGCTTGTGGTGTTTGACCACCCCTTCCATTTCGAGGGCGTCGGTGAAAACCAGCCCGTCAAAACCCATTTTTTCTTTGAGCAGGGTGGTAATTGTATTCCGCGAAAGCGTCGTCGGGCGGTTGGGGCGGTCGTCGAGCGCCGGAATGTGCAGGTGCGCCACCATGACGCTGCCGATGCCTTCTTTGATCATTTCCCGGAAAGGGTACAATTCAATGCTGTCCAAACGCGCCATATTATGGCGGATGACGGGCAGATCGAAGTGCGAATCCACATCCGTATCGCCATGCCCCGGGAAGTGTTTGGCGCAAGCCAGTACGCCGTTTTCTTGCATGCCTTTCATATATTGCAGGCTTTTAGCGGCAACCTTGTCGCGGTCTTCGCCAAAGGAGCGGAAGCCGATGACAGGGTTGGAAGGGTTGTTGTTCACATCTGCAACCGGGGCAAAATTGACTTGTACGCCAATTCGGAGGAGCTGGCGGGCAATTTCTTTGCCCATGTCGTAGATCAGTTGGTTGTCGCTAATGGCGCCCAGCATCAACTGGCGCGGGAAGCTCATGGTGGTTGCCACCATACGCATGCCCAGGCCCCACTCTGCGTCTATTGCAACCATGAGCGGAACCTTTGGCGACAAGGCCTGGTAGCGGTTGGTCAATTCGGCCTGCTTCTCCGGAGTTCCCTGAAAAAAACAAAGTCCGCCCACGTGGTGTTTTTTAATCAAATTTTCGACTATGGCAATGTGGTCGGGCCCTTTGTCGGAATGTGCGCGGATCATGAACAACTGGCCCAGCCGCTCCGCTTCGGTCATTGAGTTGAACAGGGAGTCTACCCAGCGGCCTTCGACAGTGTCGGCGTAATCAATTTTGATGGGCGTTTGCACCGGTGCAGGACTGCTGCAATCCAATTGCAGGAACAAAACCACTGCAAAAAATGGAAAGGCTAACTGCCGGATGCGGCTAAACCGGGGGTTGCTCCCGGCGGGAAAGATCGAGGTGATGGACATTGGTTGATTTTTGATTAAGACAAACCATTTTATTCTGGTACAAATTTAATGATCTTCAATGAACACCGTACAAATGCCTGAAAGTGAATTGCAGCAGTTGTTGCACCGGGCTTATCCACAGCTGGGGGAAAAGGCTTTAAAAGAAGAAATTTTGCAGGCAGGCAAGCTGATGCGCTTCGAAGCAGGTGAGATCATGATGGATTACGGCAGCTACGTGAAATTCGTGCCCCTCATTCTGGAAGGCAGCATCAAGGTCACCCGGGAAGGGAACGATGGCACCGAAATTTTACTGTATTACATCAAGGCGGGGGAGTCGTGTACCATGTCGTTCACCTGCTGCATGCTGAATAAAAAAAGCGAAATCCGCACCGAAGCGGAAGAGGATACCCTGGTGCTCGGCATCCCGCTAAAATATGTAGATGAGTGGATGAATCGCTATCAGAGCTGGAAAAACTTCGTAATGCTTTCCTACGACAACCGGATGCTGGAGTTGATCAAAACGATTGACAGCCTTGTTTTTTATAAAATGGACGAACGGTTGCTGAAATACCTGCAAACCAAAACACAAACCAAAGGCTCGCCGGTGCTTGAAGTGACGCACCAGGAAATTGCCACCGACCTGAATGCCTCGCGCGAAGCCATTTCCAGGTTGTTGAAACAGATGGAAAAGCAAGGGCTGGTGCAGTTGGGGAGGAATATGATTACGGTGATGAAGAAGTAGGCAAGTTGGCAAGTGGCAAGTGGGCAAATTTGCAAGTAGGCAAAAAAGCAAATGGGCAAGTATGCGAATCCGCTACTTGCCCACTTGCCTTTTGCAAATTTGCCTTTTGCCCTTTGCCTCTTACCCTTAAGCAACCGTCTCCTTCAGCGTGCTCGGGCAAACGTAGTTGGTCAATTCAAACAAACCACTATCCTGAATGGCTTTGATGCCGCCTTTGATGTCTATGACGTGATCAAATCCCCGCGCTTTGAGGATGGAAGCAGCAATCATTGAGCGATTGCCTGTTGCGCAATACAGGTAATAGGTTTTGTTCCGATCCAGCTCGCCGACGAAGTCATTAATATAGTCCAAAGGATAGTTTTTGACGTCTTTTACGTGCTCGGCTTCGTATTCACTCGGTCTGCGCACATCCACGAGGTTGGGATTGGCGGCGTTTTTGGCTTCTTCTGCATATTCAGCAGGCGTAATGGAGCGGATTTGATCCACTTGTTTCATAGCGTCAACCCATGATTCCATACCGCCTTTGAGGTAGCCAACGACATGGTCAAAGCCGATCCGCGAAAGCCGGGTAATGGTTTCTTCTTCCCGGCCAACCGGTGTAACCAGTGCTAAGGGGTGTTGCACATCCATGATGAGGGCACCGACCCAGGGAGCAAACTGCCCGTCTAAGCTGATGTTGATGGCGTTCGGGATGAAGCCTTTGGCAAATTCCTGCGCCGTTCGCACATCCAGTACCAGCGCTTCGGTAGCGTTCACTGCTTCTTCAAAACCCGCCGGAGAAAGGGACTGTGCTGAGCGTTCCATCACCGTGTCGAAGCTTTCGTAGCCTAATTTGTTCATTTTTACATTCATCGGGAAGTATTTCGGCGGGGTGGTGAGGCCGTCCGTGACTTCTTTGATGAATTCTGCTTTGGTCATGTTGGCCCGCAATGCGTAATTGACGGCTTTTTGTGCGCCGATGGTGGACGTCGTTTCTTTCGACATATTTTTGCCGCAGGCAGAACCCGCGCCGTGGCCGGGGTAGACAATGACTTCATCGGGCAGGGTCATCAATTTGGTGCGCAGGCTGTTGTAGAGGTGGCCTGCCAAGTCTTCCAGCGTCAGCACGCCTGCCTTTTGGGCTAAGTCCGGACGCCCAACATCGCCGATGAACAGCGTATCGCCGGTGAAAACAGCGACGTCTTTGCCCGATTCGTCTTTCAACAAAAAGCAGCTGCTTTCCATGGTATGCCCTGGCGTGTGCAGCACCTGAATGGTCAGGTTGCCTACTTTCAGCAATTCGTCATCTTTGGCAACGTGCGCTTCAAAACCAGGCTCTGCGGTAGGGCCATAGACAATCGTCGCGCCGGTTTTTTTAGCCAGGTCGAGGTGGCCGGATACAAAGTCAGCGTGGAAGTGGGTTTCCAGTACGTATTTTATTTTGGCTCCGTTTTTAGTCGCGCGGTCAATATACGGTTGCACCTCGCGGAGTGGGTCAACAATGGCAGCTTCGCCGTTGCTTTCGATGTAGTATGCACCGTGCGCCAGACAACCGGTATAGATTTGTTCGATTAGCATGAATGGAGTGGATTTTAATTGGTTAACGTGATAATCTTAAGCCAACACAAAGTTGCGGGGGTTGGGGATGCCGGTCAGTGATCTTCGTCACTTAAAGCAAAAAAAATGAAAGGTGATGAGAAAAAACAAGTATTTAGGTCAACCAAGTTTCTAAATGGTTGGCAGAGAAGATAACATGTGACGGGAAAGAAAAGATTTAAGGGGATTCAAAGCCTCACTGCTGAAATCCCAAAACTCGGGGTTGTCAAAAAAAAAGTCATGCTTCTTAAACAATTCTTCTTGCCTTCTTGATTTGGGGAAGGCGTCTACGTAGGAATAAATTTTTGCTTTTCTCATAGGAATTTTGTACACAATTTGCTCAGAACCTGCATTTAACCTTTGGAGACAGGTTTCGTAATCGTTAAAACACATCAACAACCCACCGTGGGTTGGATTTATGATTCGTTCTAAAAGAGACTCAAAGTCTCCATCTGACTGATTATCTGGAAAGAGAAAGAGATCGAAATCAATGCCAAGTTCTTCTCGCTTAGATTCCAAAACTGGCCTTCTTTGAGAAACTCCACCTTCATTTTGTGCAGTATCAGCATCGAAGATGACTAGGTTTTTACCACCTTGATCTGTGTTTTCTTTAAATTTATTGTCCGCCAGATGAAGCTTTGTCCAGCCTCCGATGGCCTCTGCAGCAAAATCAATTGACGTATTACCCGGCCACATGCTACGGATAAGATGCTCTATAAATATCGTTTCCCGGCCCTCCAAAAAAATTTGAACCATAATTTTCAAAAGGTTTGATCAGCGTATTTCAATCCCCTGTTCAATAGCGTGATTGAATTTTTCATACGTATAGGTATAGGCTTTGATGTTCCTTTCTTCATCTGGTAATCGGCGCAAGGTAATACTCCGAACACACGATTGAAATGATGTCATGTCCGGAGTATCTAGTAATTCTTTCAGGTATTTCAGCGTCTCATAATTATGAGTGGTTGCAAAAATCTGAACATTGAACTGTTTGGATGCTTCCAGAACTGTTTTCCAAAGCAGGCTAAGCGTAGAAAAATGCAGGCCATTATCGATTTCGTCAATTAGGACAATACCATTTTTTGTATCTGAAATGCTTAATATAATATTCAGCATTCTAATTACTCCATCACCTAATAGATTAATTGGTATAAGTCGGTTTATTCCAATATCAACAAGTATCATTTTACTGGCTCCTAATGCAATATCTTCTATAGATGGGTCAATATGTTTGAGCGCATTAATGATTTTATCTTCTTGTTTGTTAATAATAATATTTTCAAGTTGTTTTTCAACAATTCCTCCAAATCCAAATATTGAAGGTTGAACATATGTTCCCCGAAGGGACTCTGAATACTTGGCTGGATGGTTAATTATTATATTACCATTACTATAAGCAAGTGAGCCATGAAATGATTGAGTTTTCTTTCTATCTTCTTTGTTATTAAACTCCAATATTAATTCATTTACAATAGCTTCTCCAGTCGCAGTATTTATATCTGCAAATATATGAGTGCCATTCTTTTTGCTCAAGGTGCTTTCAGCGTAAATAACCTTTTTCCCTGGTTTTATTTTAAGTTCTCTCTTATATCCCTTTTCCTGAAACCAGCCTTCTATCTGCAAATATGTTTTGTAATCCAATTTATTGAATATAAACCTCAAATCATCTTCTTCAGAAATTGTAAGACTCCGAAACAAATTAACATTATAAATCAGGTTAGGGTTTGCAGCACCGATAAGCAAAAATATTGCTTCCAGCAAAGAGGTTTTTGATGTGTTGTTTTTTCCGACAACGAGATTGACCCTTCCTAAATCCGGTATTGTTAAGTCGGGAATCCCCCGAAATCCTTTTATTGAAATTTCACGTAGCTGCATTGCGCGACTTTTTGCAAAGATAAGATGTTTTTCGCAATGTGCGAAAGATCAAATCCCTCGTAAACAGGGAACCAATTACTGCTTGTGTTGGTTCTCTCTCTTTCCATTTTGCGAGAAATTACAAAAACCAACGCACACCATGCAGCCCATCCAACAATCGTTGTTCAGCAATCCCTATTTTTCCTTGTTGCGAACCGCCTGGATTTATGCGCGCGGCAGGCAAAAGCGCTACTTGCTGATTTACACCATGTTCATCATCAGCAACCTGATTTCGGCGCTGAAGCCCATCATTTGGGGGTTATTCATCAATGAATTGCAAAAACAAGGCGTTGCGGTGTTGCGCTTCGCCTGGATGTATGTGGGCGCTTATTTGGCCATCCACCTCGTTGAATGGATTTTTCATGGCACTGCGCGAGTCATGGAGCGCAAGCTCGCTTTCCACCTCAGCCGCAATTTTTTGCAGGAACTTTACCACAAAGCGCTGCACCTGCCAGTTCGCTGGCACCAGGACCACCACAGCGGCGCCACCATTAACCGAATTCGTATGGCTTATGAAGCGCTGAAGGAGTTTTTCGACACCGGCTTTATGTATGTTCACGCCTTAGCCAAATTCGCTTTTTCCTTCGCAGCCATGATCTATTTTTCACCCACATTTGGATCGGTTGCCGTGCTGATCGGCATTTTAATCGTATTCATCATTTTAAAGTTCGACAAACCTTTTATCGCAGCGCAAAAGGAGGTCAACGAAAAGCAACACGTGGTGTCTTCCACTTTGTTCGACAGCCTTTCCAACATCATTACGGTCATTACCCTGCGATTAGAAAAGCGCATGGAAACTGGTCTGATGGGCCGGGTAGCCGAAATTTTTCCGCCTTTCCGGCGAAAAATATTAGTCAATGAATGGAAATGGTTCACGGTGGACATGTTCGTAGCGATCATGTACGGCGTCATTTTGGTGGGGTATATTTACCAAAACTGGGTGCCCGGACAAACCTTTATGATCGGCGGGTTGGTCATTCTGATGACTTATGTTGAGCGCTTCACCAGCGTTTTCCACGACATCGCCTGGCAATACAACCAGATCGTTCGCTACGATACGGACGTCAAAACGGCCCAGAACATCACGGAAACTTATGATAACCTGCACCTTTCGGAACAAACCGATGCGCTGCCGGAAAACTGGAAGGAAATTCGGATTGCCGGCCTGAATTTTTCGCACCAGGAAATCCTCAATGGAAAAGCGGTGCAGGGCTTGCGCCAAATTGCCATCCGGCTGCCCCGAGGCAAGCGCATTGCTTTTATCGGCGAAAGCGGCAGCGGCAAAAGCACCTTGCTGGCGCTGTTGCGCGGCTTGTACGCCAGCG
>JBJXFD010000335.1:0-5288 GCA_046153985.1 Saprospiraceae bacterium
TCCAAAAAATCCACAACGCCATTCCCGTTAGCATCTGCGTAAGCATAGTTCAGGCCGTTTGGAAAAGTCTGAGTCCATAATAGGGGAATAGCCTGCGGGGAAAATTCGGTGTCGTCTTCCAAACGCATCGGCCCCACCGTGCCATAAGCATAGCCAATGTAGAGCAGGTCGTATTGATTGACTTCGCCGTTGTCGTCCGCATCCCCGGGATGAAGCGTTTGGGCCCCGGCAAGTTGTGCGCATGCCAGTAGTGCAAGGGTGATCAGAATGATATTCAGCTTGTTCATGAATCGTTGCCAATTTTTGATGGGGTAAAGGTAAGCGTAGGAAATGCGGCTGACAATTACATTTTAATGAGGTTATCCAAAAAAAGTAAATACCCATTTGAAAAACAAAAAGGACAAAACACTGTTTATCAATTTTATAAAATTTTAAAATTGAAGTTAATTATCCAAAATTTTTTAACTTGATCTTTACCTAATGCTTTCTTGTTTTGTATGTTTTAAGACAAATACTGCATGGAAAACAGCAAACTTCTGCAACTCCTCCGCGCTTTCGACCAGCCGATGGTGCGCGCTTTCCGCGAATTCGTCACTTCTCCTTATTTTAATAAAGAACAGGAATTGGTGCGCCTCTACGATTACCTGAAACCGCAGCTCATCAAAGCGCTTCCAAAAACAAAGACGGGGCGCCCTGAAGATAGGGCGTCACTTGGACCCTCTCTATCGAAAGGGCGCACAGCCGTGTACGCGGGTTTGTACCCCGGAAAACCTTACGATGAGCTGCAACTCAACCGTTTGATGAGTCGCCTGTTGCAATTGGCCGAGCGCTTTGTTTCCATCTGGCGTTACGAACAGCGCGGCGTATTGCCCGATTGTGTGGCGCTGGAATACTATGTAGAATCCCGTTTGGACAAGCTTTATACCTTTGCTTATGAAAAAGTAAAAAGCAAATTAGCCCGGCAACCTTTGCGCAACAGCGCCTGGTATTACCAGCAGTTTATGTTGTCCGATCTTGCTGAACGGCATTTTTCCGCCCAAAACCTGCGCCGCTACGACCACCACCTGCAAGAGGCTTCCGACGATTTAGACACCTGGTTTTTGTTGCAAAAGCTGCAATACCTTTGCGCCATGCTCGACCGCCAAAAGATCTTGTCAACGCCTTACCGGCAAACTTTCATGGAAGCGATCCGCGAACACCTCACCCACCACGATTATCAAACAACCCCTCCGGCAGCGGTTTACAGCCATTTGCTTAATGCCCTGTCCGGAACCGACGACAAGGCACATTTTCAGGCGCTGAAAGTTTTGGTTTACGATTCGGACCAGCATTTTTCAAAGGCGGAAGTGAAAGACCTGTTCTATTTTGCCATCAACTTTTGCATCAATAAATTCCGGCAAGGGGGGAAGGAATACGCCGAAGACTTGGTGGAATTGTACGACCGAGGCTTGCAAAAAGGCGTGTTGCTGGAAGATGGGCTCATTTCGCCGTGGACATACAAAAATATGGTAAAATTAGGGCTGGGCTTGCGCCGGTTTGAGTGGGTGGAGCGCTTCATTAGCGATTACAGCTTTAAACTCCCTGCCGATCAGCGCGAAGATGCTTACCATTTCAACTCAGCCGACCTTTTTTACCACAAAAAAGACTACCGAGGCGCATTGTTTCATCTGAATCAGGTAGAATTTACAGATATTCACTACAGCCTCGACGCCAAAACCATGCTCATAAAAATCTACTATGAAACTTTGGAAACAGAAGCTTTCCTTTCCCTGTTGTCGAGTTTTAATATTTACCTCCGTCGCAACAAACTCATTTCCAAAGAAATAAAATCAGCTTACCTGAATTTCACTGCCATCCTGCAACAGATTTACAGCGCCGGTAAAGAACGAAGGAAGGCTTTGGTGGAAAAAATCAAAAAAGCGCCGCAACTCACAGACCGTACTTGGCTATTGGAACAACTGGGGGATTAGCCTACTCCCCAGGCTTATTCCCCGAACTTCTCAAATTCGTAATTTTGCGCAGCAAATCAAACCAAAACGGCGCCCCGAGTGAAACCGCCATTGCCGTCACGATCCAGCCCAGAACTTTAGTCAGCCAGTCGTAGCCACTCATCGTGCTGGTGTCAATATTTTTCCAGCCCAGACCCAGCGGCGATTTGACACTCGAAATTTCGGTGTTGACAAACGATTTGAGCCGGTCGTAGGTTTCCTGAAACTCGGGGTCTACCTGCTGTTGGACGAGTGTGTCGTTTTTGGCCACAAATTCATCGGCCAGCGCGACTATTGTTTGCAGGGCAGCAGGGTCGGATTCCAAGCGTTCGTAAATTGCTAAGGTGTCGGCATTGAATAACACGGCAATGGTCAAGCCCACCCCGATCAGGATTTTTTGCGTCGAACGCTTGTACCAGCCGGACGCGCGGTCCATCACATTGTTGTACCAGGTTTTGACTCGTTCGCGGAAAACCTCGGCATTGCCCTCTGATTCATTCAGAAATTGTTTTAACACATTTTTCAGGTCTCCATCGGGCAATTCGTCAATCTTCTTTTCGATTTTACTGAAATCGGCGCCCTCAAACACCACCTCAAACAGAATGCTTTGAAAAGAATCGGCGCTCAGGTAGGAAGGGTTTTCCCGGCTTTTGCCATAGCGCGCCGACAGTTGCCGGAACAAAGAGTTGTTTTTAAAAGCTTCCAGAATTTTTTCGTCTACGTCGGTGCCAGCCAGCATGTTGCGCAGCGCCTCTTCTAAGTTTTTACCGCGCAGGCTCAGAACGGAGGCCAATAATTCCATCACGGTTGTTGCCAAAAGGCTCAGTAAAAGCAGGACGAAAACGATCCCGGTAACAACGCTTAACATGCCCATGTTTGTGTTTTATTTTGATGATAACTCCTGCTCCAACTGCGTCATACGCGCCGCAATCTCAATATAGTCCTTTTCAATTCCGGCAATGGCCACGGCTTCCTGCTCCAGCAGGCTGTCGAAGCGCCAGAAATTGGCTTCAATTTTGTTTTTCAGGTGACTGATATAGGATCGGAGCTTTTCGGTCACATCCAATTCGATGCGGTTGCGGCCTTTGCTCACTTCCGTTTCGTAGCCGCCGATGACTTTGCGGCGCTTCACACTGGCCGTTGCCCCTGCAAAAATAAGGCCAATGGCGGTGAGCACGCCACCCGTAATATCGAACACCGCGCCGCTGGTCACTGCGCTGAGGATCAGTCCAACAACCGCCAAGCCGCTACCGGTGGCAATATTGGGTGAAATGCTACTTTTGTCGGGAAACAGATTTGTATCAGCAAAGTTATCCGCCGAGTTGATGAATTGCGCGAAAGCGTCCTGTAATTCGCGCAGCACGTTGATCCGTTTTTCAGCAATATCGCTGAAAAGGTCGTGGTCGTCGCGCAGGATGGTACGGCTGTTGCGGATTTTCAAATCCACTACTTTGGCCATTTGCTGAATGCTGTCTGCGAGGTCTTCCACGCTGCCGGTCAGTTTTTCGCGCAGCTCGTCGTTCAATTCCTGTTCTAAGCTTGCGGCCAAATCATTCAGCCATTCCTTCACCGAAGTGCTCCGGCTGAAAATTGCCGTGAACGAGCGTTTCAGCAAAGAAAAAAACGACAACCCCTCATTCAACGCCTCCCCTTTTTGCCGCGTAATGCGGTCGTAGCCAGCCAGCAGGTTTTCCACCAGCATATTGACTTGCTTGAAAGCGCGGTTTTCGTGTTCGATGAGCGTCAGGTGGATGTCTTCGCGGAAAGCAGTATCGGCTTCCCACTGCGTTTTCCGGTCGGCTAATCCTTTGGCGATCCGGTCGCCGATGTTGCGCGAGGTGGTCAGGTTGTTTATCAGTTTCAGGAAAGGCGCCTGTCCGCCGGTGATGTTCCGGTGGATGTAATCGCGCAGGGGCCCAAATCCGCTTGCCTCTAAGTCGCCTTCCTGCTCCGCTTTTGCCGAAACAGCAAAAATTTGCGGCTCCGGGATGCCCTTTTTTTGAGCGTATTCCCGCACGCCGCCCAGGTTAACCGCTAAGTCTTCCTCGGGCATAAGGTCTTTTTGTTGCAAAACAAAAATGACTTTTTTGAGCCAGTCGGCGTGGATGAAATCGAAAAAATCCCAGGCCGACTGCCGGTAAGGGTTTTTGGCTTCAAACACAAATACGATGAGGTCGGACGCCGGAATAAAGCTTTCCGTAATTTCCTGGTGGTGCGCAATGATGGTATTGGTGCCGGGCGTATCCACGATGGCAATTTCGCGCAGGATTTCCACAGGCAGCATGATTTTTTTCAAGTGCGGGTTGACGACGATGGTCTGTTCGTCTTCCCCGTACAGGATTTGCTGGATGGTGTCGGTCATCGGCTGCGGCGCCACTTTGGTGATTTCGCGCCCGGTTGCCAGCAACGCGTTGATGAAGCTGCTTTTGCCCGATTTAACCTCGCCCACGATGACAAACATGAACGGTTCGTGAATGCGGTTGCGCAGGTCGCTCACCGTTTGAGCCAGTTCCTCGTGGCCGATCCGTATGGTCAGGCCGTGGAGGTCTTTTACAAGTTCTTCAATTTTCGCTTTATAGGATTGGATGGTCGCATTGATGAGTGTGCTCACTTCTTGTTGTTTTTGTTTTCGTTGGTTTAACAACGGCGGATCGAGCATGTCGCTGACGCCAAATAGATCGTAATGTAATTGGTGGGGATAATGGTGGTACGGCATGATTGTTGTTGTTGTGTCTAATCCGTCGTGACAGTTGTCGCCACCACTGTTTCAATATGGTAAAAAGAAACGAGAATCGTTGTAGTATATTCCATACTGATATGGACGACACAACGTCTTCTCCTACTACTAATTGTGACGTTGTCGGTTCTGGTATTATCACGTCTTTATTATCATCATTCGATGATGATAGTTGCTGTATTGAATTGTTGTTCGATACAACCGATAACACCGAAGTAGTAGCATAATATGGAATGGCAACGTTTTTGACATGTTTGTTATTATAATTTTGAATGCTGGATATTCCATTCTTCTTCTTATTATTATTATTCTTCTTTTGATCATGTTCCATAGCATCACCCGTCGATAACAATAATGGATTTTTGATCATTGTAGGGATTTCAAGGGATATGTCATCATTATACGACGGCAACTCATTTGTATTCATATGTGCGATAGTATAATTGTTTTTGATATTGGGAGTAACCCGAATCGCGTCTTCTTTGTTGATTATTGTAAATGACGATTGAATTGTATCTGTTGTTGGCAGTGGTGTTGGAGTCGAGGTAGGTGAATAGCACAAC
>JBJXFD010000339.1:0-5608 GCA_046153985.1 Saprospiraceae bacterium
AGGCAATACATAAGAAACAGTGCGCTCCCGATGGTTGAACGGTTCATAAACAATTCGTTTAGCATGGTCAAAACCCTGCCTTGTTCAGGCAACGGCGTTTGGTGCTGCTGGTGTGTGTGTAGTTTCCTCCCTGTACAGAAAAGCATACCGAAAAACGGTATACTTTTCTGGCCCGGGCGCCAAAGATAACACCATAAACAGAATTACAAGGTGTTTACGGGCGTCGCTGTACCTTAAATATAGAAGTGCTATTTCCCATGCTACTGCCTGGTGCTGATGCAGAATGTTGGAACCGGCGATGACTTTGCGGAGTTTGCCGGAACAGGCCTCGATTACGGTTTTGGGAAATCCGATTTACTTTGCTTACGGAGCCGGTTTCAAAAAGTTTCAATTTTTTAAAAAAAAATCAACATTTACAAAATATTAAAATTTTTCAAGTCAACAGCAAGCTGTTCCGGCGATTCAAAACGGATGGCGTGCAGTCCTGCATCCTGTGCGCCTTTCACATTTTTTGGGTTGTCGTCTATGAACAGCGCGCGCTGCCCGTCTATTTCGTACCGCGTCATGAGGAGCTCATAAATGCGTCGGTCTGGTTTGAGCAGTTTTTCTTCCCCGGAAACCAAAATCCCTTCAAAAAGCTGGAGAAAATCGAACAGCTCCAGGGCAACAGGGAAGGTTTCGTGCGACCAGTTGGTGAGGGCGTACAACCGGTGCGTCTGCTTTTGGTGCAGGCCCTGTAGGATTTCCACGGTGTCAGAAATGGCGCCGCCCAGCATGTCCTGCCAACGGTTGTAGTAGGTGCGAATCTGCAATTCGTAGGCCGGGAACTGCGCCACGAGGATTTCTGTAGCCTCCTGAAGGGTGCGCCCTGCATCCTGTTGTTCGTTCCACTCCGGACTGCACACTTCCCGGAGGAAGTATTGCATCTCGGAATGGTCGTCAAATACTTCCCGGAAAACGTACTCGGGGTTCCAGTCAATCAGAACGCCGCCGAGGTCGAAAATAACGGTATCAATGTTTGTGGTCATGCTAATCAGGTTTGCGATAAGCGTACAAATGTAAGGTAATCCACTTATCGTTTTTTAATTCACAGTTTTTCATGATTCGTTCGCGTACGAAACCGAATTTTTTCAACAATTTACCGGAAGAACCGTTGCCTTGTTCCACAAAAGCTTCTATCCGAAGAACATCGGTTTGGGACACGACAAAGTCCATCGCAGCCTTCAGGGCTTCGCTTGCGTAGCCGTTCCCCCAATGTTCGGGCAACAGCCAGTAGCCAACTTCTGCCTGGTTTAGTTCTGCTTTGTAGTAGTTGAATCCGCAGGCGCCAAGGAATGTGCCGGTTTCGCGGTCGCACACCGCCCACCAGAGGCCGGTTTTGTGGAGCCACAAGGATGCGTACCATTCCATTTGTCCTTCCGTTTCCTCTAAGGTATTGAAGTGTACACCGTAGAATTTCGTCACCCGTTTGTCGGAGAGCCCCTGGTGTATTTTTGCCAGGTCGCCGGCTCTGATCTGCCGGAGTTGTAAACGGTTGGTTTGTAAAATCGGATAAGAACCAAAGTACACAGGTGCAGCATTTTATTAAGAAAAGGAAGACAGGAGTGGCAGACGCAGTCTTAAACCGGTTCTGCAAGCAGCATATCATAGATTTTCATACCTTTCCAATGGAGTTCTTTAATTTCTGGGGCGTCTAAAAGAACCCCTTGCTTATAGAAAAGCATCATGTAGCCAATTCCTTCCAGGTACCAGTTTTTTTCTATGGTAAAGAAATGCAAAACCAGGTCGTGCATCGTAGCCCGGGTGTATTCCTCGTCTTTGCTCTTCAGGAAATATTGTTTGGAGAATTCGGGAAATTCTACAAAATTAATGTCCCTTTGAAGGCCGAGCCAAATGCCCAGTTTATGAAAAAAGTTTTCAGGTTTCATCCAAAACTGGGGGAGCGCCAGGGCGGTAGAGTGAACGTACAGAACCGTTTGGCGGATTGTGGTTGAGCTTTTTCCGGTGCTGACCGTGTAGGCGAAATCGAAGATGCGGAAATCCAAGGTTTCCATATCGTTCTTTTTCATCAGCATGTTTGTGATTTTATGCGCGCCACCGCTACGGAAAAGCTTGAAATCTTCTAACAGGGTGGAAAGCTTCCAGTCGTCAACGGGTTTGAAATCCATTTTCAATTGGTTGGCTAACTGGCTGAGTTGTTCTGTTCTATCTTTAGCAGAGGCCATAGATGGCAGTGTTTTGTATGTTACTGCCAAAAGTATAAAACTTTCCCGGTTGTGTGGTCAATAAATACAAAATGTATCAGGCAACGTGTTTCGCAAAAAGATGGCTGGCATCCTGGACGGTTTCAATAATTTCAACCTCCTCCGGAGTCAGGTAAAGGTTTAACCTGTTTTCCAGCTCGGCGATGAGGAGGAGGATGTCCAAGGCATCCATTTGCAGGTCGTCCTTGAAATGGGTATATGGGTAAATCTGTGAGGCCGGAACGTTGAGCGTCCAACTGATATGGCCAATCACCTGGTCCTGAATTCCGGTGCTGGTATTGGAGTGATAATTTTCTATTGTCATGGATTATTAAGTTGCTTATGAGCACTTTAATTGCTATGCTTGCGGGTATTCTAACAAAAAAAAGCATCTGCTCATTTCTGTTTTAGCAAGCTTAGATGACAACGTTTGTACCCTGAATTTAGTTGCCTTCTGAGGCGCTTGAATTTAGTGTGGTTTAGACCAACGGAGGTTTTTTACCGATAAAATGTTGGATAAACCTGAAGCAGGAGCGAGAAAAAAATCAGGAAAGGGATGACGTTGAATTCGTTGAACGGATTTCTGTTTCCCATCCAACGAATTCAACAAAAGAAATCAGGCGCTTAAAGCTCGTAATTGGGACTTAAAGCAGCTGCTTTTTGGTTGTAGAAGGTTTCAATGATTTGAACAACTTCTTCCGGACTGTCGGTGATGGGCATCAGGTCAAGGTCGTCGGGATTGACGTTGTTCTCCCGCTCCAGCATGACCAGTTTGATCCAGTCTTTTAACCCCGTCCAGTAATCTGAACCCACCAGGATAACAGGCACTTTGCGAATTTTTCCGGTTTGAACCAGCGTCAGCACTTCAAACAATTCATCCATGGTGCCAAATCCGCCGGGCAAGGCAACAAACGCCTGCGCATATTTTACAAACATCACCTTTCTTACAAAGAAATATCTGAAATTCAGGTTTTTATCGTGATCAATGAATTGATTGGAGGATTGCTCAAAGGGAAGCCGGATGTTTAAACCCACCGATTTTCCCCCGTAAATCACTGCACCTTTGTTGCCGGCTTCCATGATGCCCGGGCCTCCGCCGGTAATGACGCCGTAGCCTTCTTCAGTGAGCAGGCGGGCGATATCAACTGCCTTTTTATAATAAGGATGATCAGGGCGGGTGCGTGCAGAGCCAAAAATTGAAACACAAGGCCCCATTTCATTCAGGGTTTCAAAGCCTTCTACGAATTCAGATATGACCTTGAACATCGTCCAGGAATTTTCTCCTGTTAGTACTTTATCCCAGGTTTTCATGGGATGTTTCGGATTGACCGTCAGTCCATTTTTCGTCATAACGACATGTTTTTACTGCCTGTTTGCATTGCCTGGGGATCGCGACGAATGGAATCTGTAGTCAGGCAAAAGGTAAGGCATAGTAGTGAAAATATTGTTTATACACAGCCGGAAATACGGAAAGGTGATTCCGGAACTCGGCAAGTTACAAAATTAGAAGTCACCAAACCTATCAATGTTTATTGAACTGGCAAATATTGACGGCAAGGCTACCGATCCGGGTTCAAAAACCGGGCTTTCTATCCCTCGCACCCCGACCGCGGGTTGGGGTGCGAAACCGATTTTGTCATACTGAGCGCTGCTAATCAGATCAGTAGGTCGGAGGCCGTACCCAAAACCAAGCAGCGCGAAGTATAAAACGATATAGCCTGCTTTTCAGTTCATTGCAGCGGATACTTCACGTTGCATAGTTTTCCCGCTTTACGGGACAAGTTGGGCATAGCATTTAGCTTAACTAATTGATTCGCAGCGATCAGTATAACAAAAAATACATTCACACCCCAACTGTGGCCGGGATCCGAGGTATAAGTATCAAAATAAAACAAAAAAATGTTTTAAAATACTTGCTTTTAAAACACAAATAGTTTTATATTTGTCCCATCAGTTACCGTTCAGATTTGTCTAACATAAAAAATACCGGATATGAAGCCGCATCAATCCAACCCATCATTAAGAGGCCGGAAAATGGCTCATCAGGCGCGCAACATGCAAAGAGGCGGCGGTGATGAGGCCTATTACCCGTTTTTTTCCCTGAGCTGGTTTATAGACAAGTTGCTCAGTGGTTTGAATCGTTTGTTTGTTGCTTTTAAACACAAATTGTACTCGATGATGTCTGGCCGCGTGGAAGGTTTTAGCCTTCCCTGGTTTAAAATCGGATTGGCCGCTTTTGCCGTTTTTCTTTTCGCTAAAAAAGACTTGCAGTTCTCCGTGAATATGCGTGCGCCATTGAGAGGCGCGAGCCTGGAAGAACCGGCAGCAACCGGGGTTGCATTGCGGTCAAACACCATGAGCCTTGGACAAAACTTATGGTTCAAAGGCAAAGACTCCGGAGTTTCGACAAAACTTGAAGATCTTGACGCTGAGGCGGTTAAAAGTTACATCAAACGCTTTTCAAGGGTTGCCATCGCAGAAATGCAGAAATACGGAATCCCGGCCAGTGTGAAAATGGGGCAAGCCATACTGGAAAGTAAAGCTGGATCCGCTTCCGGGGTTGCCTCAGAAAATAACCATTTTGGCGCGCCACTTTCTGGCAAAAATTACGCCAGCGCCTGGGAAAACTGGCGTTCGCACAGTTTGTTGCTAAAAACGTCGGTTCCGGAAGCTTTTGAGTATGGAAAAAGCTACAAAAAATGGTCAAAAGCCCTCAAAGTCTACAACAACGACCGCTCCTATGCAGATCAGTTGCTCCAGGTGATTGAAGCCTATCAGCTCTATCTCCTCGACGAAGAAATATAGACGTGTCTGGCTTTATAGTCCGATAGCTGCGTTATTTTTTGCCCCAAAATCGGTCATTTACGTTAGTAAACTCCCGTTTTTGGGGCAAAAAATGCCTTGCTCTCGAACTCTAAAGAACAGACACTCGACTAAATGGACAGACATTAATTAATCATACTCAATCGTAGAAATCACCCGACGCCCGTAAAAAGTATATGCTTTCCATTTTGTTTCTTTTCTCAGTGGTTTTCTCATGAATGTACAGACGGCTGCCCAAGCGGGCAGCCGCTTTTTATTGTTCCGGAACCTGGCGCGTGTGCCGGATTTTAAAAAAAGTAGACTTGTTGCGACGGGTCAGCGTGGTGGGAGGAATGAGCTATTTTTTTTCCAATCATAGCGTTTTTTGAGGAGCATAGCCCTGTTCTGTAACGAAAAAAAGGCGAAGAGTGGGAAAAAAAGAGCCATTCCTACGCCGCGATGATTCCCGTTGCAACAAGTCTAGAAAACTTTTAAAAAGTTTTAACAATCTAAATGAGGCATAAAAGCGTTTTTTGCGTTACACCTATTTGAATTCCTAATTG
>JBJXFD010000346.1:0-3016 GCA_046153985.1 Saprospiraceae bacterium
CGTTCAGGTCTTCGAAGCAGCGGCTCGTGACCGTCTGATCGCCCGGGATTGCATATGATTTTACTGTTTGACCATTATACGTGCTCAACCCTTTACGCGAACCGATCCAGACCAACCCTCGTGAATCCTGAAAAATGAAGGTGTTTTCCCCCTGCGTAAACCCATCCTCTTTGGAAAGGTGCCGAAAATGAAATTGGGTACGATGCTGGCCAAAACCTGGCAGCATCGTACCCAATAAAAAAACCGTAAGCAGGCATCGAAGGTTAACCATTTACTGAGGTTGCTTGAATCTCAGCAAGGTAAGGAGAATCACCGGAAAGCAGGAACGATTTTGCATCCCTTTATCCCCCGCTATGCGCAGAGGTGATCAGTTCTACATTTTTACCAAGTTTTTAAAGAAGGATTGATGAGAGATGATTGATAAATGATGATTGATGATGTAAAGCATACACATTTGATGTTTACGTATCTCTTACATTAACAATCATGTAATCGTCAATCATCAATAAAAAATAAAAATGAACGATTAAGCATCATTTTATAGAACTGATCACCTCTGCGCTATACGGGAGGAGGGGTCTTGCCATTCCCAAGCCTCCAATTTTCAAATTTTCATATTTGATTTTGGGCAACCGCGAGGGTCGCCCCTACGATACGTAACGCTTCCTCCACCGTCTTCACCGGCATCTGGCAGGCGTAATTTTTGCACACAAAAATATCGAGCGCTGCGCCTGCACTTTTTCCGGCGAGCAAAGGCCAGGCATCATCCCCTTGCGCGGCAGCCATCACGATGGCGTGCGGCAGGAATGTCCGGTTCAGGGCAGCCGCTGCGTTCCGGGCTTCCGGGCCGACAAGCGCAATTTCGCCCTGTGGATAAGCCATTGTGCCAAGAGCGCTTGCCCAGCGCGCAAACGCAGAAGGATATTTCCCGACGGCGTCTTTCATTTGCAACAGCATTTGAGCGGCGGTTTGAGCCAGCGCACGTTCACCGGTTAAAATGCTCAGTCGCAACAGGTTCAGCGCCATTGTTGCATTGCCGGAAGGCTGGGCATTGTCGTAAAGTTCTTTTTTGCGATAAAGAATATCGGTTTGTTTTTCAGAAGTAAAAAAGAATAAGCCGCTTTCAGCATCCCAAAAATTATCCTGCACATATTGCGCGTATTGCCGGGCTGTTGTGATGAGCGCAGGATCGAATTCAACTGCATAAACATCGAGCATAGCGGCGATCAGGAATGCGTAGTCGTCCAAAAAAGCGTCGTATTGGGCCTTCCCTTCCTTATAAGTATGATAAAGTGCCAGCCCTTCCCCTTGCCGGAACGCCTGCAATAAAAAATCGAGCTGCTGTCGGGCTGTGCGACCGTATTTCGCTTCCCCTGTAGCTGCAAAAGCGCCAGCGTAGGCGGAAATCATCAGCGCATTCCAGTCCAACAGGATTTTGTCGTCCAATCCGGGGCGGATGCGGTAGGAGCGGGCCACTAAGAGTTTTTCGCGACAAAGCTGGAACAGTTGGGTTGTTTCAGTGACGTCCAGTTGTTTGCTTTCCGCAAATGATTCCAGGCTGGCGCGCCGCCAAAGAATATTCTGATGCTCCCAGTTGCCGCCTTCCGTTACGTCGTAGTATTCGCAAAACAACGGGGCGTCTGTTCCCAGAATCGCATCCACTTCTGCTTTTGACCATACATAAAACTTGCCTTCCACTCCTTCTGAATCGGCATCCAACGCCGAATAGAATCCGCCATCGGTGCAAGTCATTTCCCGCTCGATGAAACCGAGCGTTTCCTGAATGGTTTCGAGGTACAGCGCTTTACCGGTAGCCTTGTAAGCATCCGATAGGAGCGAAACCAACAGGGCATTGTCGTACAACATCTTTTCAAAATGCGGAATTAACCAGGCCCGGTCGGTTGCATAGCGTGCAAAGCCGCCGCCGAGCTGGTCGTAGATGCCGCCCATCGCCATTTTATCAATGGAAAGCAGCACATGATCCAAGGCTGCCTGTTCGCCCGTGTAGTAATGGTATTCCAGCAAAAACTGGAGCGACATGCTGCCCGGGAATTTTGGAGCGCTGCCAAAACCGCCTTCTGCGGCATCAAATTGCCGCCGGAATTGTTCGAAAACCGAATCTAAGGCCTCGCGTGGAAAAGCGGCATCCAATGAAGCTGCGGGGGGGATGGCTGATACGAAGGTTTTATCCGTTTTTCGGATCATTTCCGACAAGCGGTTTGCCTGGTCTTCCACCACCTCGCGGCGGGTGCGGTAGACGGTTTGCATTTGCTGCAAAACCTGCATCCAGGAAGGGCGATTGTAGGCAGCCACGGGCGGGAAATACGTGCCAGCGTAATATGGGCGGCCATCCGGAGTGAGGAAACAATTGAGGGGCCAGCCACCGGAGCCTGAAAAAACCTGGCAGGCTTCCATGTAAATTTGGTCTACATCCGGGCGTTCTTCCCGATCCACTTTGATGCAGACGAAGTGGAAATTCATGTAATCGGCGATGTCTTTGTCTTCAAACGACTCGCGTTCCATGACATGACACCAATGGCAGGTAGAGTAGCCAATGCTGACCAAAATGGGTTTGTCTTCCCGGCGGGCAAGGTCGAAGGCTTCCGGTTTCCAGGCGTACCAATCTACCGGATTGTGCGCGTGCTGCCGCAAATATGGGCTGGTTTCAAATTGAAGGCGATTCATGTGTGCAAATCTGCGAAAATCTATGCAATATGCTGCATACTCCCTTATCTTTCGGACCAATTAGAAAGTCATTCATCTTGTTTTTTTTTACCACATAGTTCACAATAGATGGTTTCACATAGTTCACATAGGCGCTTTAGGTTATGTGTGGGTTGTGTGACGTATTTGAAAAGTTCTATGGTTGAAAAGATCACACTTATCCTAACTCAATTAAAAAAATGAACGCTTTGAATTTTCGCACCGTGGCATTTTCGCTTTTATTCACGATTGCTTCCACCGCTATTATGGCGCAGGCGCCGTCCCCCCTGGGCAAGTCCGGGAGCGCCTATTT
>JBJXFD010000354.1:0-11519 GCA_046153985.1 Saprospiraceae bacterium
TTTGTGATGGATTACAAAGCCGGCAAACGACACGGCTACCTGCGCAAGTGGTCGCCGGAAGGGGAAATGATTTATGAAGCGCGGTTTGAAATGGACTCGCTGGTGGAGGTGAAGGGGGAGAAGTTGAGAGGGAGTGAGGGGGAGAAGGAGTGAGGGGGAGAAGGAGTGAGCGGGAGAAGGAGTGAGGGGGAGAGGGAGTGAGGGGGAGAAGGAGTGAGGGGGAGAAGGAGTGAGCGGGAGACGGTAGGGGCGACCCACGCGGTCGCCCTGAGAGACAGCACTATTCCGGAGTCGTTCCATATTGTGGAGGAACATCTTCCTGAGCAAGTGGTAAGGGGAATTCAACGTCTGCTTCTATGTATGAGGTTTCTTCAGACTCACTCCATGCAAATCGCCCGGATATAGCCGTACCCGCATGACTTTCGGTCAATTCATCCGCTTCAAATTCGCTTTGTGCAAATTCCAGTGGTGTACGCACCGTGGAGTATTTGCCCTCCACCGCTTCAAATTCGTTTTGTGCAAACTCCAGCACTGGCACTTCAATCAGTTTAATGTCTAACACTTTTTCGATTTTTGAAATCGTCTCTAAAGTGAGGTTTTCCGAACCTTTTAAAATTTTGCTGACGTATTGCGGGGAATAGCCCAATCGTTCTGCCAGCTCTTTTTGAGACATTCCATTTGCTCTCAGCCATCTCCCAATTGCGAGCGCTATGGAGAACGAAATATCCAGCCAAGCTTCGTTTTCTGCTCTCCATTTCGCTTGCTCTAACCATTTACTGTCTTTAATGGATTGAGCAAATAGTCTTTGTTTTATGCGCTCTAAGGACATAATGCATACTCATATTGTACGGAATAGAGACTAATCGAAACAACTTCAAATATATGGGTTATTTTAATGAAAATCAACTTATAGGTTTATTTTAATGAATTTTCATCTCTAATCTACAAAAAATCCGCCGAACAGTGTTCAGCGGAACAAAATTCGCCGAATCAGAGTTCGGCGGTACAACTTCCGCCGAACAGCGTTCGGCGGTACGTTATGCCAGCAACGCCTCCAAATCACTCCTACTAAACGCCACTCTACCTGCATTTTCCACAATATCTTCTGCCAATTGGGCTTTGCGTTCCTGAAGTTTCAGGATTTTTTCTTCGATGCTGTTGCGGGTAATGAACTTGAGGGCAAACACATTTTTGTCCTGCCCGATGCGGTGCGCCCGGGCGATGGCCTGCGATTCGGTGGCGGGGTTCCACCACGGGTCGAGGATGAAGACGTAATCAGCGGCGGTGAGGTTGAGGCCCGCCCCACCCGCTTTGATGGAAAGCAGAAAAAACTGCGTGGCCGGGTCGGTCTGGAATTGTTTTACGGCGGCTTCGCGCTCGCGGGACGACTGTTCGCCCGTCAGCCAGGCAAATGGGTAGTTGGCGGCCTCTAATTCCGCCCGAAACAGCTGTAAATACTGCACAAAAGAGCTGAATACCAAAACCTTGTGCCCGCCTTTTCGCACCTCTTCCAAACGCTCCAGCACGTCGCGAAACTTGCCGCTGTCGTCGTCGTAATCAGGTAAAACCAAGCGCGGGTGGTTCACCATTTGCCGCAGTTTAGTGAGGGCCTGCAACACCATAATCCGGTATTGTTCGTTGCCCGGCTGGAAGTTTTCGAGCAGGAAATTCCGCGCCGCCGACTTCTCTTTTTCGTAGAGTTTGCGCTGCGCTTCGGTCATTTCGGTATAAAAAAGCTGGGTACTTAACGGCGGAAGATCCTGCGCCACCGCTTCTTTGGTGCGGCGCAACAGGTAGGGTTGCACCATCGTCCGGAGAAGCTCTTTTTGCACTTCGTCCTGGCCTTTTTCGATGGGTGTGATGAAGCTGCGCTGAAAAAAACCGTAGCTGCCCAAAAGGCCGGGGTTGGCAAACTCCATTTGCGACCAGAGGTCCGACAAGGAGTTTTCGATGGGGGTGCCACTCAAAGAAAGCCGGTGTTCGGATTCCAGGTTATTGAGGGCTTTGAAGACCTTGCTTTCGCGGTTTTTGATGTACTGGCTTTCGTCGAGCACCACGTAGGTGTATTCGATTTGCCGCAGCAATTCCAAGTCCTTGAGCGCGGTTTGGTAGGTCGTCAACACCACGTCGAAGCGGCTGATGAGGCGGATGTCTTTGTGGCGCTTGGGGCCGGTGTGTTCATATACCGTGAGCGAGGGTGCAAATTTGGCCAGCTCCTGCCGCCAGTTGAACACCAATGAAGCAGGCAGCACAATGAGCGCGTGCAGCGGATTGAGGAAACCGGTGTCCGATGCCGGTTGAAAAAGGTTGAGCTGGGAAGCCTGCACCGTTTCGGTTTTCGGTTTTTCCGCTTTCGCGTAAAGCAATAAAGCAATGGTTTGCAGGGTTTTACCCAACCCCATATCGTCCGCCAAACAAGCCCCCAATCCGTTGTGGTACAATTGCACCAGCCAGCGCACGCCGTCGGTTTGGTAAGGCCGCAATTCTGCGCGCAGCAGCGGCGAAATCCGGAAATCCTCCGGCGCTTGTGCATCCACCAGCGTTTTGGGCGGTTCCAGAAACTCAAGATCCGACAAAAGGGTGTACTGGCTTTTCGCCAAACGCAGCCCTTCGCCGTCTTTTTTGGCAAACTGCGATAAGTGTTGATAGCGCGCCATCCATTCCGCCGGGATGAGGAAAAAATTGCCGTCGGGCAGCGGGAAAAAGCGGTTTTGCTCGCGGATGTAGCGGGCAATCGCCAAAAACGGCACCTCCAACTCCCCTACCCTAACCATACCGTGTATGTCGAACCAGTCGTTGCGGGATTCGGTGCGCAATTCCACCGTTGCAGCCGAAAGCGCGATGGTTTTGTCTTCCACTTTGGGTAAAGTCAGCGTAAAACCCGCCGCTTCCAGTTCCCGGCGTTGTTGCCCCAACCACCCGAGCAAGTGGTAGGGATCAACGGTCGGCGCTTTTTCTGTCAGTTGGAACGCGCTGCCGGATGCGTTTTCCAAGCCAAATCCACGCAGTTTTTCAATAAAAGCCGCTTCCGCTGCCTGGTCGCGCCGCACGGTAATGACCCGGATGTCTTCTTCGCCCTTAAATTCCAGGGCCGTTTTGGATTGCTTTTTATGGCTCCACAAAAAAACCGCGCGGGAGTACACCATTTCCACCTTCAGCACCCAGTCGCCACCAAACACATTTTGCACCGGCTCAATGTGGCAACCTTGCAGTTCCGTGTGCTGGACGACCTCGAAACCCTGCGCCTCGATGTCCACCTTTTCGGCAATTTTGAGGATGAACCGCTCGAAATAGGTTTTGACGCTCGGGCGCGGGATCACGACCACTTCCTTTTTTTGAAACGGCTTCACCAGGTTGCCATTCAGGTGGGCGATGCGGCACAGGCGCCAGTCCACAGTCACCCAGGCCGGGTGGTTGGTGATGGGTTCGATGTTGCGGGCGTTGGCGTTGAAGCGCCCCTGCTCGCCCACAAATTCCAGTCGGTAACGGATGCTCGTTTCCGTGCGTTGAAACAACAGGAAAGGTTGCAACTCTTCATCGCTCAATTCCAGCAGAAAATCTTTGACCAGCCCCCGGCGATCCACGTCTTTCGTCAGCGGCAGGCGGTGTTGCACAATCAAACCGAGCCATTCGTCCATTTTGCGGTGTACGGCGTTCAATATCACCGATTTGATGTCGTCCGTCTCAAGCAATTGCGCCAAAGACAGCGGCTTTTTTCGCCCGGCATTGTACTTGTCTTCCAGGGCTTTAGGCTGCAAATCTTCCACGATTCGCAGTAGTTTATCGCGCAATGGATCTTTTGGAAAATCGAGTGCGGCCACGGTTTGCGGCGTTGCGCGCTGTTTGATGTGGGTGAGCCGGCCATCGCGGTCGGCGGTGACGAGCAAAGCGTCGGGCAGGTAAATTCCTTCCGAAAATTGGTTCAGGTTGTAGACGACGACGGTGGACATAGGGGGGCGAAAATAGGAAAAAATGGGGAGATGGGGGTAGCGCTTTTTTCTATTTGGGATTCTCCTTTGCCTCCTGTATCTTTGTACTTTGGCATAAAAATATATTCTATGCAAACTTTGGCAGATCGCAAATTGAATACCATTGCTTCAATTACCCGATTGGAAGATGAAGAATTGCTATCGCTGATCGAGCAATTGCTTGCAAAGCCCAAACTTGAAGATTGGGCGGATTCGCTTACACTAAAGGAGCGTACTGATCTTGAAGAAGGTTTGCGTGACCTTCAGGCCGGTAAGACACAAGACTTTGAAACTTTTATGGAACAAATGAACAGAAAGTTTTCATGAAAGTGATTTTGTCTGCGAAAGCTTGTAAACAATTAGAAAACCTCCTCGATTATTTGGAAACCAATTGGTCTGCAACGACGCGGCGAAAATTCCAAAAACGTTTTGATTTCTTCATTTCTGCCATAAAGACCTTGCCATATTCCTTTCCTGAATCCAAAGTTTTTCCGAATTGCAGAAAATGTGTAATTACTCCACAAACCTCTGTTTATTATCTTGTTGAAGACCATATCATAAAGATCATATCGGTTCAGGATAACCGGCAAAATAATTGATTTATTTATTTATGAACCAAAGCTTTTTTGTGGAAAGCATTACAAGAAAAACCAGGATAGTGGCGCAAAGTCCTGTTGTGTAAATGTACTTCGCACTGCTTGGTTTTGCGCGTGAACTATAATTTAATTCTTTGATTATCAGCGTTAAACACAATAATTCGGCTTCGTACCTAACGGTGCGAGGTATATAAGATTGAATTTTAGATTTACACAAAAAATGAACTCATTTCCATTTCATGCTTTTGTTTGACCGGATGAGGTTTGAAGGTTTTCCTGATGAAGCGGGACATTCTTGCTTCCTATTTTAAAAGAAAAAAGAAATAATACAACGCCACTGCGACTCCTCCTAAGCCAATTGCTGCAATCTGTAGCCACAAAATATACTTCGTGCTTTCCTGCGCTTGTTGCTCTTGATATTGTTTTACAGCCAGGACAAACTGTTTTTTGGTTTCCAGTTCCGCCAGCCCCTTATACTGACTCTCCCTCCGGATTTTTTTAAACATCGCCATTTCCTGCTGCCTGTGGGTGCTGTCATGCAGTAGTTGCTCGAAAGCAACCCGCTCGGCACGATCCATGTCGCCTTCGAGGTAGGCTTCCAGGCGATCATATCGCTGATCACTTTCCATGGTAGGTTTGTTTTTTTGAAAACGATATTAGATCATCAAAGATTATCCCAACAAAAGGGCTTTTGTTTAAAGTATCTATTTGCAATTAGACAAAGACCAGGAAATCATCAAAGCCTCTGAAAATCTCAATACCGGAGCTGATCTCTACACTTTTTTTTGCACCACCCTGCCGGTTTCTTTTCTCGAAATCGGCGAGTTATTCCATTATAGCAAGGATTGAAATCTGTTTTGAAGTTCGCCGAATCGGAGTTCGGCGATACAGCCCCGTGGTCGCCGGCTTTAGCTGGCTGACCCAATGCCTTGTCATAGAGTCATTTAGCCAGGTCAGGTCTGCCAGCTAAAGCTGGCGACCACAAAAAAGCCCCCGGAATCAACTCCCGGAGGCTTTATATAAATGAAGGTACTTTACCTTTTATCTGATTCCGACAACCAACTTTCCGCTGCTCAGGCGCCGGCCATTAGCCGTGACTGTAAAGTAGTACAGTCCGGCAGCCGACAAAGTGAGGTCAAGCGCTGCTTCTCCGTTGAGGAGGAGCAGTTGCTGAAGCAAAGCGCCGGTGGGGTGGTATAACTGGAACTGCGCGGCCTGCCCTTCCAATCCTTCCACCCGGATCAGACCGGATGTGTACATGGGATTGGGCAGGATGCAGGTGCGGTACGCCGGTGGGGTGGCCGGGGTTTCGGTTTGCACCATGACAAAAGGCGTGCCGATGACCTGCCGGACGGCGTTCGTGATCACCGGCTCGTTGAAATCAAAATAAATGGCTGCATCGTTGCGGATTTCCGTTCCTGCCTCCAGGTCGGGCTGTTGTTTCACCCGGAACTTGACAAAACCCTGCGAAGCCGCAACGTTCACATTGCTGTCGGGCAAAAGGATGTCGTTAAAACTAAATTTCAGGATATTTCCCTCCAGCAGGGTAAACGTATAGGCGTGGCTGGCCGCTCCGGGGCGAATAGAGGCGATGTCCAAATGTTCAGAAAGGGTGTCGAGCACCACCACGGTAAAGGCGGTGTCGGTGCCGGTGTTTTGAAAACGGATCAGGTATTCCAGGTCCGTATTGGCAGAAATGAGGTGATCCTCCAGGGCTCCACGCGGGAACGCCTGTTTGTCGTTGGGGTCGTAGCTGCCAGTGTTTTGGCGACAATCTATATCAATTTGGGGCGCCGGGTCATCCTGCGGGAACTGGGTCACAAACCCCAGACTGATGGCGCCATCCGGATTCAGGCCGCAGCCCTCCACCGAAGCGCTGGGCAAAACGCTGAAGGGATGTCCCGGCACCTGGGGCAATTCCACCCGGTACGTAGCGCCATTGGCAACAAAGCTCAGTTGCTGCGATTGGCCGCTGTTCAGTTGGATGTCGCCCGACAGGAACATAATCACGTCTTCCACCACATAGTATTGAACCGGCGAGGTCATGTCTGTCGCGCCGGTATTGGTGATGGTAAAAATCACATCCCCATCCACGCAGGCGCCGTCCACTGCAATTTCTGCCCCCGTATACGACGGAATGCAATCGCTTACCGGAAATATCCGGGCCGCGGTGCAGTGGGTTTGCCCCAACACGGCATGGCAACCGACCACAAAGTTGAGGTAGAAAGTCCCGCAAAAGCCGGGCGGCACGTCTCCCAGACTGAAGGTATAGGTATTGCCGCTGACCGATGTCCAGGGAAGGGTGCTGTTGGTCGGTGACAGGAATGGGTCAAGTTCAACCTCTATCGTTGCATTTTCAGCGGTTTCCGCTCCGTAATTGCAGTAATTTACGGCGTAATTACTGTTGAAGCAGCGCCGCAGGCTCGGGGTTGCAAGGTCCACCTCCAATTGATGACAACCAGGGATTAAATTCACGGCAAAGTCGTGCAAAAAAGTGGTCTGGCTGTCGAAATACCCAACCGGGACGGGCGAAAAGGAGGGGCAGTTTCCGGCATTATTGGCCAGGTTCCCCAAGCGCACCTCGATGCTGGTGGCGGCTTCGATCACTACTTCACTCATTTCCAGCGCGTACTGCCCGTTGGCGTCGGTCAGGCCCTGCACCCGCCGGGTTCCCGAAGCCGTTATGGCCACGGCCTCAACAGGTAGTCCGGCAAGCGCCGGTTCATTGCCGTCCTGCATGCAATTCCCGTTGCCATCGGCAAAAAGCAGCCCCTCAAAGTTTTTGTTTTCACTATCCGGGCTGGTAACTAAGATGCTCGTCCAGCAAAAAACCCAGTTTTCGGATTCGTCTCCTGCCCAGGCTAAGATGGTGTACAAGCCAGGCGTCGTAAAAGTCAACGTACTGTCTGCCGGCGGCACACCCGCGGAAGGATGCAGTTCCAGGCGTAGCCGTACATTTTCAGTGCAGTTGTCCATCACAGCCTCAACGACATCTTCTGTTGTGATCACGACCGTCATTGTTCCTGCGTCCAGCACAGCGCTAATCTCAGCACTACAGGCCACAACTGGCGCAGTGACATCAGGGTTGCAAATAAGTTGGGCCGAAAGCGGGAAAACGGCTCCCGTCATCAGCCAAA
Source organism: Saprospiraceae bacterium (assembly GCA_046153985.1). Taxonomy (GTDB): domain Bacteria; phylum Bacteroidota; class Bacteroidia; order Chitinophagales; family Saprospiraceae; genus JABWAJ01. The sequence goes on from JBJXFD010000354.1 coordinate 7,702, forward strand.
AAATCAACACAATACCGTTTAAATTTTTCATGTCCATTGTTTTAAGAATTGAGCAAGTCCCATGGGATATAATTACGGTACAAAAATGGGGACGCTGGATGGCCAAAACAAAAACAAATTTCTAAGTTTGTAGCTTTAAAATTAGTTTTTTACTTACATAAATATCAATCAATCAATTATTTATTTTTAAAATTGTAGTTTATTTAAAACCAAACCTATTTTAAGAAATGAAAAAAAGCCGCCTGTTGGACGTCTTCCGGCAGTTAGACCGCCGCGATGTCCGGCTTTTTAGCAAATTTGTGCGTTCGGCCTACTTCAACCAGCAGGAAACGCTCGTGCGGCTGTGGGACTACTTAGTGGAGCACGCCGGCGCAGGAAATGGCCAATTGGAAAAGGCGGTTGCATTCAAAAAACTGTTTCCTGGAAAACCTTATAACGACCCGGCGATGCGCCTGATGATGAGCGATTTGTACCAGCTCATCGGGCAGTATATCGCCAGCCAGCAACTGCTTTCGGATCCAATAAAAATGAGTTGCCTGCAAGCTGCCGGCTGGCAGGAGCGCCAAAACGCCGTCCAGTTTGAACGCAGCCTGCTCCTTGCGGAAAAAACTGCGGAAAGCGCCACGCAGGAAAGCGCGGATTTGCATTGGGAAACTTTTAAGATTGGGTTAGAAAAATACATGTTTACGGCTCGCTCGGCGCCAGCGGTCAATTTCGACTTTTCTGCGCTGATCCACCACATTGACGCAGCTTACTTAGCGGCGCGGTTGCGACTGGCTTGTTTGGCTTTTACCCACAAAACCGTGTACGGGCTGGAATCCCAGTTCTATTTTCTGGATGAATTATTGGGCTACGCCAAACAGTCGGACCTCCTGCGCTCCCCGCTGGTCGGGGTGTATTATCACTGTTATCTGAGTTTGCGCACCAGCGAACAAGCTGAACATTTCCAGGCGTTTAAAACCATCCTGATCGGTCAGGGAAAATCCTTTTCCGTACACGAATTGCGCGACCTCTACCTGTTTGCCATCAACTATTGCATCCGCAAAGTGAACGAAAACCAGCTCGATTTTTTCTTCCAGGTCATGGATTTGTACAAAGAAGGTTTGCAAACCGGCTCCCTGCTGGAAAACGGCCAGCTTTCGCGGTTTACCTACCACAACATCGTGGCTGCTGCCCTGCAAACCGGCGAATACACCTGGGCGGAGCAATTCATTCAGGCTTACAAAGCATTGCTTGCGAAAGCTTACCGCGAAAGCTCCTACAGTTTCAATTTAGCTCGACTGGCTTACCGCCAAAAGCAATACGATGTTGCGCTGCCCCTGCTCCAAAAGGCCAATTACCGCGATCTGCTGCTCAATCTGGCGGCTAAAACCCTCCTCCTGAAAATTTATTACGAACTTTCAGAACACGACCTGCTGCATGCCCACCTGACCGCCATGAAAACCTTCATCCGGCGAAAACGCGTAATCGGCTACCACCACGACAATTACCTGAAAATCGTCCGATTCACCGCCAAACTCCTGACGATCAATCGCTTTGACCGCGCCGAGCGCGCAGCCTTGCGCCAGGAAATTGAGCAGGATCTTACGCTGACCGAGCGGGAATGGTTGCTGGAGCAGTTGTAGGGGGTGGAGGGTAGAGGGTAGAGGGAAGAAAGTAGAGGGAAGAAAGTAGAAAGTAGAAAGTAGGAGGTATGAACGACCAGGAAGGTAAAGATGTGTCAATTTGGCGATGTGAACGACCCTGCAAAGGTCAAACGTGAATAGCCCCCGATGCAATTGGGGGAAAAGTTGAAGTGGTGAGGTAGCGCACAACCACGAATGGGGTTGAATATTAGGGCGTGACGGATTAACCTTCTATATTTTTTTGCATATTTGTGCATAAGAATCAACTACCCATGCCAGAACCAAAACTAAACGACCCTCCAATGAATTGGGACGAGCTCGCCCAAAGCATCGCCGACGGCGAAGCTGTGCTGGTGCTCGGTCCCGACGCCATCCCGTTTTATCCGGCTCAGGGTGGCGGCGAATCGCGCAGCTTTAGTGACCTGTCGCGGGGGCGCATTCTGGAAGACCTCAACGGGCAAATCAGCCATTTTTACCAGCGCGACAACCTCTACCAGTTCTCCGGGCGCGGCGCGAAGCACGAAGCCATGAAATGCGTGCGGGATGCCGCTTCCGACGCCAACTGGCTCGCTGACAGCGAGTTGCTGCGGCAAATTGTGGCCATTCCGTTCCCCGTCGTTTTGTCTGTGAACCCCGACAAATGCCTCTGGCAGGCATTCGCGCAGCACTACCGCGAACCGCAATTCGACTATTTTACGGCCAAAGACAAACCCGCGCAGGTCGAAATTGCCTACCCAGACGGCCTGAACCGCCCGCTGATTTACAACCTCTGCGGCAGCGTGCTCGACAAACGCGACTCGGTTGTGCTGGATTATTTCGACCTGTTTGAAATGCTCAAAAACGTGTTGGCCGACCAAGGCATCCCTAAAGCGCTCACCGACAAACTCAAAGATTCTGACCGCTTCATCCTGCTCGGTTTTGAACTCGACCGCTGGTATTTTCAACTGTTTTTGCACTACCTCAACCGCTTAGACGAGAACCCCTTCAACGACAACCCCAACCAAAATTTCCCCATCCTTAGCCGCGTCAGCGAAGACGCGCGGCAGTTTGTGATGAACCAGTTCAACATCCGCCACATCGCTGCTTCCCGTGATGAATTCGACGCGCTCTACGCCGCCTGCGAACGCCGGGGCATCCTGCGCAAACTCAACGACCCGCGCTCGCCCGTCGAGACCCAAATCCGGATGCTGACGGCGCAGGGCAAATACGAAGAGGCGTTTGATTTGCTGGAACAACACCTCGGCGCCACTGAAAAAAGCATCAACCTGCCGCACCTGCGCGGGCGTTACACCGACTGGTTGCGCCAAAAAAACGAAGGCACCGCAGATAGCCGCGACCTGGCAACCGAACAAAACCGCATCCGCTACGCCCTGCTCACTTTTGCGAACCAAATCCCCCAGCAACCATGAGCGCCGCGTCCAAAAAATACCGCTATCCGGGCATCAACTTCTTCGAGGAGGCGCAAAAAGACCGTTTTCATGGGCGCTCCAAAGAAAGCGAACAACTCTGCGCCCTGCTGGTGCAGGAAAAATTGACCGTGCTGTTCGGCAAATCGGGCTACGGCAAAACCTCCCTGCTCAACGCCGGGGTGCGCCCGCTGCTGCTCGAAAAAAGCAGTCGGGGCAAACGCCGTTACCTGCCCGTCTCCATCCGCTTCAACGCCTGGAACGGCGAAGAAACGCTGTTGGACAAATTCGCCCGGCAATTCGGCTCCGCTGCTGCAGAGGCCAACCTCCCGCCCGCCACACACGGCGTCGCGCTGCCCCCCACCCTCTGGGGAACCGTCCGCACTTTCCAATCCCGACCAATAACCAATAACCAATCCCCCAATAACCAGTATACTAATACACCAATAACCAATCCCCAATCCCCAGTTTTCGTCCTGCTCTTCGACCAGTTCGAGGAATTCTTCACCTACCCGCCGGAGCAGCAGCAGGATTTCAAAAACCAGTTGGCCGAGTTGCTCTACGCCGATTACCCGTATTTTTTGGAGCAAAACGAAGCGACCCTGCACCCGGAGCAAATCGCCGCGCTGGCCGACCGCCTCGAAGTTCGGACGCTGTTTTCCATCCGCGCCGACCGCCTGCACGAACTCGACCGCCTGTCTGACCGGCTCTACGCCATCCTGCACAAGCGCATCGAACTGCACGCCCTCCCCCGCGCCGAAGCCGAAAAAGCCATCGTGCTGCCCGC
>JBJXFD010000357.1:0-13190 GCA_046153985.1 Saprospiraceae bacterium
CTGTTAAAACCAGCCATTGCGTTGGCAGAAGCAAATGGAGATAAGGCATGGGTTCCGGCTGTCGTCGGATTTCTATCAGGCGGCGCCTTTTTATTGTTAATTGATAAAATATTGCCGCATTTACATCTAAGTTTATCCATCGAAAAAGCGGAAGGCATCAAAACTTCCTGGAAAAGGAGCATTTTATTGATGCTTGCGATCACCTTGCACAATATCCCGGAGGGGCTGGCCGTAGGAGTTGCCTTCGGCGCCTTAGCCAATAACCCGGATTCAGGCGCACTGATGGGAGCCATTACGCTGGCTATCGGCATTGGCTTGCAGAATTTCCCCGAAGGCGCTGCTGTTTCTATTCCGCTCCGGCGGGAAGGGCTTTCCAGGGCAAAATCATTTTATTATGGGCAATTGTCTGCCGTAGTTGAACCTGTTGCGGGCGTGATTGGAGCGGCCTTAGTATTACTGATTATGCCTTTGCTGCCTTACGCTTTGTCCTTTGCCGCCGGGGCTATGATCTTTGTAGTCATTGAACAAATTATTCCGGAATCGCAAAGCGATGGCGAAACGGATTTGCCCACCATCAGCGCCATGATTGGTTTTGCGGTAATGATGGCGTTGGATGTTGCACTTTAATAAGCGTTTCTGTGAAAAAATCCCGAACTTTATCTAAGCGAATGAGCGCATAATGCCGCTATTCGCAGTGTTTATGAAACTGCTTTTAAACATCGTTGCCGCCGCGCTTTTGCTCTTCAACGGGATCGGCGCACTCTACGGCGGCTGGAGCCTGACGGCGTACCCGGATGGAAGCGATTTGCAGATGCCCATGGAGTGGCTGGAACGCACGCCGTTTTCTGATTATCTGATCCCCGGCATCATCCTTTTTATTGCAAATGGTTTGTGCAGTATTTTTGTTTTCGCTGCACTTTTGATCAAACACAAGAAGGCGTCTTTGCTGGTGATGGCACAGGGCGTGATCCTGATGGGGTGGATTGTTGTCCAGATTTTGCTGGTTCAAAAATACCACCCACTTCAGTTAATTTTGGGAACCGTTGGGGTTGCACTTTTGGCAACGGGGTGGTTGATGCATAGAACCAGCAGGAGCTGACCGCAGGACGCATTGTGTGCCCCCACCTGCTGCGGCCAACCTGGCATTTTGTGGCAGCAGAAGACATTCGCTGGATGTTGCAATTGACTGCCCCGTGCGTGCATGCCGTCAATGCCTACATGTACTGTCAGTGTGAGCTGGACCGCGAGTTGCTGAACCGGTGTCAGGACATTCTCATCAAAACCCTGGAAGGCGGCAAACAACTGACCAGAAATGCCCTGAACGAAGCTTTTCGGGAACAGGGCATCATCGCACAAGGCCACCGCCGAATTGGAAAGCCTCATTTGCAGCGGCGCCCGGCAGGGGGACCAATTTACTTATGCCTTAATCGAAGAGCGTGTGCCGCCGAGCCCCGCAAAAAGCCCCGACGAAGCTCTGGCCGAATTGACAAAACGCTATTGATTTTAATTTCGACTCACCGAATCTGGAACAGGCTGGCTTGTTTGAACAGGCAGTTAAACGGTTTGAAACCTTTATAGGGCTGAAAGTTGATTTATGAGTTCTAAATGCATAGTTTTTTATAAAAAATTCAATTCCAATGTTTTTTGATTTTCTTTATTATACAATGTTTTAAATGTTCACAATCATATTTTTGTGTATTTTTTAAATTATTTTATAATTTTTTTTATCATTTTTTGGAATAAATGTTTTTTTTAAATTACATTTACGCACTCCTTTGAATGAATCTGTCAGATCGTCCTGGTTTGCCAGAATTTCGTTCTCATATTTATTTAATACGAACACTCAACAGCACAATTTCATACAAACACTCAGCAAACGCACCAAAACCGATTTTTTCATTTAAAATCGCTTCATATGAAACGAGTGTTTTTATTGTTGTCCCTTATGATTGGTTTACTCTATGGAGTACAAGCAAATCCCACATTTGATTCTTGTGACACACCTGCAATGGCAGGAAATACGCACTGTAACGAAGATTGTTCCGACTGTCTCGCTGACGAAGGCACCTTTCATTGGCAGCAATTCGGTCCTTGCTATCAGTATGGATTCAGGCTCTCAGAGCTTCCAACCTTAGGATGTTTAGGCTACAGTTTTAATTACGTATGGACCATTAACGGCCTTCCTGCACCAGGAGGTTTATCCCCTACTTCACGCCTGATTAATTTTTCTGCAAATGGTACATACGAAGTCTGCATAACCATAGAGATTATTTCAAACAGCACCCAGGAAGTTTGTCATTCCTACAAATTTTGCCACACAGTAGAGATTGACTGTTTTCCTTGTGATTTACTGGATTGTGACGACGTTGTCATTAAGGAAAGAGGCACAAATTATGTAGTTTTCACCTTTCCCCTAACGAATTGTGAAAACTGCCTTGATCCGTATTATAACATTTCCTGGAAAAAAAAGGTAGATGAAAACTGGAATGGCGGCGGATATTCTATTGATGGAGGTGAAGTCGTACTTTATTTTTTGGAACCATGTACAGAGTACGAAATCCGCATTGAATTAAGCTGCGATGGCGAAGAAGGAGAGATTATTACTTCCTGCATTTTCGACTTTATGACATTAGGATGTCTGGATGGTTGCGAAGTAGGATTCGATTGTGAAGAAGTTGCAGTAAAAGACGTAGGCCTTACTGATATGGCTTTTTCATTCCAACCGATTCTGGATTGCCCGAATTGCCCGTATCCATACTACAACATAGGCTGGCGGATTGCACCTGGCCCTTGGAATTATGGCGGTACAACCGTTGCTCCCGGCTCAGGAACCGGAACTATTTTTAGCCTTGATCCCTGCACCACCTATGAGTTCATCATCGAGCTAAAATGCCCTACTCTTTCCGAACCATACCCGTGGCAAACCCCGACGGTTGCCTTTTGCTTAGGTGAAGCTTTTACCACAGATTGCCCTTTTGCAGCTCCGGATAGCCCTGTCAGGCCAGCTTTGTCTGCGGTTGCAATTGCTTATCCTAACCCGGCGACAAGTGATGTAAATATACTTGTCCTCAGCGATAACGAAGTAGATGGTGTGGTCCATATTTACAATGGGATGGGGGTACTTGTGAAACAAATGAATGCTCAGACAAATATCCCTGTGGAAGTAAGTCTGGAAAACTTGACAGCAGGCATTTATCACTATACCTTTAATTCGGACAACAATGCTGAAATTCGTGTGAGCGGCAAATTGGTCATAGTTAAATAAAAAGAAGGGCCAATCCCGCTTTCAACAGGAACATTGAGGGCAGTTGATGCATAAAAATGCATATATACTCCTTCATGTACCCATGATCACTAGTATTTAATATGCAGTTGGCTTGTGAAAGTCAGCTGCATATTTTTTTTGGAACAAAGTGTAAATGTTATATTCTCGTCTTGTTCTTAAAAAATTAAATAAATAATGCAATTCGAAGCATTGACTACCAACGATTTATCCCGAATGGGTGATTTACAACCCGCAGACTGGCCGGATATTACCCCCGAATTAACCTATTATATTGACGCGCCGTTTTGCCACCCAATAAAGGCAAAAATTGACGGAAAAATTGCGGGAATTGGAACGTCCATTGTTTTTGAAAACACGGCCTGGCTCGCGCATATTATTGTGGCGCCAGATTTTAGAAGGCAGGGGATTGCCTACCAACTTGTCCTCGAATTGTTGAAAAACCTGCGCCGGGATGGGGTTGAAACCTGTTTGCTTACCGCAACAAAAATCGGGCAACCCGTTTACGAAAAAGCCGGGTTCAGAACGGTTGGGGAGTATGTTTTTTTGAATCGGGAAAAGCCCTGGGAAAGCAAGCCAGATTCTCAAAGCCTCGCACCTTTTAATGAAATTTACCGTTCGCAAGTTTACGAACTCGACAAAAAAGCATCCGGTGAAAACCGCCAAAAATTAATCGCGGAATATTTAGGAAACGCCATCGTTTATCTTGAAAACGAAATCGTTTTGGGGTGCTACTTCCCTGATTTGAGAAATGGGTTGATTCTTGCGGAGTCGGTTGAAGCGGGCCTGGCGCTGATGAATGTCAAGTATGCCACAGAAGATAAGGCCGTTATCCCTTCGGCCAATATTGCCGCACTTGCGTTTTTAAAACAACATGGATTTGCGGAGACCGGATTGACGGCGCCAAGGATGGTTTTGGGAAAAGATATTGCATGGAAACCGAAGATGATTTTTGGCAGGATTGGGGGAAATTTTGGGTAGGTCAATAGAGTTGTGAGTGTGTTGAGGATTTTTCCAACAAACTAACATTTGTTGGGCTTGCAATCAGGAGTTATTTGTACTTCCTCCAAAATCTTCAAAACTTATAAAGGCATCCGTAGTTCTCGTACTCTGAAGCATGGAAAAGTGCTATAAAAAAAGTAAATAGCACCCGAAATCACAGGAACGCAAACAAATGAAGGATTCGATCACCGGCCGGTACATAGCTCTCAAAGGGATACACGAAGGGGCCTGGCGTCAATTAACCTCCCGCTACAACCTCATCAGCGCCATCCGGTTATTGATTGTGCTGGGTTTTATCGTCGGGTTGTACGACTATTTTAAGGCGGATCGTGCGCCTTCGCTTTGGATCGCGCTGTTCCTGGCTGCGCTGTTTTTGATTTTCATCAAAATACACGATAAAATAGGCTGGAACAGGAAGGTTAAAAAAACGCTGATCGGCATCAATGAAGACGAGCTGCTTTACCTCAGCCATACAGCAATCCCCTTTGAAGACGGGGCCGACAAAATCAATCCCACGCATGCCTACGCTTACGACCTGGACTTTTTTGGAAAAAATTCCCTATTTCAGCATTTAAACAGAACGGCAACCTGGATCGGAAAAACCAAATTGGCAGATTTATTGCTTTCGCTGCTGCCTAATGCAGCCATTCAAAACAACCAGTTGGCCATCAAAGAATTGGCTTCGAAAATTGACTGGCGCCAGGAGGTGCTGGCGCTCGGCAAACTGATCAACGACAACCGGGAAACTTACGAAAAATTGATGTTTTGGGCGGAAAGCCGAACCAAAGAAATGGCGTGGATTTGGGTGCTTGCCGCCTACCTTTCACCGATCATTTTAACGGGGGTCTTAATTGGGTTCATTTCAACCAGGCAGGGTGTTTGGGGAAATGCGGCGGTCGCTTTATTCCTGCTGAATCTGGGGGTACTGATTGCGTTGAACAAACAAATCCGATCCGAAATTGTAAGCTTAGACAAGGTTTCCGAAATCATCCGGATGTATGGACTGATCATCGAAAAAATTGAACAGGAAAATTTTGAATCGGAACAATTAAATGCGCTGAAAAACAAGCTGAAGGACGACACCGGTTTTGCCAGTGCTCAAATCAAAAAATTGTCGGAGCTGTTTTCTGCATTGGACGGCATCCAAAATGGCTTTGCAGCCATCGTATTCAACGGCTTTTTTTTGTACCATGCGCATATTCTGAGGGCGCTGATCCGCTGGAAAAAATTGCATGCCACTCAAATCCCCGTTTGGTTAGCCGTAATCGGCGAATTTGAAACGCTGAACAGCCTCGCCAATTTTTCATTCAATAACCCAGCCTTTACTTTTCCGGAATTGAACGACCGCTTCGGGATCGCATTCCGGGATTTGGGCCACCCGCTCATTCCGGAAGCGAAAAGGGTGTGCAATACCGTTGATTTCAATACCCAGCCTTTCATCATCCTCACGGGGTCCAACATGTCCGGAAAAAGCACCTTTTTGAGAACGCTGGGCATCAATATGGTTCTTGCCGGAACGGGCGCGCCTGTTTGCGCAAGCCATGCCAACATACACCCCCTCAAGGTATTGGTTTCCATGCGGTTGTCCGATTCGCTGAGCGACAGCGAATCCTACTTTTTTGCTGAAGTAAAAAGGCTGAAAGGGATCATGGACATCCTGGGATCCGAAGTTTGTTTTGTGCTGCTGGACGAAATTCTGCGGGGGACCAATTCCGATGATAAGCGAAGCGGCACCCTCGGGGTCATCAAAAAAATTGTACAGAAAAAAGCCATAGGCGCCATCGCCACCCACGACCTGGAAGTATGCCTCATTGCCGGCGACTACCCCGATGCACTCACCAATCAATGCTTTGAAGTGGAGATTATTGACAACGAACTGGCTTTTGATTATAAATTGAGGCCGGGGATTTGCAGGAATAAAAGTGCTACGTTTTTGATGAAAAAAATGGAAATTATTTAGTGTCTGTCACTACCTAATCCTCTAAAAATCCTTCAGGCGACGCCGACTGTATTCCCCCAATCGAAAACGGAATATTAAACCCGATGAAAGAATACGGGGTATCCAACCCAAAATTCCAGCCCCAGCCCGCGTTGAGCAGATCCCGGAACCCGGTCAACATGATGCCGGCGCCAAATTCTGGGGTGCCGTCGAGGTTGAAATCGGGAGAAGAAAAGCCCAATCCGGCGCCAAAAGCAACGAAGTCATTGTAAAATTTGCTTTTCCGGCTGCCCCATTTCAGGAAAATGCCGTAAGTAGGGCTGAACTGGTAGGTGTTTTGCAGCGTAATGGCCGAATTGGAAGCCCTGTTATAAGGGTTGGCCAAAATGATAGAACCGCTCATTTTTACATGCACGGCGATGCGCGACATGGTTACATAACGGCGCAACAAAGTTTTTTGCTCAAAATTGCGGTTGCCCTCTTTTTTGCCGCGTTCCAGCACCGCTTTGATCAGGATTTCATCGCCGGCTTTGCGCTCTCCGATGTATTTCAACTCAATCAAACCGGTGGGCGGAATGCTGCCTGCTGTGAAACGCATCACCTGATCGGAAAAATCTTCATTGTCAAGGTAGGCTTTCCGGAAAGGATCCAGGATGCTGCGGATGTCCGAAAACAGGGTTTTTATACCCGAAATGTCCTGGTTTATCGAAGCGGCATAGCTGTCATAAGCGCTGACCACATCATTGAGATCGGGCGCTCCGGGTGGGGGTTCTCCCGATGAAAGCCTGCTACCCGATTGCTCATATAAATTAACGTCTCCTTTAAATTGAGTGAGGGAATTGTTGACCAATTGAGAAAACCGGTCGAAGGTTTGGTCCAGACTGTCGCCATTGATCAAAGCCTGCGGAAAACCACTGGCAAACTGCTGGTAGGTTTGGGTGGCCAAGGTATAAAACTGATCCACCCGGGTCAGGTTCAGTTCGTTAGCGACCAAAATTCGGGCTGCCGGTTTCGTGGCAGGTGCCCGATTCAAATCTGTCAATTTGTTCGTGTAAACCATTTTGAACCTTACCCGCGAGGTGTCGGATGGAAACAGTTTGTCTGCGCGGGATTTGATCAACTGTTTGAATGAAAATGTCGCGGCGCCTGTATTGGTCTGAATGCTGTCGTTGAGCAGCCGGGTATTGTTGAGCTCCTTTTTTTCAGCATCCGATAAAGGCGCGCTGAAGCTCGAAATTTCGCTGTACGAATCCGGGGAAATGTCGTCGAAATTTTCCACGTGTACCGGCCTGCCTCCGCTTTTGTTTTTAATAAAAGCACCAAGGCGGAAATAGATCAGGAGGGAGCTGTCCGCTTCGCCGTTCACGTTGAGTTGTTCGGTCAAAGACTCCCTTAATAGTTGTGCTTTTTCTGCTAAAAAGTTGATCACAAAAACGATGTACGGGCCGTCGAAGGAGCGGAATTGTTGCTCCATATCCGGACTCGTCAATTCATCCCATAAATCATCATCGAGGTTTGTTTCGAGGCCATCCAGGATAAAATCTGATTGGGTGGCCAGTTCTTTGTAATCCGCTAAAGTCGGGGTGGTGCTGCCGGAAAATTTTTCATTGATGAGCTTCAGAATTTCGTTCTGGTTCTGGAGCAGGGTATTGAATTCCTTGAGTTTTTGCAGCCGAATATCCGACCCCGAAATGCCTTGAAACCGGAACATCTCGTCTTCCAGCGCAGCAAGGTCAATTTTGATGTGCAGGATGCTGTTGATGTCTACAATGGCGGGCCCGGTTTGGGGCAACGTGTCCATGTATTTGCCGGATGTACTTTCCTCCATCAGCGTAAAAATGCCGAAAGGAGTAACCTGTGCGCGGCAAGGGATGGCCGATGCAAACAATAACAGTACAGCAATTGCGGCGTAAAGCGGATTCTGTTTCATATATCGCGGGTATCTGGAATTAGAGCAATAGCCGCATTAAAAGCCCGTTGCATCTGGAACGTGCTGAGCTTTTTTCTAATGTCTTTCGGATCGGGCGACAATGACGGGTCTTTAAAAATCAGGTAAGCGGCTTTCACGGATGCCGGTTCTATGGACAATGCCCGGATGTTGTCGTAGCTGTATACCTTGTTCGGAAATCCGGATTTTATGGCCGCATCCAATTGGGGCATAACAGCCGCTAAAATGGCCTCGTCTTTTAGCCACAGGATGCGCTGTGTGGGCAATGCGCCGGCTTGGGTGCAGAGTAAATCTGCATTGGTCAGCATGGTTTCCGAATCCGGGAAATCACCCAGAATGATCACCGGCAGGTATTGATTAATATAAGTTTTAAGATCCTCCACTGCTGTTGCTGCTCCGTCGAGGTTGTTGACCCGGGTCAGGGTTGGAAAATGCAAAGGAAAAGACTTAGGAATAGTCATGTTGTGTGGGTTTTCGTTTTATACTAACTCGGGATGAAGATAAGAAAGATTGATAATCACTTATCTCAAATCATACAAATTTTTTATCCCGGGAACGCGTACCGTCGTGAAGCCCTCCGCAAACTCGAAACCCGCTTCACGCCCGTAGATGCGGGCTTTGGCAGTCAGGAGTTCAAAAAAATCCTTGCCGGAAATTGGAGAGTTGAGTTCCGAGGCGAATTCGGTCGCTTCGGGCAAGTAAAATTGGGAACGGAAAGCTTTGACCAATTCTAATTTCCGCGCCATAAAAGGCGAGATGTCTACCACAAAATCCGCTGGCAGCGAGTTGTCCTGGATGTAGTGGTAAACCGCAGCGGGGCGCCAGCGTTCCTGGGCTTTTCCGGATTCATCCAGCGTTTCGATTTTGACAAGCCCGGAATAGAAACAGGCGTCGGCAACGAGTTTTGCAGCCCGGCCGTGGTCGGGGTGCCGGTCGCTGATGGCGTTGGCCAGCACAATGTCGGGTTGGTGGGTACGAATGACCTGCGCAATTTTCCGGATATTTTCGGGGGTGTATTGAAAAAAGCCGTCTTCCATTCCTAAGTTTTTGCGAAAAGCAGCCCCCATCATTTCCGCTGCATGTGCAGCTTCCTGGTCGCGGATGGCTGCGGAGCCACGCGTGCCGAGTTCTCCGCGCGTCAGGTCAAGCAGGCCCACGGTTTTTCCCTCCGCAAGATGGCTCAGCAAAGTGCCACTGCAACTCAGCTCCACATCGTCCGGGTGGACGCCAATCGCTAAAATATCTACTTTCATGGTGTGTTGTCAGATTTTGGTAAGGTCATCGCGTGTGGATGACTTTTGCTTTTGAAGCGCCCAGGGTATCGGTTCTGAAGCGCTGGACGTACACGTTGCCAACCTTGTCGTAGTAGGTGAGTTCGATGGAGAAATTCGGCGTAATTTTTTCTTGTCCGGTCGCTTCCAGCAACAGGCTGTAGCTTTTGTCTTTTTCCAACTCGTGCCCGGCCAATGCATTTTTTACAGTCACATCAGAGCGGCCTTTGATTTGAAGCGCCGTGAAAGTAATAAGCTCGCCGGCGTTGCGCATTTTCAGGAAAGCATCGCGTCCGAGGGGGGCTATTTGAAATCCCTCGATCATGAGTTTGGGCGCCACCCGGGCGAGTTTCCGCTTTCTCGATTGTACTGCGGCGATCCGCCACAAAATCAGCAAAAGCAGCACCGTGCCGCCAATGGCCCAATATTCGGTGGGCACGGTTGTTGCCCAGGCGCGAAACTGCTCCCAATAGGACTGCAAAGTGGTGGTAAAGGATTCCATAGCACAAAAAAAGACAATATCGCCGACAAGGCGAAGCATCCGCAGGAATTATTCAATTTTAAACTGCCGGATGAGGATGGCGCCACTCTCCTTGAGGTTGGAGCTGAGCACAATGATTTGTTCGCGAATGCCATCGTCAACAGAAACGGCTACGGTATTGGGTGGAATATCGCCAAGGTCTTCTGCATGCAGAATGAGGAAATTGTTGTCTTCTTTCAAGGTCACAGGAATGCTGTATTTGTACTTGGAGACCCGGTGGCGGTTGACCAATTGTTCGCCGTTCAGGAAGACCGTGGCAATGTCGCCGTCAACGGTGCCGTTGTCCCATATTTTGAGTTTGATATTTGCGCTTTTTACTTCCACCGTACTCATGATTTTGGCCTGCCGTTGCGTGCTGACTTCATACGCCTGAAAAGGCTGCTCGATGGTTTTGACGATGCTTCGGGTGAGAATGGGCTTTTCCAGTACAATAGCGCCGGGAGCGCACCGGCCCGCTGGCGGGGTATTGCCTTCGATATAACCTTCCCATGCGCCTTCAAGTACATACCGCGCACTTTCCCGGCGCAACCGGAGGCGGGATGTTTTAATGCACCATTTCCAGCGGGGGTCAGTTTTTTCTGTCAGGGCGCTTTCTTCAACAAGGATGCTGCTGTCGGCGGCAGAAAAGCTCCATTCTAAGCGATGGTGGGCGCTTCCGCCATTATCTTCCGCAACGATTTGGGAAACGCCGCGGCCATCGGCGCTTAATTGAATTTCATAGTAGAACCCGTGGTTGCGGTCGGTTTGCGAAAGCGTTCCGGTCCAGCGGCCAGCCATCGAAAAAATTTCCGTTTCCTCCGCGATCAATTCTTCCAGACCAGAACGTTTGGTCAGCGAAATTTTTCCCGGCGCGCAACCGTCTGCTTTCCAGTCGCCCTCCAGCTTGAGGGCATTGTCGGCTACGCTGAGTTTTAAAATAGCGTACTTCAGGCACCAACGCGGTTTTTCGGGCGCTGTTTGCACAATTTCCTGCAGGATAAGTTTGCTGTCATCCCAGGCGCCGGTCAGGTTAAATTGAGCGGTGTTTTTTCCGTCGGGGGTGTTGGAAAATGCGGTGCCAAAAATGGCGTCTCCATCCTGCACAATATTGATCTGGTAGGTAAACGCGCCGGGTTTTCCGTTTTGGGTCAGCGTGCCAGCCCATTCGCCTGACAAATTTTGGGCGCTTGTCTGCCCGATTGAAAAAGCCAGCAAGCAACTGAGAATATAGCTTATTTTGACCATAAAACCGTGAATGAGGGAAGAGATGACTCCGTAATCCATGTCTGTTGAAAATACCCTAATCCAACAAGATTTTGGCCCGGATTATTTCAAAAGTAAGAATTTTTTTTAGGAGACCAGCGTCGAAGCGCAAAATTTTATATATTTGTTGCCTCAATTAAAAGTAGCATGGCGCGTTCATCCAGTAAACCAAATACATGATCGCGATCCCTTCCCTTAACAAACCAGATGAATCGGTCCGCAAAGGTTAAGCAACTATCCGCAAAACGCTCAAACTAAACGAACCCCGTTTAGTCCTCATTATGTTTTTCTTCCCAAAGACGAATACATAAGAACATATTTGGGTTTTTCAACATGTTCTAATATCTGCATTTTCAGGAAATTGTCGGTCAAAACAAAACGAAAAGATTTAAAGACTTACTTAAATCGGTTTTCGGTTGCCTGGCTGCTTCCAGTAGTTGGGCAATCTTTTTTTTGGAACCTCTTGTCTGGTGAGTTGTTTCTCTTTCAAAAACATAAGGATAGATGAACATTCGCCTCTTGCAAAGCAAAGATATTGACAAAACAAAATGGAACAGCTGCGTCCATTTCGCCCCAAATGGGAATGTTTTTGGTTATAAATGGTATCTGGATCAGGTCGCCAAAGACTGGGTTGGACTGGTAGAAGGGGATTACGAATCTGTGTTCCCGTTGGTCTGGCGCTATCGGCGCGGACTTTGGGGGCACAAAGAACTGCACCAGCCCCACTGGATGCGCGAGATGGGAATTTATTCTGTTCACGTACTCTCTCCCACACGCATCCAGCAATTGATGGAGCGCATTCCGGCAGAATACCGGCACATCAATATTGCAGTAAGCGGAAAAAATATCCTGCCGTCGCAGTTGCCGTTTGAAAGCAATGCTGAAACAACCGCACTACTTTCGTTGAACGAGTCTTACGAAACCCTCACAGGGCGTTATACCTCCGACCTGTTCAGGCACATGGATAAAGCTACGACTGCCAAATTGATGCTGACCGCCAACCTGAAACCCGAAAAAATTGCTGATTTTTATGAAAAACACGCCAAAGACCGCCGCGATCTCGATGCCCGTTATCACGCCCTGTTGCGCATCATGTACAATGCGTTGCACCGGGGTTGGGGCTTCACTTCAACAGTGCTTGATGCATCCGGAAACCCCTGCGCCGCCAATTTTTTTATCCATAGTCACGGAAAATTGCTGAGCTTAGCGCCCGTTGCCTCCAAAGCCGGCGAGCAAGTTGGCGCATTGTCTTTTATGTTCGATCTCACCGTTCGCATCAATGCGGAGCGCCCGCTGGTGCTGGATTTTAACGGGTATGAACAGGCAGCAGATTTTGGTGCGGCCCCTGCTGTGTATTATCGGATTAGCCGTTTGAAAAAGAAAAGTTTTTTAAATCAGTATATGAAAAAATAACAATGACGTCACACCGTCTTTCCGTCAGAGAACTTCAGGCATCCGACATCGCATACATCGCGGATTACTGGGCGCAGGCAAGCCCGGATTACCTGCGTGGCATGGGCGCCGATCCGGCAAAACTGCCAAGCCGGGAACAATTTACGGCCATGTTGTCGGAGCAATTCACGCAACCTTACGAGGCCAAAAAATCATACTGCACCATCTGGGAAGCCGACGGCCAACCCATCGGGCATTGCAATGTCAATAAAATAGAGTTTGGCGAATCGGCGTATATGCACCTGCACCTTTGGGATGGCAGCATCCGTCAGCAAGGAATGGGGGTGGAATTAGTAAAAATGTCCTTGGTTTATTTTTTCAAAAACCTGCAATTGAAGCGCTTGTTTTGCGAACCCTACGCGCTCAATCCGGCGCCGAACAAAACCTTAGAAAAAGCGGGGTTTGAATTGGTGAAAGAATACATCACCACGCCCGGGCCGATTAATTTTGAGCAGCCGGTGAAGTTGTGGTGCTTGACTGGCGTCGCTCACGTCGTTCACATTCACGTGTCG
>JBJXFD010000366.1:0-9063 GCA_046153985.1 Saprospiraceae bacterium
TTTGAAATAAAACAATCGAAAGCATTAATAAATGTTTAAACCTCATATAAAATGTTTTTTAACTGTTTTGGGCAAAACCAGAAGTACCTTAGAGCTTGTTCAAAACACCAACTGCAGCGTAAAAAAACACCTGCAGTGAAGGCATTATTGAACGTGAGCCCGTTTTTTTTCAAACGTGTCAAGCCGGGCAGGTTATGCGCCTCCCAATTGTCCGGGAAGTGCTGCGTGGCTCTTTCCTGGTCGGTGAGGAAGATCATGACGTTCATTTTTTTTCTTTGTTAAACTCCATAAAGCGTGTTTTTTATAGATGAACCGATGCTTCTCAAAGGTTGATATTGCTGCCCAAAGCGGCATCATGCCAAAAGTACAACTTTTGTTTTTTGTTTTATATTCGTTGAACGGTTTCGGGCTTGGCGAAGTTGGCGATTTTAACCACAAAACTTCATACGAAGCACCAATGTTCAAATTTAGAAAAAACTTTCATACGAAGCACTGAACCGCCAATTTTGCCAAACCCGTGTGTGTGGTAGTGGTTTTGTCTATCGCTCTTTAACACTTGCTAAATTCTTTTTAATTTTCATCATTAATTTGTCAGGCGTTACTCTTGGTAAGTTACTCAAAAACCAATTCATAAAGCCAACAATTTTTTTGCCTCTACCATTCAAATATAATTCAACACCTGCTTTTGCAACTAAGTCTGCTGGCACAGGTTTGTTGGCACTCATAGCGTTAGTTTTTCGCATTGCGTCAGTATGAAAAGGTGTTTCTACAGTTCCAGGGCAAAGGGCTGTAACTATAACACCTGTCCCCTGCAATTCGGCTGAAACCGTTTCTGTAAAAGCTAAAACAAAACTTTTGGTTGCTGAATAAACTGAATAGTAAGGGAATGGAAGAAATGAAAGTAGCGAAGCTACATTCATAATTTTTCCTTTTCCTGCTTTTACCATATCCGCCCCGAATAACTTTGTTAGTCCAATTAATGCAGTAATATTTACAGCAATCATTTCTTCATCTTTTTTCAATGGCATTTCAACAAAATTTCCATAATCGCCAAAGCCTGCATTATTTATCAAACCTGTAACCAAATACTTATGTTCTTTTATCTCATTGAATAAATCTTGAACAGAATTTAGCTCAGATAAATCATACTGCAAGTAAATAACATCAACTTTAAATTGATTTCTCAAATTTTTTTGAAGTGCTTCTAATTTACCTTCGCTACGTGCAACTAAAATTAAATTGTGATTTTTTGCTGCTAATTGTTTTGCCATTTCTAATCCAATACCAGAACTGGCACCCGTTATTAAAGTATATTCTTTCATAGAGTTTAATTTTTAGGAAAATGAGTTGATAATTTTACATTTTCTATCTGTTCAATATGTCTTTCTAAATGTGCAGACATCAGTATTAGCGTTTGGCACAAATCTATTTTTCCTGTAAGGGGATGTTTCCAATAATGATTTCTCAAATCATCTTTGGTTGTTTCAACATAACTTATAGTTTTATTTCGTTGATTTTGAAAGGCAGTTATAGCTTCGCTTGCGTTGGAAAATTTATTTGAAGGTTTAAAAATTTCAGGGCTTTTGGCTTTCCATTTTTTACTTGTCATCTTAGGTTGTATTTCATCATCTTGAATTCGGATTTTGCTTCTCAAAGCTGGGTTTGATGGCTTTTGCATTTCCCTTTCCAAAATTTTAGGAAATTCCAACTCGGCTAATGCAATATGTTCAATACATTCAGCGATTGACCATTTATCTGGTGCTGGTCTGAAATTTAATTGTGCTTCTGATAAATTGTTAACTGCATTATTAAATTTTATTAGAGATGAATTCAAAATATCGGTCATTTTATTTTTTTCTATTTCAGTTAAACGAGGTGTTGTTTCTTCTGCTCTTGCTTTTATAACTTCAAGCCAATGCTCGTGAAGATTTAGTAGTTTATTGGGTTGAAATACTTTTTGCAGAAAAGTCAAAAATCCATTTTGGGCTTCTGGAGTAATTAATCTACAACCCTTTGCAGTGGGAACAATTACCCAAGCGTGATAGGCAGTAAGATTTTCTCTGCGGACTTCCCAAGCCATTCTTTCATTGGGTACAAATTCTTTCATAACTGGCAAAAGTTTCAACCCCATAGTTTGCAGTTTAAAAGTCAAGCCACTTTTCAAAGTAGTTGCCGTAGTGTCTAAATATTCTACTGGACTTTGTGCACCATCATAGAAAGTATGCCATTTTTTTGCATCAATCAAAATATTCCATACAACCTCTGGCTTGGCATTGATTTCAATTTCGTTGTAAACATACCATTTGGCTTTTGTTGGGTTGAATTCATCAGGCCAAACAACAAGATTTGTCGTTGGGTTGTACTTCTTAGTCATTATAGACTTTACTGAATTATCTTGTGCAAGAACTGTCGCAGTTAAGCAAAACAGTATAAGAATGAATGCGAATATTTTCTTTATCATTACAATTTTTATTTAAATTATAATGCAAAGGTGATTAGTTAGGAATTGCTAGACGATAACAAATGTTTATAGTTTTTCAATTTCCATTTTTTTTAGCCTGCTTAAGTGAATTGGGGTAATTCCTAGATAAGAAGCTATCATATGCTGAGGAACTCGATTATGAATGTTTGGAAAAACGTCTGTAATGCTGTCGTAACGCTGTTTAGGCGTTCTTACATACAAATTTTTAATTCTGTCGTCTTGATAGATAAAATAGTACTCGGCAATCGGCAATCAGTCGCCCCATTTTTTGTCCATCTATCAAGTTTTTATAACCCCATTCAATTGTAGTTCGAGGCAAAATAACTACCTCAGTTTCTTCCAAGGTCTGTAAGCCGTATATTGAAGGTTGCACTTGAATAAAGTTGGAATAGTCGGCAATAAATTGGTTTTCTAATGCAAAATGGATGGTGTGCTCTGTTCCTTCGTTATCTGTTATTAAAACTCTAATAAGTCCTTTGTTGATGAAAAATATTTCGTTTGGAATATCATCAGGTCGGCTTATAGTTTCTTGTCGCTTAAAAGTTCTGATAACAGCTTGATTTAGGAAGTCGTTTAGTTCGTCTTCCGAAACGTTAATCACCTGTTTCATTACCTGTCTAATTTGTTCCATTTATTTCTTTATAGGTTGGTCTGTTCGGGTAGGTCGTACCATTACCGCTAACGTGACTGCTGCCGCAGTGCCGCCGCTTAGGCGGCATTTTCGGCAGCAGAGAGTTATCGCCTTTTTACAATTTTTCGAGTAGTAGAATGACCTTTTTTTGTAAGTTGGATAAAATACATCCCATCAGGTAAATCACTAATGTCCAATTGCGTATTGATGCCCCCTGTAAGCGTGTTTATGACCTGGCCCGCAGCATTGTACAACACTATTCTGTCCCATGCACCACCATGATCTGTTTCAATATTTATGATGCTATGAGTGGGGTTGGGGTATATTTTAAGGTTAGCGCCAGGCTCCTGAAAGGAAACGCTGTTTACCGGAGCGCAAAAAAGCGTATCCAAACATCCGTCTTTATCTACTTTGATGAGCCATGCCCAATCTTTAATTTGAGGTTCATAAGTGGTGCTGTACCCGCAGGCAATAATGCTGCCGCCTGGAAGTTCTACAGCATCGTACAGATAGTTTTCTGACCCCATTTCGTTGCTCCAAAAAGCGGTATCCGCCCTGCTCCACAAGGTATTGTATTCGCTGTCTAAGCGAAGCATCCAGCCGGAGAGTGAGTTGTAGGTAGTTTGTGCCGGCTCAACAGCGTAGTAGTGAGGTTTAACACCTATTGCCAGCAAACCGCCATCATTCATTTGGATTGTTTTAAAAAAGCCGTTAGCAGTATGATCTGCCATGCCAAATGTATCTTCCTTAACAAGGTTAAAATTTTCATCCCTAAGAACGAATTTAGGCTGTTTGTTGATTACGTTAATAGTAGCATTGTACTGTAACCTGCCACTCATATATGCCCAATGCCCTTCATTTGTTTTGAAAACATCACCCACACCTGCCTCTTCTAATCCAAGGGGGCTTTCCCACTCCCATTTCACATTTCCCAGGCTGTCTATCGCAAATATTTTGCTCGTATTTCTGACCTGTGGCAATGGGACACCTTGTACAGATGTCGTCGTACTACCCACCACAAACTCATTGTCATTTATTTTCAAAAGGCTTCCAAATAAATCTTCCCGGTTGTTGCTTCCGTACCTCTTTTTCCATTGAATATTGCCCTCGAAATCAATTTTTATAATAAAAATTTCAATGGACGTTGTGAATTGAAAATCATTTCCTCCAATAAGAAACCCATCATGGACTTCAATAATTTGCCGGTAGTTATTGTTAGACGTTATGGTTTCATCGTGTTCCTTGAATGCAAGTACATTACCGGAATGATCAAACCTGCAAAAAATCCCGTTTTCGGAGAAAAAATAAGACCCAACCCCCGCATATCCCGAATTATCAGATAGCTTTATAAAACTACGGGGTCGAACTATTGTAAAGGCATCTCCTTCACTATGCTGGTGAACACGAAAATCAATCACATTTCCAAAAGTATCTATTCTGGCAAATAGCATCCCCGCAGGTTGCTCCTGGGGAAGTAACACACCAAAGATCACAACGGTATCTCCGGATACTTCAAGGCTGCCAAAACCGGCGGCACGGCCGCCCAGATCATACGATTCGTTGAAGCCCTGCTGGCTGTACAAGCAAGAACTGTAAAAACCAAGACCTACTACAGCAATTACTATAATCCACTTCATGGCGCAAAATAAATAAGGAGGCTGTCTCATAAAGGATTAAAGAGACAGCCTCGATGCGAATGAAAACCTATTTACTCAAAATGAGTTTACCGTCTTGTCGGATGGCATTACCGGCAATCAGGGTGTAATAGTAAATGCCCGGTGCATACTCATCTGTATGCCATATAAATATATCCTTTGCTTCAAGCCCGGACTGTTGTTTTACCAATCTTCCATTCAAATCATAGATGCGAATATGAACATTGGTGCTCCCTTGAGGCAGGTTTAGTGCGAAGTTTACAAATTCTTTTGCCGGATTTGGGAATATATTTACAAATTCCTCCTGCATTTCAGTTTCCTGCGTTGGGCGATCCTGGATGAGTTGCCAGCCCTGCCCTTCCTTGATATAGGAGGGGGGATAATGCCGGCCATACAGCGTGGCAATATTTTTAGCCCATGCACCGGCATAGCCTTTCCCGTCAAGGTAGTCAAATACAGCTTGTAATGTAATATCATCAAGCGAATAAATCGGCTGCCCACTCAAAATACTGACCATGGCATTATAGTCATCAATATCCGATTGTTCATCCCCGGTCAATTGATATTTTGACGACATGGAACTAAGTATTGCTATTGCACCAGCGCCATTCCCTGCTTTTAAATACTCATTTGCTAACTACAAGTCTCCTTCAGGGCTGCCTAAATTCCCTATCCAGGTACGCAGCGTATCCGCATGAAAGGAAATAGTATCGTACAGGGTGTGAAGTACGGCCATGTATGCGCCTTCATCCATTTTCCTCCGATGATAGGACATCTGTACTTCTTTTTCGTCAGTGGGATCAATAAGATAGGAGGATTTGACTGTCTGATAAGCGCCTTTCTCTGAATAATAATCACTCTTTATGGCAGCTAATTCCTCTACTGTCCGGCAAGGAGGAGCACAATAATTGGCAGCACAGGAATTGGCTCGTGTACTCGATGAAGGCAAGACACCCCCTTCAATAGTCACTGGCTCCTGATTCTGACCGTTTAGGTCGTAATAATACCTGAATTGCGTCCCAAAATTAGAAATATCTATGCCTGTATAGGAAAACCTGTTTCCGGCAGGGCCATAGGTTGTAGGTTCGCCAGGCTCGGAAATCTCCAATCCTTGCCTCAGTTTGATCCTGCCGTTGGGTACCGACAAATCTCTTCCCTGAGAATTCACATCAATATTGGTATTGCATTCGTAATATACTCCAGTGAAACCGACTCCTGACATCAATTCTGCATTGGTACCATTAGCCAGATTTCCAATAGACAGCTCATTAAACTTATTCCGCCTTATAGTTTTATTCGCAGCCCCAGTATTGATGCATATTGTGCCGATCGTCGTAATCGGGCTTGTACTCGTCGTTCTGACAAAGGTATTTTCTTCACAGGTAAATCCAGAAACATCTGACTCAAATACGACACCTATCTGATCGCTTGTAGGTGTCGTAGATGGCATTTCTCCCATCTTAAAAGTGTTCAAAATTATTGTGCCGCCATCCACAGACCGGTTATGAATTCCTACAAAGCAGTTTGCGAAAACGGCTTCACGAACTGTATATGGCTTGCTGGTATATACGTTGCCGGTATAAATGCCATAACCCAATCCTATAAACTCGGGATATTTGTAAGATTCACAAGGCAATGGATGAGGAACGGGATTGCCTTCACATTTGGGTGTTACATTGAAGCCTGCATCATTTGCAAAGATTCCATATCCCCAATCGTTTATCCCACTGCCATTTATCGTTCTTGAATTAATCATGGAACATCCTGACAGATTTACACCACCAACTCCCGTCATATTTACAAAAGAATGGAAGGGCTGATTGTGCAGGTAATCGTCATCTGTTACAAACACTACACCTGCGAAAGATCCGAAGTAATTCCGGGGCTGACCCTGTTGCCCTGAGGGAGCAGAAAACGGCCAGAAATTTTGATAAGATTCAAATACAACTCCTTTAATGCAGTTTTTAATGGTTGCCCCATCGCAGTGTATTTGACCTCCTGCAAACGCAGGTGTTGGTCCATAAAGTTCTACTCCTACTTTGGCATTTTCTATTAACGAACCGGGATAACACTCTATGCGTCCCTGTGCCCTCACCCCATTTACAAGGTATTGCGACTGGGGGGTGCCAGCACTACTACCCCATACCTTTACCCCCTGCCATGTGTAGCCCTTACAACCCATGCTTGAGAGGTTTCCATGCAATACAAGCCTTCCATTTGGCTTGATGATGAGACTACTCTGCTCGCCAAAATGTACCGTAACACCTGCATTTATAACAAGCGTAGCGCCATTTTCAATAGTCAAATCTCCTTCTATCAGAAAGTCTCCATTGTTGGGAGTGTTCGTGGTTGTCCATGTTGCTGCCGTATTCGCGTGTAATGTATACCCGATATAATCCGGGTTGATAAGACAAGACTGAAGTACAGAAGCAGTAGCAATAATTTGACGCATCCGTAGACCCTGTTCCTCAGAAAAGTACGTCATGCATTTGGGGTGGGAATAAGCCATTATGTTGAGCTCATCTGGATTATAAGGGAGCATTGGAACTGATCCCAGCCATTGGCAATTATCGGGGTTTACATTGAAGTTTATATTGGGGTCTGCGGGCGTGTCGCACACATAATCGCCAGCACTACTGCAATTGCTACCATCTATTAGTTCCGCCTCTTGAGGAACCGTACCCTCCTGAAAAGTCCCGTGATGAGTATGGAACAAACCCAATGCATGCCCCATCTCGTGCGACAAAATATGTGAAATCGACAATGCGCCAAAAGTGTTGTCCCAATAATTTCCGGCAACATAAATTGCAGAGGACGGGACGTCTGCGGCTAATCCGCATCCGCACGGAGTATTCGGAGGTAATCCGCACCCATTTTGTGGATCAGTATTTTCACTAAAAAGGTAAATATCTATTCCATCTGGGTTAGAATGGACATTGAAAATAGCAGGGTAGCCGGTTCCAGTACACTTATCAGCAAAATAATGTGTATCATCGTCAATATAGTCAATATTACAATCCCATACGAAGAAGATACCGTGCGGTACATTAAAAGCTTCGTTGAGAAAAATCAGGGCTTGCTGTGCCTCTTCTATGGTGTGGCCCCCGGTTTTATCTCCTTTTCGGACAATATGTACATAAATTTTGATGTAATACGGCCCCGTATGATTGGACATATTACTCGGGATGAATTGATTGCCAATTTGTCGGATGGCATTAGGGCCACCGAAAGTTGGGCAGAAGACCTGGCTCGTCAATTGTTGCGGTGGTACCAGCAATGTAAAAATAAAGGTAGCTACAAGTGTAAATTGGAATACATGCTTTTTCATTTTGGATACTTTTGATTATTGAAAATGGTTGTTTGATTTTTTTGAATTGGCGATAACGGTAATGGTATGTGCCGTGCGACGATAGGAGCATGGACATCATACCTAGTGTTCTGTATAGTTTTTCATTTCTTCCTTTATGTATTCATCAAATTTTTCCTTCTTAACCCCTAACTTATCAATTAGGAGTTGAAAAAAATCTTCATCATCAGTTCCATATTCCAGGGAGTCTATCAACCCTTTTACACCTTCTTTATTATACACATTCTTCATCAGTAAAGCTCCAATCACATATCGAAAATCCGAAGCATGTTCTCCGTTAGGGATTGTTACGTTCAACTTAGTAATATCTGATAAATCATAATCAGGATTCTTATCCAAGAATTCCTTTAACCTTTGCATATGTCCTTGAAAAGAATAGGTCGAAGTTCCTGCGTAAAATGTGGCAACACCTTCTCCGACCCAAAAATGGGGGTACTTTGGCACAACATGAAATGTATATAAATGAACTAATTCGTGTGGAAAGTATGACGAATTATTACCAGAATAAATTATCATATTTTGCCAACTTGCAATACCTCCTTTTCCACTTGGATTGTACATACGATTCATATACTCGTATCCCCAAGTCCGTGCAATATCTCGTGCATTACTGGCAACGAAATAGTCAAATTCAAGTGGTTCTACCCCAAATTCTTTGGCCATTTTTAGATTGAACTCATTCATCAATTCTGCCTCTTCTACCTTAAAATCATGAAAAGGGTGGATGTAATAGTTGATACTCCCTATTCTCCTGTGCTCAAAAACTGTTTTTAAGTATTCGGCACTACTAATCAATAAAAATTTATCATTTATTCTTTTTGCGGGTGCGGCTCCCATTTGATGTACATTTATAAGCCTTTTTTATCGATATGGTTCCAAAATTGTTGCCAGCGTCCGTCAGTACAGATAAGTCCTCGTAGTAATAAGA
>JBJXFD010000373.1:0-6064 GCA_046153985.1 Saprospiraceae bacterium
CTTGTCTTTCTCGCTTAAATTATCGAAAAAAACGATCATTAAATCTTCTGTATCTTTGTCGTATCTTTCCATATCCCCAAATATAGTCATATCTCAAAACTGACAGTTATTTTTTCAGCAGCCCTTAGTTAAAAATATTATTCGAAACGGAGTTGATATATTAACACAGCATATTGCCCGACCTCACACAAGTCAAGACAAAGAAATATATCGAATTGCTGTTGAAAAATGGAATGCAAAAAAAGAAAGATTAAATTATAACGATTTGCCAGAGAGATTAAAAACACACCAAAACAGAAGTTCATTTTTTGATCGCTTTAAAGTTGTTGCTGCTGACAACCCTTATTCTCAAACAGTTGTTGCACATATTGCAAAAGATGGACATTATTACATCCACCCGGACATTATACAAAATCGTTCAATAACGGTTAGAGAAGCAGCTAGACTTCAATCTTTTCCTGATGATTATTATTTTGAGGGAGTAAAGGAACGTCCAAGTAGAACATCTGCATTTAAACAAATTGGCAATGCTGTTCCTCCTTTAATGGCACATGTGATTGCTCAAAAAATAAAGGAGTTATTATGACAGAGGAAATAAAAGAAAAACATTTTAAACCCAAAGCGCATATATTAACTTTGCTTGGCGAGGAGCTTATAAAAAGCCCTATAATGGCTATTTATGAGCTAGTTAAAAATAGTTATGATGCCGATGCTAAAAGAGTAGATGTATATTTCCGAGATGTAGATAATATTGACAATGCTGCAATTATAATAGAAGATGATGGAATAGGTATGACAAGTGAAATTATTGAAGATGTTTGGCTAGAGCCTGGTTCTGATTTCAGAAAACCGGTAAACGTTTATGGCAAAAGAGAAATAACAAAATCACCTGTTTACGGACGTATTCCTATGGGCGAAAAGGGGGTTGGAAGGTTTGCAGTACATAAACTAGGCACAAAAATTCTGCTTATATCAAGGCCCTTAATCTTAAAATCTGGAAATGAGAATGCATCACTGGATCAAGGTGTTTTAACAGATTATGAAATTGAATTATATATAAACTGGAAAGATTTTAACCAATCAAAGCATTTATCTGATATACCAATTAAATGGAAACTAAGAAAAGAAATAGATAGCTTCAGATTTAAGGATAAGAGTGGAACATATATACGCTTAAGTGGATTAAAGGAGACTTGGACAAAAGGAATGGCAAGAGACTTGAAAGGGCAAACACTCTCAATGTTATCGCCAAAGGTTGAAGATAAAGATTTTAGTATAAATTTAAATTTCAATAATCAATGGCTTGCTGATTTTCCTACATCTTCAAAAATCATTAACGAAGCACCATATAAAGTACTTGCGCTAGTAGATAAAGACTTTAACTTGACTTTCGAATATTATTTTTCGCTAAAAAATAATCATACTGTAGGTAATCGCGAAATTAAAAGCACCGTCAACTATGATAAAAACATAAAAGGCTTAATTAAACCGTATATCCGCGAAAAACTCTTAAAAAAAGAGCACACGCAAGAGGAAACAGATGACTTATTAAATAAATATGATTCTCAAGATGAAGAATTACCCTTTGGGAGTGTACTTTTTGAATTTTATTCTTTTGATTTAGATGCTATTTCATTGAGAGATTACACTGACAACCCTAGCATTGTCAAGTCTATTTTAAAGGAAAACGCTGGCATTAAAGTATACAAAGGAGATCTAAGAGTATTTGATTACGGTGAAAAAGGAAATGATTGGCTTAACTTTGATATAAAAAGAATAAATAACAAGGAATGGTTTTCTAATAATCAGAATATTGGCTATATTTATTTAGATCCTGAAAATTCAACATCTTTAGTAGAAAAGACAAATCGAGAAGGATTTGTTGAGAATGAAGCATATCAACTTTTTAGGTTTATCTTGGATTACATTCTAACTGAAATAAAAAACGAAAGATTAAAGGATAGGAATAGATGGCTCAAAAGTAACCAAAAGGCATCTAAAGACCTATTTGATGAAAAAATAAGCTATTTTAAAAGCATTTTATATAATGCAGATCTTGACAATGAAGAAATTAAATCAAAAATACTTGAAGAAGCAGAGGGTTTAGAAAAAAAATACGAAGAAGACAAGAAAATACTTTTAATTCCAGCAGGTGTTGGAATGACCGCATCTGTTGCATTGCATGAAATTGAAAAACTTGTCCCGAGAATGGAAGAAACGGTAAAATCCATTCCATTAAACCATAGTATTATTACTGGTCAAGTTGAAGAGCTAAAACAATATACAGAAGGAATTATTTCTGTATTACGAAAGGGTGGAGATAAACCAATGAATGTTAAGGAGGCTGTTAATAGATCTTTTAATAATTACAAATTAAAACTATCTGATAGAAATATTGATTATCAAATTCATATTGCTGACAATGTTGAGAGTATAAATTGTGATAAGAGATTTTTTATTACAGTTTTAATGAATATAATTGACAATAGTATTTACTGGCTTGACACGGTATACAAGACTAATAAAAGTATTTACCTTAAGGCAACTAAACAAGAAAATTCTATTTTAATAATAATTGCAGATAATGGACCAGGATTCAAAGATGATATTTCGGAATTAATTCGCCCATTCTTTTCTAGGAAATCTGATGGAATCGGGATTGGATTATATCTAGTTGATACAATTATGTTAAAATACGGCAAGTTTGATATAATTACAGATAATTCAGAACTATATGAAAATGGTATTCCATCAGAATATGATGGTGCAGTCATAAAGCTAATTTTTAACAAAAATCAAAATTTATGAAATACTTAGAACCAGCTATTATAGTGATTGATGATGTCAAAGAAGAAATTCAAGGCATAATTGAATACTATTCTTCAAGCGGAATTGGTTGCAAGTTGTTCAACCCTGATTACACGGATGGGGATACTATGCCCGAAACTCCCTATTCTGATCTAAGTATTATATACTTAGATTTATATTATTCAGGGAAATTTGATTCGGAACAGTGCTGTAACTGGATTCGTTCTTTAATTTGTGAAAAATCTTTCTATATTTTAATTTTATGGACTAAGGATACAAGCAAGAGCACTGAAGTAATAGACTTGTTGAAAATCCACAATAGGCTCCCATTTATATCAATTATTAAAAGTAAAAATGAATATCAGTTACCCGAAACTATAGAGGGGCAAAAATATAATTTTAACAAATTATTTGAAGAAATCAACCAAACATTAGAAAAAACTCCTGCTTTGGAAGAAATTTTGATTTGGAAAAAAGGAGTAAAATCTGCTTCAAATGAAATCATAGGAAATTTGACAAAAAATTCCGAAGCAATTACCAGTAAACTAAAAAAAATAATCATCAGTCATGGTGGAGAATCTATCAAATCCAACACTAACGACAACTATAAAAGAAGTGTTTTATTTGACGCATTAGACACTGTACTTATTTCTAATACGAGAAAAAGCATTACTAATGAAATCAATGAATTAAATATTAATGGTTTGTATAACCTTCAAAACATTGATAACCCCGAAACAGACAAAGAGCTAAATAGCTGGTTTCACTTTAAACTTGAAAAATCTATACCTAATGATATTATTCTGACGGGTTTGATTTCAAAAAATAATCATAATTTTTTAAAAAAATTATATTCTATTCAAGACGACCCTAAGGTTGAAAGATTATTGAGTAAACAGGCTGAAAAACTGTTATTGATGGATGATATAGCTTTGGTAATTTCTAGACCATGTGATGTCGCCCAGAAAAAATATGGTAAAAACATAAAATTGTTAAGCGGAATTATCTCTTATAATCCAAAAAGAGATGGGAAAGGTGCTTTCCTTTTGGATGGAAAGAAACCTGATTTTATGAAAATTTATGATCATTTATTTCTTGATGACCAAAATAATGATGTGTCTATCATTTTTGATTATAGATATGTTTTTTCAGTCCCGGAAAAAATATTTATCGATAAGTTTAAGAATATTAAAATTTTCAATAAGGAGTTGTTATCTGAGATACAGGTCGAATACAGTAGTTATTCAAGCAGGCTTGGAATCACCCAAATAATATAGTGTCATCTACAAACCCAAAACCACCATTCACAAACCCACCCATTATCGGTAACTTCACTTCCCCCACTTTTGCATCAAATCAACCGATCATGCAAAAGTCATTCCTCCTCTTTTTTCTGACCATCGGGTTGTTGCCGGCCTTCGCGGCAACCATTTACGTCTCGCCCTCCGGCAACGACAACAACGCAGGCACTTTAGCCCAACCCCTCAAAACCATCCCCGAAGCCATTGACCGCGCCAATCCGGGCGATGTCATTGAGTTGCGCAACGGAACCTACCCCTCCAATGAAATCCGTATTCCCAAAAACAATTTAACCCTCCGCTCCTACCCCGGCGAGTGGGCCCTTATTACTGCCCCGCTCAACATCGAAGACGTCGCTTCCTGCATTTGGTACAACGAACCGGATGTGACGGGCGGCGTGCTGGAAAACCTCGAAATCAAAGGCGGTTACTACTACGGCGTCAGCTTTGAAACCAACTGGGAATGGGGGCTTCCCGACAATGAACGCCGCGGCGCCAGCAACATTACGCTGCGCAATTGCAAAATCCACGACACCGGCCGCGATTGCATCAAAATCAAGCCGGGTTGCGATGGGATTCAAATCATTAGCTGCGAACTCTACAATTCCGGAATCGGGCCTTCCAACTCGGAAGCGAACGGCGGCCCCAACGCAGAGGGCATTGACAACGTGAACGGCGACGGCATGCTGGTGCGCAATTGTTACATCCACCACACGTCCACTTCCGCCGTTTATGCCAAAGGCGGCGCGGCCAACTGCGTAATCGAGGGCAACCTGATCATGAACGCAGGCGAGGCGGGCATCCTGCTTGGTTTCTACACCGACGCCGATTTTTTCGACACCAATGCCAACCCCAATTACTACGAGTGCCTCAACAGCACTGCATTCAACAATTTGGTGGTGACCACGGGCGGTGCAGGAATCGGCTTTTTTGCCGCAAAAAACTGTGCCGCCTACAACAATACGGTCGTGACGGCTTCTCCCCTTTACCATGCGCCGCTGATGATCGCCCGCGGTGAAATTTACGTAAGCGAAACGACCACATTAACCCCTGCCAATTTTAACATCCAGGTTTTCAACAACCTTTTTGTTGACCAAAGCGGCACGGGCGATGAGGACTACACCGTGCAATTACGGGAAGGCGCGCTCACCGGAAACAACCTGATCAACCGAAATATTTACCATAAAACAACCGGGGCTGCCAGTTTTGACGATGGGGTGAACTGGCCGGCACGCACCTTTGCACAGTGGAAATCACAGCTGGGTTTCGATGCGCAAAGTTTGGAAACCAATCCGCAGCTCAATGCCCAGTTTCACCTGACGAACGGCAGCGCGGCCATTGACGCTGGTCAGGCAGCTTCGGCGCCAACAAGCGACTACGACGGCCAGCCCCGCAGCGGCGCGATTGACCTGGGCGCGGATGAATTCGGCAATGGGGCCGCCTTGCAAGTGCCCCCGCCTGCCGGAACCATTGGCACGGGTGCAGAAGGCGGCGCGACTTCTATCTGGAATCCTTCGCTGCAACAGCCTGAATGGGAAATTTTTCCCAACCCGACATCGGAATGGGTACAAATCAACAACCTGCCCGCTACTGCGCAATGGAACCTTTACCAGGCAACCGGCACACGCGTAAAAGCAGGTACAGACAGCCGTTTCTACGTGGGCGACCTGCCGGCGGGCCAGTATTTCTTAGGCATGGAAGGTTTTGTTCACACGCCCATAATCATCAGCAAATGACCAAGTTATTTTTCCGGTTGGCCTTCCTTGGGCTTGGGGCTTTCCTGCTGTATGCTTTTGGCGGGAGTACGGTCAAAACGGTCTGGTACCGCGCCACCGGCGAGGTGGTTGAGGGGCGAATTTCCGGGTTTCTGGCAGGCAGGAATAGTCCTTCTGTGCAGTTGGAAAGTACGGGTGTCCGTAATGGTAAACAAAAAGCCCGCCGACCGGTTTTTCGCTACC
>JBJXFD010000377.1:0-11896 GCA_046153985.1 Saprospiraceae bacterium
TGTTCACTTTCTGTTTTTGTATTTTTTTACCACATAGTTCACAATAGTTGTTTTCACAATAGTCCACATAGAAGCTCCGCTCTTTTGAGGCCACATAAGGGCTACGTGTCATATTTAAAACTCCTATGCACCTGTATGGTAAATAGTTTCCTGTCTTTATGGATGACTTCTTGATTAATGCCTGTCCATTTAGTCGGGTGTCTGTTCTTTAGAGTTCGAGAGCAAGGCATGCGAAGGGCCAAAAGTGGAAGTTTACTCGCGTAAATGACCAATTTTGTTTCGACTTCGCTCAACAACCGGTCATTGAGCGAAGTCGAAATGAACGCAGCTATCGGACTATAAAGACAGACACTTAGTCAATCACGACCGCCTGCGTTCCAATCCTGTCTCCCGACTGCGCTTTGATCCAGTACAATCCTGCAGGCAGCGCGCCTTCAGGCTGAACAGAAATTTGTTGTTCGCCTTGCGGCAAACGCCCCGAAAAAAGCGTCTGAACGTTGCGGCCGCTTGCATCGAGCAGCGTCAGCGCAGTGTCGCCTTCCTGGTCTAAACTAAAAGCAACCGTGGCTTGGGTGGTGATGGGCAGCGGGTTCGGGTAAACCTGCACCGGCAGTGGTTTGCGGGTCGTTTTCGCCTCGGCGACTGAAACTGCTTTGTCGTCTACCACAAAAGCCAGGTCCCAAAGAATTGGCGGTGGGAAAAACCGAAGCGTATCGTTCACCGCATTGGCCGTTTCGCCCCCGATCAGGGCGCCGGTGAGGCAATCGTAGTATTTCACGGAATAAGAACCCGACGCCATGCCCCCGATGGCCACTTCCGCACCGGCAGCCACATCCGGCACGCCGTTGTTCCGTACGTAATCGTGGTTGTAGCTGTTGTTCAGCAACCAGCCGGCGCGTTCTAAATTGTCTTCCGATTTCAAAACATAAGCATCTACGGCAGAACCAAGGTCGCTAAAGCGGTAGGCCGCAATACTTACCCAATCCGTGCCGGTGTTGTCTACTTTGATCTGGTGCGCGCCGGCGGGCACCAGAATGGTATAACTTTGATTGGGCAAAGCGTCCGCTTCCAGCAGCAGCGCCCCGTCAAGCCAGATTGCAATTTTCGGCGTTGTGGCAATCTGTGGGCCAACATGCACACTAAATTCGCCGCTTACCGGGTAGTTGACCTGGAATACCGGGGGCCGCCGGAACTGCGTATTCCACGAAGAACCGTACAAAAACGAACTCAGGGCAGCACCCGCAGGACTCACCACCCCACCTTCAATGGTAAAAGCCGTATCCGCCAATTCGCCCCAGCCGCCGAGTACGGGAGAGAGATTTAAATCCGCAGTGACGCCCGAAATCCTGGCACTTCCTGGGATGTAATTTTTTTCCCGCAAGGGCACCACGCCCGCAAAAGCACTCAGGGGGTCGAAATGGTAGTAGAGATCGCGCGGTTCGATGTAATTATCCCACCACCAGGTCATGGAAGTCCCCATAGCGCCGGAAAACAGCGAGCCCCACATGCAGTTGTGTACATGGATGCCATCCGGGTCGAGGGTGTTCAGGCCGGTGTTGTCCACCAGCGCGCTGAACTCGCCATTGAGGGTTGGCTTTCCATAATCATCCAAATAATTATTGACGCTGGCGCCGAGCGCGCGCTCGAGATTTGGTATATTGGCGTAGTGGTGTGTTTGCGTAAAATCAATATCCGGTGAAGTCCAGGTCGTTGCATCGTTGGAAGCGTGCGCGTAGCTGGTGGTCACTAAGTGACCATAGGGGTCAATTTCTTTGAGATAAGCCGCCATTTCGATGTGCCAACTGGCCACGTCTGCGCTGCGATCGGCAAACTGGTCGGTCCAGTCCACCTCATTGAACAGTTCCCACGACATCACGCTGCGGGCGTATCCCCAGCGCGCCAGCACGTAGCGATAGCGGTTTTTGGCGAGGGATTTCGCGGTCGGATTGGTGAAAAAATCCCAGGTATTGGCGCAGGGGCCGCCATTCACAGTATTGTAAGGGCTTTCGCCCCAATTCGGATTCACCTGAGAAGAGACCTGCCCGTGGTGTTGCAGGCAATACATAACATAGAGGCCATTTTCATTGCAAAAATCAAACATCCAGTCCAAATAGAAGCTGTTGTTTTGCTGGTAGCGTTTCAGCCCCTGATAGCCGCTGCCGGTGCGCCATTCCAGTCCCCAGCCCCAGTGGCATTGCCAGTTGCGAAAAAAATTGCCCCCGTTGTCGGCGAGTTTGGGCAGCCAGGTCTGGAAGTTTGCAAAACTGCCCCACCCGATGTTTTCACCAACCGGAATGTACTGCTCTTCGTTGTCGAAATGCAGGTAATTGGTTTGATCACCCCGCACAAAGCCTTTATTGCCGGCGGTGGCGACCGGGGTACACTCAAAATTTTGTGCAATAAACGCGGCGCTGCCCAGCGCATTGGTGCAGGAAACGATATAATTCCACACGCCTTCCTGATCGGGCGCGAAACGTATTTTAAAAACCCCGCTGCCGATGGGCGTCAGGGCGCCGGTTTGTGGATTGGTCAACTGGAATTCCTGCATAAAAAACCCGTCCACCGTTTTGGACTGGCCATTTGGGCCGGTAAACACCGCGCTGACACGGATGTCGTCGTAGTCGTAAGGATTGGTGTAGGCAGCCGTCAGGCTAACCCGGGCTTCAAACCTTCCATACTGCTCCACGACCGTTGCAACCGGCGTAACAGCGGTGATATTGGGTGCTTGTGCTTCCATTTTCAAAGATAAAAGCGGAAATATCGCAATTAAGACGAACAGTTTGTAGCAGTGCTTCATGCTTCATGTTTTGAAAAAAAACCAGACTGCGATAAAGCAGCCCGGTTTTGAAGTATTGTATGAAAAAACAACTCATCAGTTTTTTTCTATTAATCGCAAAGAAATCAAAATAAACAAAACATCAGCAGGGGGATTCGTACCGAATAAGAGGGGGATTTGACATAATCCCCTAATTTTTTTTGGTTTTTAGAAAACGTGAACGATTTACCCCCCAAGTTTGAAAGATTTACCCCCTGTCGGTTCCCCGTTCCTTCCTCAATTTTGCCATTAGAAAAACCGGCGTCATTTTATTCCGACAAAAGCCTTTTTGCTGGTATAAAAGCAACAATACGCCGAATGACACCTTCCATTCACTTAAACAGAGTTCTGTTATGAAGCTTAAGTTCAACACCATCCCATTGGGGCGCTTGCTAATGACCATATCCGTTTGGGTATTGGGCATTTCAGCGCTTCACGCGCAAATGCGCGACGTCCGGGGTACGGTTACCTCCAGCGAAGGCGAACCGCTAATCGGCGTCACCATCCTGATCGAAGGCGCTGAAACCCGGGGCGCAGTTACCGATCTTGACGGCGCCTATATCATTAAGGCGGCGGCCGGCGAAAAAATGCGTTTCAGTTACACCGGTTTCGAAAGCCAGGTCATTACGGTCGGCAGTGAATCTACCATTGATCTCGTTCTGTCCTCTTCCGCCGTTCTGTTGGATGACGTCGTAGTGATTGGCTACGGTGCGGTTCGCAAAAGCGACCTGACCGGCTCCGTCGCTTCTGTTTCCGGCGAGCAACTGAAGAACACGGTGGTCACCAACTTCGACCAGGCTTTACAGGGCCGGGTCGCCGGGGTGCAAGTGACACAAAACTCCGGCGCACCAGGTGGAGCTGCTTCCATCCGGATTCGGGGAGCCAACTCGATTACAGGTTCGAGCGAACCGCTGTATGTCATTGACGGCATTCCTTTCCAGGGAGACGGCACCACGGTGGCGGGATTTGACTGGGCAGGCGGCGCCAACGGGCAGAACCGCGTCAACCCGCTCTCTTCCATCAGTCCTGCTGACATCGTGAGCATCGAAGTTTTGAAAGACGCTTCCGCAACGGCTATTTACGGCGCGCGCGCTGCCAATGGCGTGATTTTGGTGACCACCAAACGCGGCAGTAAAGGCGAAGCAAAAATTTCATACAGCGGCTACTACGCCCAGCAAACCCTGCCCAACAAATTGGACATGATGAATTTGCAGCAGTTTGCAGATTACCAGGTGCAGGTTTCGCGCGACCTCAACCTCGTACCCAACCAGCGCTACCTCGACCCCAGCCTGCTGGGCGTCGGCACCGACTGGCAGGATGAAGTATTCCGGGATGCCGGCATGCAAAACCACCAGCTTTCCGTCTCCGGCGGCACGGATAAAACCACTTATGCCATCACCGGCGGCTTTTTCCAGCAGGACGGTATTGTCATTGGCTCCAGCTTTGAACGTTTCACGACCCGCATCAATTTGGACAACCAGGTAAAACACTGGTTAAAAGTGGGCGGAAGTTTTGCCTATTCGGGTACGGATGAAAAAATCACGCTGAACGACGGCGGCGACGGCATCATCCTGCAAGCGCTGGTCTCCCAGCCCGATATTGCTGTGCGGGATTTTGACGGCAGTTACGCCGGCCCGGAAGTAACCTACGGCGCTTCCAATTACAACCCGGTTGCCGCAGCGCTTCAGCGCAACAACACGCTGGCCCGCGAACGCATGATGGCCAATATTTACGGAGATGTCACTTTGCTGCAAGGGCTGACTTTCCGCTCGGAAATTGGCTTCGACAACAACCACTCCATCAACAAAGCTTTCCAGCCAACCTATCAATGGGGCGCCTTGCAGAACAACGAAAATCAGTTGCGCCAGCGCGAAGAAAGCAGCTTGTTCTGGATTTGGAAAAACTACCTGACCTACGATTTCAAGGTAGGCGAATCGCACAAGATGACAGCAATGGTGGGCACAGAAGCCCAAAAATCTTCCTGGGAAGGCTCGCAGGTGACAAAAAAGAACTTTGCAACCAACGATATTCCCGTGCTGAGCGAAGGCGAAGACATCACTTCCCGCACCAGCGGCTGGAAAGACGCAGCAGCCATTGCATCCTATTTCGGGCGCATCAATTACAACATCAACGAACGTTACTTGCTCACATTTACGTTACGGGCAGACGGTTCTTCCAAGTTCGGACCAGAAAACCGCTGGGGCTATTTCCCTTCCGGCTCTTTTGCCTGGAGGCTTGGCAACGAAAAGTTCATGGAATCGCTGAACACGGACCTGAAACTGCGTGTCGGTTACGGCGAAGTGGGCAATCAGGCCATCGCCAACTACCTCTACGGCGCTTCCCTGCAAACGTTCAATACGCCTTTTGGGACCGCGTACCGCTTAGAAAAAATTGCCAATCCAAAACTGAAGTGGGAAGCCACCCAGCAGTACAACCTCGGCGCCGACCTGTCATTGGCGAAAAGCCGGATCAACCTTTCAGTAGATGTTTATCACAAAGCCACAAGTGACATGCTCCTGCAATTGTCGCTTCCGAGCTACCTGGGTGGTTCCAATTACAACGATATCCGGGCGCCTTACGCCAACGTAGGCCGCATGGAGAACAAAGGCATAGATATTTCAGTGAATACGTTCAATGTCGCCGGCAAAAAATTCAGTTGGAACTCCCTCCTGACGTTCTCCATTAATGAGAACAAAGTTTTGGAATTGGACAGCGAAAACAGCGTTTACTGGCGCAACCTGTATTGGTACAGCGAGTTCCAAACCGCGACCAGAACCAGCGTAGGCCTGCCGCTTGGCGTGTTCTACGGCTACGAAGTGGAAGGCATTTTCACAGACCAGGACGACATCCTGAACCACCCGGTCCAAATCCTCGCCGACAACTCAGTGTCCAGCGAATACCCGAACGGCAGAAACAAAGTGGACAAGCGGACGGGCGTTTGGGTTGGCGACGTCAAATTCAGAGACCTGAACGGCGACGGCGTGATTGACACAGATGACCAAACGGTCATCGGCGATCCGAACCCGGATTTCACGTTTGGTTTGAACAACTCCTTCACGGCAGGGCCTTTCGATCTGACCGTTTTCATCAACGGCTCTTACGGCGCTGAAATTCTGAACTATTCGCGGGTGCAAATTGAAGGTCAAACGAACGTCTTCTCCAACCAGGCATCCAGCGTCAATGACCGCGCGCGCTATGCCTACATAGACGCCAACGGCTCCGACCTCGATCCGGCCAACGTTTATTTGGCCAATCCGGGAACCGACATTCCGCGGCCAGCGACCAACGACAACAACCGCAACAACCGCATGTCGGATCGCTTCATCGAGGATGGTTCATACCTGCGCATCCAGAACGTGTTGCTGGGTTATACCCTTCCGGTTCGGCT
Source organism: Saprospiraceae bacterium (assembly GCA_046153985.1). GTDB lineage: Bacteria > Bacteroidota > Bacteroidia > Chitinophagales > Saprospiraceae > JABWAJ01. The sequence goes on from JBJXFD010000377.1 coordinate 6,204, forward strand.
GACGCAAAAATATCGGGTGCAAAAACTGCGCTTGTACGTGAATGCCCAGAACCTGCACACCTTCACAAAGTACACCGGTTACGATCCGGAAATCGGCTCGTTCAACCAGGATCCGCTGATGCAAAACATTGATATGGGGCGCTATCCGACACCCCGGGTAGTCACTTTCGGGATTGATGTTGATTTCTAAACCGAATTGCCTTCACATTAAAAACTAAGTTCATGAAAAAGTATTTTCAATATAGCATTGCGTTGTGTCTGACTTTGTTGTTCAGCGTATCCTGCACCAAAGATTTTTTGGACATCGAGCCGCAAGACCGTTTAACGGCTGATAATTTTTACAAAAACGAATCCCAGATCAAGTCTGCAACAGCCTCCCTGTACGGCTTGCCCTGGTTCGATTTTGACGATAAATTTTTCTGGCTTGCAGGCGACGTATTGTCAGGCAATATGTACTATACCTACGACCAGGAAGGGCAGTTTTTCTTTGCCTCTTACAACGCCGGGAATGCCCACCTGTCCACAGGCTGGAAAGGGTTGTTTCGGGTAGTTTCCTACGCCAATTCAATCATCAACGACATGCCGGCTGCCGCAGCGGGGAATGTTCCTGATGTGGTCATTGCAGAAGCAGTGGGCGAGGCCCGTTTTATCCGCGGTGTTGCGTACTACATGCTCAGCGAATACTGGGGCGAAGTGCCCATCGTTGAAAACTCTACGGAGCTGGTCGCAGCCAACCAGCTGCAATTGCCGAAAAACACCCGTTCCAGTGTATACGAGTTCGTGCGCCGGGACCTGGCTTTTGCCGCTGACAACCTGCCTGCTTCTGCCATTCCGGGTCGGGTAGACAAATGGGCGGCCAAAGGCATGCTGGCTAAATTGCACCTCACCATGGCGCAAAATCTCAACGACAGCAAATCGGCGGAAAACTTCGCGACGGCCAGAACCTTAGCCGAAGAAGTGATCACCAGCAGCGGCCATTCATTGGTGACCAATTATGCCGACCTTTTCAAAATTGACAACAACAACAATTCGGAGTCCCTTTTCGCCCTGCAATGGATGGAAGGTTCTTATGCCGTAGGTAACAGCCGCCAGGCAAACTGGGCGCGCAGCAGCCTCATCACCGGCAACAGCGAGTGCTGGGGCGGCGGCAAATCGGCTTCTTACGATTTTGTACAAAGCATCGAACCCGGTGACAAACGCCGTGCTTCCATTTTTATGGCTTCGGGCGATTATTATCCTGAGATCAACAAAAGCACAGGCGGTTATACGTACAACATTGTGCGCCGCGATCCTGCCGATCCGGGCAGATCCTTAGAAGATCCGGCGCCTGTTTTGAACAACATCAAAAAGTACATCGTCGGAAGCGCAGAAGACACAGGCGGGCGGGTATCCACCGGTCAGGCCACGGCAATCAACCAGTACGTCCTGAGGCTTGCTGATGTATACCTGATTTATGCGGAAGCAGCCCTCGGTGCAGGCGCCTCTACCAGCGACAGCAAAGCGCTCCAGTATTTCAATGCCATCCGCGACCGCGCAGATCTGCCAGTTGTTTCCAGCATCACTTTTACCGATATTCTGAAAGAACGCCGGGTAGAATTTGGTATGGAAAGCAGCTTCTGGTTCGACGTCAAGCGCTACTACTACCGCGATCCGTCAGCCGCCCTTGCTTTCCTGAATGGCCAGGAGCGGGAAATCACCTACACCCGCATCACTACTCCGAACGCACCAGACGAAAATACCGTTGCCGGATACCAGATTGTTCCGCCAGTGAGCCCGATCGTAATCACGGACTCCCGGATGTTCATGCCCATCCCGGCTTCAGAGGTGGTAACCAACTCGCTGTTGGCGCCCGACGCTCCGGCAGTAGATTATGAGTTTTGACGGTAGACGATTGACGGTAGACGGTAGACGGCACGACAGCCCGTCCACCGTCAACCGTCCACCGTCAACCGATATTATTTCAAAAATCGTTAAATCAACATACGATGAACGCATTTAAAAAATTTCTGATCTTCCTGATGTTGCCTGCGGTGTTAGCCGGGGTGATGTCTTGCGAAAAGGAGGAAAACCCGCAAGCCAGCGATGGTCCTCCGGTCGTAAACTACATCCGGTCAACAGATCCGGCCTTGTCCGATTCGCTTCTGGTGGGCACTTTTATGGGCAGCCTGATTGCCATTGTGGGCGATAACCTGGGCGAAACCCGCGAACTTTGGTTCAACGACCAGCGCGCAACGCTGAATCCTACTTATGTTACCAAAAAAAGTATTTTGGTGAACGTACCCAGCACGGTGCCGGTGCTGGTGACCAATAAAATCCGTTTCGTTTTTGCCGATGGCAGCGAACTGCTGCACGACTTCTCGGTCAACGTGCCAGCGCCTACCCTTTCCGGCATCAAGTCCGAATACGTACCCGACGGCGAAACGATTGTGCTGGATGGCGACTTTTTCTTTGAACCGAAAGTCTTCTTCCCGGATAATGTAGAAGCTGTGATCACTTCGTTTACCAAAACGCAGATCGAAGCCATCGTTCCGGCAGGCGCCACGCCAGGTCAGATCTCGGTAAAAACTACTTTTGGCACGGCCAAATCGAAGTTTTTCTTCCGCGACAACCGGAATACCCTGCTCGATTACGACACCAAATCACACGAAACCTGGACCGCGCCCATCCGAAATTCCGCTGCTACACCGGAAGTTCCGGAGTGTTCCGGCAATTACGCCCTGTTCAAAAGCGCTTCGCATGGCGCATGGCAGTGGGTGAACGAAATGACTATGCAATACTGGGCGCCCCGGGGCAGGGGAAATGTTCCGGTTGCAACCGGTGCGATCAGCGACCTCGTCCTCAAATTTGAAGCCAACATCCCCATAGAATGGAAAGGCGTCCGGATGGAAATCTTCTTCGGGCCTTTCGCGGAAGACCACGGCCGCGATGTAGCCGGCACGGTATTCGCACGGTGGAGACCCTGGAAAAACGGGCCTTACAAAACCGACGGGTGGGAAACCATCACCATTCCATTGTCTGAATTCAAGTATGGCAAAGACGATCCGGAAGACAGTGAAATTGGCTCAACGGCCCTCACCAACCTGTCTTCGCTGACGAACGTCACGATGATGTTGTTTGGGCCGGCAGATGCTGCCAACCCAGTGGAGATTGCCATTGACAACGTTCGCATTGTTCAAAACTAACTTTAAACTGACCAACTCATGTTACGTACATTTAATATAAAACCGTGGTTGCTGCTGAGCCTGATGGCCGTGGCAATCCTGTCTGACTCCTGCAAAAAGGACGACGACGACAGCGGCATCGGAACTGCCGTCCAGCTGCTGAGTTTCGGACCTTCCCCGGCACTTCGGGGTGGCAACCTGAGCTTCATCGGCCATAACCTCGATCAGGTCTCTTCGATCGTGCTTTCCAACAATGTTTCCGTGAGCACATTTGTCACCAAAACGGCGGAATTGCTGGTCATTACGGTGCCCGAAGAAACGGTAGATGGTTTAGTTGTGTTGAAAACGCCCTCGGGCGATATCACGACAAAAACCATCCTCACCATTTCGGAACCGATCAAACTGACTTCATTCAGCCCGCAAAATGCGCGGCCCGGGGCAGTAGTCACGATCGAGGGCGATTACCTGAACCTGATCAAAGAAGTGATTTTCAACAACCGAAAATCGGTGCTGGATACCGGATTCATCAGCCAGTCGAAGACAAAAATTGAAGTCCGCATCCCGGATGACGCCCAAACCGGAAAAATCGTCATCTCCAACGGCATGCCCGATCCGATCCTCGTAGAATCCGAAACCGACCTCGGTGTGGTCTTGCCTTCGGTTACGCAATTGTCGCCCAACCCGGTCAAAGCGGGAACAGCACTGACCATCACCGGCGCCGACCTCGACCTGACACAGGAAGTCATTTTCAGCGGCGGAGAACGGGTTTCTGCTTTTACCAGCGCTTCCGCTACGGAATTAGTGCTGAACGTTCCTGCCAATGCGAAAGACGGCGCCATCAAATTGGTTGCCAAATCTCTGGTGGAAGTTGAAACATCGGAATCGCTGACCATGGTTGTCCCAACCATCACCGGCATTTCGCCCAATCCGGCGAAAAACGGGGCAAACGTTACGGTCACTGGCTCCAACCTCGATCTGATTGTGCGCGCTGTATTTGGCGGCGACAAGCAGGGGACTTTGCTGGGTGGATCGGCTACGTCCATCCAGGTGCAGGTGCCGGCAGATGCAACGGAAGGCACGGTCACCTTCATTACAGCAGCAGATAAATCGGTGGTTTCCGGCAGTACGCTGACCCTCGTGAAACCCGTGATTGCGTCATTTGCACCACAGGACATCCAGTTCAACAACGAGTTGACCATCACCGGCAACCATTTAGACTTGATAGCGACCGTGAAATTCAGTGGCGGCACAGAAGTAGCGGTGAGCAATGCCACCCTGACGGAAATCAAAGTGAACGTACCGGTGGGTACAGCGTCTGGCCCGATCACGGTGGTCGCCCGCAACGGCGAAACGGTCACTTCCAGCCAATCGCTCACGATTTTGGCTTCAACTTCGGCCACCATCACCAGCATGCCTTCGATGGCCAAGCCGGGGGATATGATCAGTATTGTCGGGGTAAATCTGGATGAAATCACCGAGGTGATTTTCCCGGGCAACGTGCCTGCGACGATGTTTGGCCAAAAAACGGCCACCTTGATTGAGGTATTTATCCCGCTTAACGTAGCGCGGGGTGTGGGCGTCATCACCCTCATCACCATCAATGGCGAAATGATCCTCTCCCCGCCCATCAATATCCAGGGGGTAGATCCAGTCGCTGACCTTGGCTTGGTTTTCTTCAATTTTGACGGACTCAATGCCTGGTGGGGCGATGCAGGGGTAATAGAAAACGACCCTGACCTGACGCTGGACGGCTCCAGCTATTTCCGCGTCAACCAGGGTTGCAATGGCTGGACCGGGTTTTTCTGGCGCAATGGCCAGAATAATTTTCCAGGCAATACCATTGGCGCCAACGTCGCCAACTACGTGCTGAAATTCGATGTCAACGTCATTGCCCCCATCACCGGTGGCGAATTTGCGTGGCGCCTGAAAGGTACTGCCGGGGACTTCTGGTACTACTGGAAACCCTGGGCAACGGAAGGTCCTTATCAAACCAACGGTTGGATCACCATTACGATACCGCTGACCGAATTTTATGCAGGCGGCGTTCAGTTGAGCGACCTTTCTACGATTACAGAAGACTTTGGCGTTGCGTTTAACAACGGCAGCTCTACGGTGAACGCATGCATTGACAACGTTCGATTCGAAGCATTGTAAATAGTGTCTGTCTTTATAGTCCGATAGCTGCGTTATATTTTGCCCCAAAATCGGTCATCCCGCCCGGCGGGGCTCCAGTTTTTGGGGCAAAATATGCCTTGCTCTCGAACTCTAAAGAGCAGACACTCTACTAAAAAGACAGACACTAAATAGCATTTCTCATAAACCTGTGTTTATTTAATTTTGCCCGATTGCTGCTGCTCAGGTAGCGGCAATCGGGACAAACTTTCTTTTTTCAATCCTTAAAACGCACCTTACTGCCATGGCTATTCTTAAATTGCGGAGCCTGCCGGCGCTGGCCCTGCTGGTGATTCCTTTGCTTAATTTTGCACAGACCATGCAGACTGCTGACACGAAAGCAACGAAACGCACCCGTGC
>JBJXFD010000379.1:0-2970 GCA_046153985.1 Saprospiraceae bacterium
CGTTCACTGACTGGCAAGTGTCCGTACTCCTTTATTTTTTGGACGATGGATTGTTTTGGCGCATTTTCGCTGGCGCTCGTGGGATTTTCATTGATCGTTTGAGGTGTTTTGTTGAGCGTACATGACGACAGCCAAATGGAACACAACAGGATAACCACTTTTGAAATGGAGCTGAATACTTGCATAAAATTACTATTTGAAATATGAATCTTAGCGCTCAACGGCGATGGCGGAGGAGCAAAGTTTGATAACAGGGTGTTCTGGTTTTCTTGTAAAAAAGGAAAGCCCTCGCTCTGGACAGGGGCGAGGCTACTGTTCAATAAGTTCATTTTTTGGCCTCCGCCTCTGAAAAACAAGTAAATGTTTTTCCATCAAAACGGCAGACACCGTGCACAGTACCGAACCAGATATTTTCATCGGTATCTTCCAGAATTCCAAAAACCTGCCCGTTTTCCAGCCTAATCTGTTCGGCCTTTGGCGAATTGCCTGTCAGCGCTATAGCATCAAAACGGGACAATGCCATGCTGTTTGGAGCCGAAAATGAACTCATCCAAACATTTCCTTTTTTGTCCTCGTAAAGAAAGCCGACAAAGTCTTGGCTTAAAGTTTCAAATTGCTTTCCATCATAACGGTGAAGGCCATACTGACCGCCAAACCAAAGTTTGCCGCTTTAGTCCTCGATAATAGAACGCACATTTACAAAGGGCTGCCCTTGGTCGTTTTTGTAAACGGAAAACGATTTTCCATCAAACAAATACAGGTTTTCACGGGCAGCAGCCCAGATTTTCCCGGATTTATCTTCAAGTATTGAATTGATATCCATGCCTTTGTCTGCCGTAAAATTGACGAATCCCCGGCCGTCGTAGCGGCTCGCACCCTTGAATGTTCCAAACCATATCGCGCCTGTTTTGTCCTGATATATACACCCGATATTGTCATCCGCAAGGCCATCTTTTTGCGTAAAATTGGTGAAAACCTGCCCGTCATAGCGGTACACGCCCGCGCCGATAGTACCGAACCAAAGATTGCCGTCCTTATCCTCCATCACGGAAAAAGTATGATAGCGCCTCAAGCCCGCCTTGTTTGTAAAATTAGTAAAGGTGCTTCCATCATAACGAATGATGCCCTCCCAGGTGGCAAACCAGAAATGGCCGTTTTTGTCTTGCACCATATTGCGAACGATGCTGCCGGGGCCATAAGCGGAATTTATAGCTGCCGTTTCCCTGAAATAGGGGTCGAAATCCAGAGTTTTCGAAACTGTTTTGGCGGCAGTAATACTGTCTTGCAATGCCGAAGCTTTGGGACTTGTTCCGTTTTGCCCTATGCAGGACGTCAACAATACGATTGAAAAAAACAGAGGGGAGGCGGCTACTAGAAACTTGAAACCTTTCATTTTTTGATGCCCAATTAAGCGTTTTTTTATTCTCCAAATTGGGTCACAAACCTATGCGCTTAAAGCATTGCTTTATCAGAAAACTTTGTAAAAAGATGTAACGGAAACGTAAAACCGGGTAACTAATTCGCCTTCAAAGCCCGCCATTCCAACCAACCCAAGCCGCCAATAAACCCGATTTCCAAGCCAAAATACGCAACGCCCAAAGCGTTACAGGTTGGAAAAAAATGCCACAACAGGAGCGGAACACAGCCAAAGGCATACAACATATTGGCAACCGCCAACAGCTGAACCATCCACCCGGGGCGGTACTTGCGTCGCGCAAGCGGAAGAGAATAGGCCGAATAAGCAATGTTGATGAAGCCCTGCGCCGTCAGTAGCCAAACGGGCAGGCCAAGCAACCCTGATAAAAAATCCCGGAGCAGGAGCAGGAAAATGCCGGCAGTCAGGGCGGCAAATCCATCCATGTAAAGCAAGCGGTCAAGGGAAGTTTTCATGTGCAGGCAAAATTTAATAGTGTCAAGCCAAATGCTCGAAATCTTCCTTTTCGGTAAAATATTCCAGGCCCAAAATCCATACGATCTGGACGATATGCGTGATTTTCTGCACCAGCGGCATGTATTCCAACCCGGTTTTTGTGCCATACATATAAGCCGCGCCATAAAAACTAGCTAAAAACACCACCGAAAGCACTTTGAAAACAGTCAGCCGAGATTTCAATAGCGTAACCATGACATAAAAAAACACCAACAAATTGACAAAAATGCTCAAGGTTACCGACAAGTCGTGTTGAGAAGGGAGCGAGCCCAAAGCGGAAAGAAATATCAAAAGTAATCCCCCATATTTGATGACGACCGACAAGTTTTTGAGCCTCAATTTTCGGGAAAAACGCACAAATGCAAACCCGGTGCTCAGCCCCATCAGCAGCACGCCCACCACGGCAAAAGGTCTCGCCGAATTATCCGCCCCATTGACGGCTTTATAGCCGAGCAGGTCGCTGATGTAGTTTTCCGTCCATTGAAATCCGGCGGAGCTAGGGTCTTTTGGGCTGCCGCCAGGGTAGTTGAGCGACGCCACGATCAGGCACAAAATGGAAAGGGTGATTCCTATAAAAACGATGTTTTTGTTGAGCATCCTTATTTGGACTTATGTTCGTGAAACTTTAAAAATTTCGCAAACATTCCAATTTTGGATGTTTTTACGCCCCCTTTTTTCGACGTAACATGGGTTTGGGTCGAAACATATAATAGGCTTTGAAGCAATGTGCCTGGAGTGCTGGGGGAATGGGGCTGAGGTCTTTCTAAAAAGGATCTGAACGATTAGGATGAACCCTCATTTCGATTTTTTTGCAAACTGATTGAATTCCAACGCCTTTGTTACCCAAAAGTCCAGGTCGGAATCAGTGTCAAAACCTTCGGGGTAGACGAACAAAAAGCCCTTCATCGGTTTCCCAGTAAAATCCATTTCACGGCAACCAGGGAGAGCAAGCAAGTCTTCGTAAACCGCTTTTCCAACTCGGACCATAAGGCGGTCACTACCCGTTTTGCGGTCGGTGTCCACGCCGATGCACATTTTTT
>JBJXFD010000387.1:0-8803 GCA_046153985.1 Saprospiraceae bacterium
AATGGGCGTTTTTGTCTCATATACGATACATTTACAGGATAACAACTTTTCCGGAATTTGGATTTGCCTATGGAAAAATACACCATTCAGCCCGACATCAAAAAGGCTGCCACCCTGCCTGCTGCTTTTTACCGCAGTGCGGAAGCATTCGAAGCTTCGAAAGAAAAAATTTTCGCAGCCCACTGGAATTTTGTAACCGAATCGGCGTCAATTGCCGAACCGGGCCAAGTATACCCGTTCACCCTGCTGGAGGGCGTATTGGACGAACCCTTAGTGCTCACACACGACCAAAATGGCCAAAAACACTGCCTGTCCAACGTTTGCACCCACCGCGGCAACCTCGTGGCCATGCAGCCGGGCAAAGCGAGAATGCTGAGTTGCGGCTACCACGGACGGTGTTTTCGGTTAGACGGCACGTTCAAGAGCATGCCTGCATTTGAAGGCGCGGAAGACTTTCCCACCGCCGCCGACCACCTCACCCCCGTGCATTTTGAGGAGTGGCTGGGGCTCATTTTTGTTTCCCTCAACCCTTCGGTCAGCTTTGAAGAAATGACGCGCCCCATGCGCGAGCGCCTGAATTGGCTGCCATTGGATACGCTGCATCTTGTGGAGGAAGGGACCACCGACTACCACGTCAATGCCCATTGGGCACTGTATTGCGATAATTTTCTGGAAGGGTTCCACATTCCTTTTGTACACCCTGCACTCAACGCGGCCATAGACTTTGACCAATACGCCTACGAAATTTTCCCGTATTGCAATTTGCAAATCGGCATTGCCGACGAAGGTCAGCCGCATTTTGAAGCGCCGGAAGGTCACCCCGATTTTGGTCGGAAAATCTATGCGTATTACTACTGGCTGTTCCCCAACCTGATGTTCAATTTTTACCCCTGGGGTTTGTCGCTCAACGTGGTGGAACCGCAAGGTTTGCAAAAAACGCGCATCCGGTTCCGCACTTACCTGTACAAAGACGCCACCCACCAGCGATCGTTAAACAACTTGGAAGCAACGGAGTTGGAAGACGAAGCAGTCGTAGAAAGCGTGCAGCGCGGCATCCAATCGCGCTATTACCACAGCGGCCGATTTTCGCCGGCGATGGAGCAGGGGGTTCATCATTTTCATTCGTTACTCGCGAAAGTGCTTTTTGATAAATAGGCAAGTTTGCAAATTGACAAAGGGCACGTGGGCAAAGGGCAAACTCGCAAGTATCCAAAATTGCCTATTTGCCCTTTGCAAACTTGCCAACTTGCCCCTTGCCTACTTGCCCCTTGCCTACTTGCCCCTTGCCAACTTTAGCCTTTATCCTTTCTACTTTAACCTTCTCAAATCACCCCCAATTCCTTTCCAACTTTCGTAAACGCAGCCACCGCTTTTTCCAAATGCGCCTGGTCGTGTGCCGCAGACATCTGCACGCGGATGCGCGCTTTGCCTTTGGGCACCACCGGAAAGAAAAAGCCGATGACGTAGATGCCTTCTTCGAGCAGGCGGTTGGCGAAGCGCTGGGAGAGCGGCGCGTCGTAAAGCATGACGGGCACGATGGGGTGTTCGCCGGGGATGATATTGAAACCAGCTGTGGTCATGGCCTGGCGGAAATATCGGGTATTGTCTTCGAGTTTGTCGCGCAGGGCAGTACTGGCGCTCAGCAGGTCGAGCACAGCAATGGAAGCGCCGACAATCGCGGGCGCAACGGTGTTGGAAAACAGGTAAGGCCGCGAACGCTGGCGCAACAAATCCACGATTTCTTTTCTGGCAGCCGTGAAGCCGCCGGATGCGCCGCCTAAGGCTTTTCCGAAGGTGCCGGTAATGATGTCTATGCGGCCCATGACGTTGCGGTATTCGTGGGTGCCCCGACCGGTTTTTCCCAGGAACCCGGAAGCGTGGCATTCGTCGATGCCCACCATCGCGTTGTATTGTTCGGCGAGGTCGCAGATTTTATCCAATTGCGCAATGGTGCCGTCCATAGAAAACGCGCCGTCGGTGAAGACGAGGCGGCGGCGGGCGGATTGGGTCGCTTTCAATTTTTCCTCCAGATCGTCCATGTCGTTGTGTTTATAGCGAAAGCGCTGCGCTTTGCACAACCGAATGCCGTCAATGATGGATGCGTGGTTGAGTTCGTCGGAAATGATGGCGTCTTCTTCCGACAGCAGCGGTTCGAATAAACCGCCGTTGGCATCGAACGCCGCGGCATAGAGGATGGCGTCTTCCATGTCGAGGAATTCAGAAATTTTGGCTTCCAATTCTTTGTGGATGTCCTGCGTACCACAAATAAACCGCACCGACGACAGTCCGAAGCCGTGCGAATCAATCGCCGCTTTGGCCGCCTCAATGACAGCCGGGTGCGAAGAAAGTCCGAGGTAATTGTTGGCGCAGAAATTCAGCACCTCTGTACCCTGCGTGGTGCGGATGAGTGCACCCTGCGGCGTGGTAATGATGCGCTCTTCCTTATACAGGCCGGCGTCGCGGATCTCCTGAAGTTCCTGCTCCAGCGCAGGTTCGACGGTTTGGAACATGTTGGCGTTTTTTTTTGAGTTGCTAAGATAGCAAAATTTTAGTTTGCAGTTGAACAGTTAGCAGTGGGCAGTCTTATCAGTGGGCAGTCTTACAGTTAGGAGTTGGCAGTCAGTTACTGATTCCATCAGATTTTTTACAATTTATTGGAAGAGGAAATGCCATTTCATCCAAAGTAAACTCCATTCTGCCAACTGCCCACTGTAAGACTGCCAACTTCCTCCTTTCCTGGCGCCCAATCTTCAAATTTTCAAATTTTCAAATCACTTCCTTTCCCAAACAAAACAACCCATCCAGCATGCTCAGGTTGGGCAAAAAAGCATATCGGTCTTCAAAAACCTGATTGTAGGGCTTTGGCGTGAAATGTGGATCGGGCTTTTGCAGGTGCGGTTTGGGATGAATGGCGTTCCGGAGGTCTGTCCAGTCGGAAGGGACAACGTCTGCGTAAGCGTCGGTCAATTGAAGCTTGACGTCCATGCGCAGCAATTTCAACAGGGTTTGCAGCAGTTCTAAATTAAAATCGAACAAAAAAGGGAATGGTTTTTCGTAAAAAGGCTGGAGCGCATCCGCGTAAAACTCAAAAAACGGCGAGTTGCCGTAAGCCGATCGAATGGATTGCCAGTGTTGGCGCTGCCAGGGTTCGAAGTAAGCGATGCGCACCTCGCGGATGGCCTGCTGTTCGTTTTTACCTTTGATCAATGGGATGGTCAGTCGGGTCAGGCCGTTGGCAGCGGCGATGTGACAGCGGTTGCGGTAAGTGCCTTTTTGGTAATGTTCCCATTGCTCAATGAAAACGGGTTCTCCACTTGCTAATTTGGTGAGATACTGGATGGGCGGTAAATATTGTATTTCAAGAAGGATGGGCATGACTACCGCTTTGGCCTCACCCCTCTAAACCCCGGCGTGCTCCCCGCCATCGGATTCCCGCTGCCAAAACCCGGCGCTTTCGTCATCTGGTGCATCATTTTGCGCATTTGCTCAAACTGCTTGAGGAAAGCCTGAATTTCGTCTAATGTTTTCCCACAACCGCCGGCGATGCGTTTTTTGCGGCTGATGTTCAACAATTCCGGGTTGGCGCGCTCCTGCGGCGTCATCGAAAGGATGATCGCTTCTATTTTATTGAATGCGTTGTTGTCAATGTCAATGTCGCGCATCATTTTGCCCATGCCGGGAATCATGCCCATGAGGCTTTTCAGGTCGCCCATTTTGCGGATCTGGTTGATCTGGCTCTGGAAGTCGTTGAAGTCAAACTTGTTCTTTTTGATCTTCGTTTCTAAGCGCTTGGCTTCCGCTTCGTCGAATTGATCCTGCGCGCGTTCCACCAAAGAAACGATATCGCCCATGCCGAGGATTCGCTGCGCCATCCTATCGGGAAAAAACAGGTCCAGCGTATCCATTTTTTCGCCGGTGCTGACGAATTTGATCGGCTTGCCCACCGTGTATTTCACCGACAAGGCTGCCCCACCGCGGGTATCGCCATCGAGTTTGGTGAGCACCACGCCGTCGTAGTCAATGACGTCGTTGAACGTTTTTGCCGTGTTGACCGCATCCTGACCCGTCATCGAATCCACCACAAAAAGCGTTTCGTGGGGCTGGATAGCCAGGCGGATGGCCGCAATCTCGTTCATCATCTCCTCGTCTACCGCCAAACGGCCGGCGGTATCCACAATGACCGTATCAAAGCTGTGCGACTTGGCGTATTGGATGGCGTTGAGCGCAATCTGCACCGGGTTTTTGCTTTCCGGTTCTTTGTAAATCCCTGCGCCTACTTGTCCGGCCAGCACCGTCAACTGGTCTATAGCCGCCGGGCGGTAGACGTCGCAAGCCACCAGCAGCGGGCTTTTGCTGCGTTTGCTTTTGAGGAAAAGTGCCAATTTTCCGGAAAAAGTCGTTTTACCCGACCCTTGCAAACCCGCAACCAGCACCACCGTAGGTTTGCCGTTGAGGTTGAGGGTTGCAGCTTCCCCGCCCATCAATTCCACCAATTCGTCCATGACGATTTTCACCATCAGGTCGCCCGGCTTCACGGATTTGAGCACGTTTTCTTTGCCCATCGCCTTGTCTTTTACCTTGTCGGTAAATTCTTTGGCGATTTTATAGTTTACGTCGGCGTCCACTAAGGCACGGCGAATCTCTTTGATGGATTGTGCAATATTGATCTCGGTAAGGCGACTTTCCCCTTTCAGCGTTTTGAAGGCGCTTTCCAAACGATCGCTCAGGCTATTGAACATGGTTGATGGATGTTTATGTTTATGCGTTATGGGGGGCAAAGATAAGCATTTTAGTTGGCAGAAAAATCCCCGGGCGATAAGAATCCCTACCTTCAACTCATTCTGATAATTTATTCCCCCTTTTTTCTTTTTTTCAAAAGATGAATGCTTACTTTTGGAAAATACAGATTTTTCATTCATTGTAAAACGAAAATACCAATTATGAGTGCGCCATTAAAAGTCATCATTATGTTGGTGATTTGGTTGCTTTACTCGCTGATTGCTTACAAAGGATGTTTGCAGCAATGCTGTTCGGCTGATGCAGCATCGGTGTCCGATTTGGACTCGAATGCGGTTGATTCCGGCACTTTGGTGCGCTATCCGATTGACTTTCAGTGGGCTAATGCAGCCGCTTTCACCAACGACGGTTTTCCTGAGCGTAAGCAACAACTGCTGGCTCAGATGAAAGACAACAACCTGTTGCAAATTACGGGCCTCTATTACGAAGCCGAACCCAAGCCGGAGGGCTACGACAACATGGGGTTTGCCCGCGCTGACGCTGCAAAAAAGCTATTTGCAGGCGCCATTCCCGATGATCGGATTCAACTGCGCGCCCGCCTGATGGACGAAACACCCGGCGTTCGCAAAGGCTATTTTGAAGGCGTTGCGTTCGAGTGGATCACTCCGGAAGCCAAAGCGGAGGAAAGTGTGGAGGAACTCGACGACCGCATCATCATTCGCTTCCCGACCGGCTCCGTAAAAAGAGAATACGACCCTGCTGTGGAAGCTTATCTGACCAAATTGGCTGAACGTGTGAAAAAAACCGGGGAGCGCATTTCGCTGGTGGGGCATACCGATAATGTCGGTACCGACCAGGTGAACAACGAACTCGGCCTGGGACGCGCCAATCAAATCAAAAACACATTGACCAAAGCGGGTGTCAAAGCCGATCAGGTAGACGTGGATACCAAAGGCAAAACACAGCCGGTGGATTCAAACGAAACGGAAACCGGGCGCCAGAACAACCGCCGCGTGGAAGTGAGGCTGATCAAACAGTAATATTCTTCAAACTCAATCAAAAACGACAAACCATGTTGCTCAATACTTTCTTTTTACAAGATGCCGCTACCGCCCTGGGCCTGCCGTGCTGGCTGCTGTGGGCGCTTTGTTCATTAGGCGCTTTCCTGCTGGGCTTGTTGCTGGGCTGGTGGCTCTGGGCCGAGTACCGCCGCCGTGCTGCCGAACTGGAGGAAGAACTGAAGAACCTGCGCATCAAATACGGCGAATTAGAAAAAGACTACGCCAGCCTGAAATATCAGATCGAAGAGGTCAATAAAGAAAACAGCTCGCTGCGTGCGGCCTTGCATGCATGCGATTCCGATAAGGTTGTGCTGAAAACCAAACTCGCCAAATACGAGGAAGGTGAAGCTGGCGGTCCTTTAGTCTCAGGCCGCGGACTATCAGGTGGAACAGTAGATTACGGCGCATTGCTGGGCCAGGAGAACCTCCAGGTCGTGGAAGGCATCGGTCCGAAAATCGAAGAACTGCTCAAGCAAAACAACATTGGAACCTGGTCGAATCTGGCTGCCTGGAGCGTTGATGACCTGAAGGAAATCCTGGAAAATGCCGGCCCGAACTTCCGCATTCACGACCCGCATTCCTGGCCAAAGCAAGCCCTGCTGGCTGCCGAAAACCACTGGACAGAGCTGATTGCGCTGCAAAAATCCTTAGATGCAGGCAAAGACTCTGCAACCGGCGACGAAACGCCTTCCAAAGTAGAAAAAATGATCGCCAAGTTGCTGGGTTTCAGCACCAACCACGCCGACCTGAAAATTGTGGAAGGTATTGGTCCTAAAATCGAACAATTGCTGAAAGCTGCCGGCATCAATACCTGGTCTGATTTGGCCAAAGTGCCGTTGGATCGCCTGAAAGAGGTCCTGGCCGATGGCGGAGAAGCGTTCCGCTTAGCCGATCCGTCTACCTGGTCGAAACAAGCTGAGTTGGCTGCCAACGGAAAATGGGGCGAACTGAGCGCTTACCAGGAATTCCTGGATGGCGGGAAGGACCCGGAATAACGTCTGGTAAAGTGACCGGGTGACTTCGAAGTCACCCGGTCACTCCTCGTAAAGTGACCGGGTGACTCGCAGTCACCCGGTCACTACTCACCAAACCGAATACCCAAACGCCGCCACCAACCCCAGCGAATACCCGACCCACCATTTCATATCTGTATATTGGGAAACCGCAATCCCGAACCGTTGCTTCAGATAAATACACAGGATCACCTTCTCCAAAGCGGCGCCCAGGGTTGTACCCAACGCAATGCCGACCAATCCGAAATACTGCGCCAAAACAAGGCTGAGCAGGACGATAAAAATCAATTCCACAACCGAAGAAAGCAACGCCATTTTGTTGGATTGCAGCGCCATCAGCACCGAACGGGGGAAAAGCACGCGGCTGGCGGTGATGAGCAAAAAAGCATTAAAAACACGGGCGCTTTCCGCAAATGCTTCCGTGAAGACAATTGGAAAAAAGTACTTGCTGGTGAGCATCAGCAAAATGGAAAGTGGAAAAAGCAGGTGAAACAAGCGAAGGGAACGCGCCTTTAATTGCGACAAGCCCTCCTCCAGATTGGATGCCAGCGCAGGGATCATCGCCGCACTCAACGCACCCGTCAGCGCAAGGATCAACGGAAACTCGCGCGCCCCGTACCGAAACACTGCAAAAGTAGCTTCGTCGTCGCGGTACAAATACCCCACCAGCCAAAAACTGAACGAAGTGATCAGTCCGCCCAGCAAGGCGTACAGCGCCAGTGGCCACGCCAATCGGGCCCATTTGCGCAACAGCGCTGCGTCCCAGCTCAGTTGGCCGGTTTGCAGGATCAACACGCCAGTCCAGGTAAATTTCAAGGCGCCGAGCGCGATCAGGCCATAAAAACTCCAGGAGAAATCAGCGCCAAGCGCAATGGGCGCCAGCACGGCGATGAACTGCAAGCCAAAGCTCAGCACGCCAAACCAAAAAATCGCTTTCGCTTTTTTGTGCAGCAGGTAGAGGTTTTCGATTAGAAATGCGGGCAGGTTAAAAAATTGCCAGAGCAAAAACAGTCCATAATAAGGCAGCGCCGGGCGGCTGGCGAGCGCAGGGATGGCCAGGTTCTGGCCAAACCACAGTCCGGCGAGCAACACCGCGCTCAGTCCGGTGAACATCAAAAAAGCGCTTCCCGTGAGCCGCCGTTGCTCCGGTTCGGGGAGGGTTGGGAAATAAGAAAGCAGCGCCTGAGAAAGTCCGGTCACCCAAAAAGCGCTGACCAGCACCCCAATGTATTGCAGAATTTCATACACGCCGATCTCGTCGGCCGGCAAACCCAATTGCGCCAGCAGAATGCCCGTCAGGATGGCACTCCCCTGGCGCATAAGGTAGAACCACTGGAGCGCGCCGGTGGTGTCAAATGGCTTCATCCTTGTCTTTAAAGACGACGCCGTATTCTTCCAATTCCTTTAAAACGGGTTCGTACACTTCGCGCATTACAGGAATCTGAACGCCGCGGGCGTTGATTTTGCTTTCCATCACCAATTTCACAAAAATCCCGAGCGGCAAACCTACTAAGCGTGCCATCGCCGTGTCCGATTCATTTTCGCCTTTCATCACCATGGTGGAAGTATGCCTGCGCTTTCTGCCCGCCAGCTCGTATTCGATTTCGTGCTGCATGATCACCATGTCTTTGTCGTTGGGATGGAGCTTCCATTTATCGAGCAGCAATTGCTCCAGGATGAGCGCCGGCGTTGCGTTTGCGACCTTAATTTTGCTTTTTTTGAACAGTCCCAGCCATTCCAATTTTTCCATGACCGGTGAATTCGGCTCTTCGCGGATCAGGGCAGCGAGGCGTTCTTTGACCGAACCGGTCCCGGCAGGCACATAAGCCTCCATGAGTTCGTGATACGACAACTTGGCGGAGTCGAAAATCGGGAAAGAGCTGTCCGTCATGCCGATTTTAACCAATGCAGCCCACGCATCGCAAAAGCCTTTGTGGCGCAGCGTACCGCGTACGATGTTGGGGATGCCGCTCAGGCCATAAATGTCGCGGT
>JBJXFD010000390.1:0-7215 GCA_046153985.1 Saprospiraceae bacterium
ATTGTCTACGTTTTTCCCAAAATCCAGGCTGTTCAACCAATACCACCTCGGCTATTTGGACGAGCACGAAGTTCACCCGGTGGATGTGCTTTCGGGGGCTTTTATGTTGTTGCGCCGCAGCGCTTTAGACAAAGCCGGGTTGCTCGACGAGGCTTTTTTTATGTACGGCGAAGACATAGATTTGTCGTACCGCATCAAGTTGGCCGGCTATCAGAACTATTATTTTCCGGACACGACCATCATCCACTATAAAGGCGAAAGCACCAAAAAAGGCAGCCTGAATTACGTCCGGGCCTTCTACCAGGCCATGATCATTTTTGCGCGCAAGCATTTTACCGGTCGGAAAGCCCAATTGTTTGTTGCTATGCTCCGGGCCGCCATTTACTTGCGGGCACTATTGGCTTTGCTGGCAGGCGCCTGGAAAAAATTGTCTCTGCCCTTGCTCGACGGCGCGCTCATTTACGCCGGGTTGGTTTTCCTGAAGAATTTTTGGGCGGTGTACCATTTTCATGACCCCGAATATTACAACTACCTGATCGTGTACCTGAATTTTTCGATGTACACGGCCATCTGGTTAATGAGTGTCTGGCTCAGCGGGGGCTACGATGCGCCAGGGAATTTGCGCCGATTAGCCCGCGGGCTGTTGGTCGGATCCCTGCTCATTGCAGCGATTTATGGTTTTTTAGATGCGGAGTACCGCAATTCCAGGGCGCTGATTCTGCTGGGCACGGCCTGGGCTGTCTTTTCTACGGCTGGGTTACGATTGTTCCTCCATTTTTGGCGGCACGGCAACCTCCATGTGGGGCGCACGCGCCAAAGCAACCTGATTATTGTGGGCGGGGAAGCTGAATGCGATCGGGTGCGGCAATTACTGTACCAGGCTGGCGCGGCCGTCAATTACATCGGCAAAGTTTCGCCCCGGGAAATTGCCGATGTGCGCACTTTTTTGGGAACGCTGCGCCAATTGGGAGAAGTGGTTCAGATTTACAAGGCCAATGAAATTATTTTCTGCTCTAAAGACGTGCCCACCCAGGACATCATGCGCTGGATGGCGCAACTGGGCCCGGTCATCGAATACAAAATTGCCCCGGAGGAAAGCTTGTCCATCATCGGCAGCCATTCCAAAAACGAACCCGGCGAGTTGTACACCATTGACATCCGCTTCGCCATTGCCGATTTGGTGAACCGTCGCCACAAACGCCTGTTGGATGTTTCGGTGGCAATCGGATTGCTGCTTACGCTGCCCCTGCATTTTTTGTGGATGCGCCGGCCCGGCGGGTTTGTAGGCAACTTGCTGAAAGTGCTGGCCGGGCGGAAAACTTGGGTAGGATACCATATTTCCCATGCATGGGAAGTTACGCTGCCGTCGCTTGCCCCCGGCGTGTTGTCGCCACTGACGGGGTTGCAATCGGACCGACTGAATGCAGAAACCATCGAGCGCCTGAATTTGCTGTACGCGAAGGATTACAGTATTGAAAAGGATCTGGATTTGATCTGGAATGGGTACCGCGCTTTGGGGAGTTGATAATTTTTTTACCACATAGGTTAGATTTTTTTACCATAATAGGAATGATTTTTTTACCACATAGTTCACAATAGTTGTTTTCACATAGTTCACATAGGGATTTCCACATAGATGGGAGTGCATCAGACCTATGTGTTCTATGTGAAAACCCCTATGTGTTCTATGTGGTAAAAAACCTAAGTGGTAAAAAGTATTTTTAACCAAAACCTTGACGTTATGCCCTACTTCACACCCGACTTTGTGAGCTTTTTCCAGGAATTGGCTCAAAACAACAACCGCGATTGGTTTCAGGCCAACAAACCGCGGTTTGAAAAACACGTTAAACAGCCTTTCGCTGCATTGATTCAGGAGTTGATTAACCGGATCGAAGCCGTTGACCATCGTGTCATTATGACGCCCAAAGACGCCATTTTTCAATTGCACCGCGACACCCGGTTCAGTCAGGATAAAAGCCCGTACAAACTGTATACGTCGGCCATTATTTCGGCGGGCGGCAAAAAGAACACCACTTTTCCCGGGCTTTACATCCAACTGAACCACGAGCAGGCAGAGGTGTACAGTGGCGTGTACATGCCCGAAAAAGAGCCGTTGCAAAAAATCCGGGAGCACATTGCCGCCAATCCTGGTGAGTTTGCAAGTTTGATAGCTGATCCGGAATTTGTGGAAAAATTCGGGAGCATCCGCGGGGAAGTGAACAAGCGCCTGCCCAAAGAATTGGAAGAAGCGGCCAAAACACAACCGCTCATTTACAATAAGGCCTTTTACTATTTTACCACGCTGCCCACTTCGGTTTTGTTTCAGGACGATTTTGCCGATATCGTGATGGCGTATTTCCACGCAGCACAGCCATTGGGGCACTTTTTTGAAGCGGCACTAAGATCTTGAGATGGTTACTGGTTATTTGTTACTGGTTATTGGCCTTCAACGTTTCAAGTAGCCCCTTCAACTCCTGCAGCCGGGCGATGATGGCTTCTTTTTCCCGTTGGCGGGTTTTGGTGGCCACCAATTCTTTTTTAGCCCCTTCCAACGTGAAGCCGCGTTCTTTCACTAAGTGGTAAATCAACCGGAACTGCTCGATGTTCTGGCGCGTAAACCGGCGGTCGCCCTTGCTGTTTTTTGCAGGGCGCAACACGTCAAATTCGCTTTCCCAAAAGCGAATCAACGATTTGGAAACGTTGAACATATCGGCTATTTCGCCAATGGTGAAATAGCGCCGGACATCGTCCGATTCGTGGTCAAATAGCGGGTTTTGATTCATGTTTGTGTCACTATATCCTGCACTCTGAACACGGTCGGGGTGCAAAATTGATTTTGTCGGAATGGGTTACGCCCTTCTTTTATTGGGCATTACCTCTGTCTGTTGTACGAAATAACCCCCAAAATCGCATATTATTACTATAATTTCAAAAAAACAGGCTGATTCTTGCACCCCCTCTTGCGCAAGGAAAGCTTTGTTGTTATATTTGTGACGCATAAGCCCTTAAGGGCCTTTACCATTCGGCTCAAAAGACGAAGCCAACGCCACGATGGCAGAATGTTTTTTTCATTGGATGATCGTATTTTAAGTTTAGCCGGTCTGTTGGTCTCCTCTCCAAAAGTAGTCTCCACCATTCTTTTGCTATCCTTAAGCGCAGCAGGGTTGTGCTTTTCTGAACCTAATGGGGTGTCGGGTTGCCTAAGCGTATGGTCATTCATTGGTCCTATGGTAAAGCAGTTTTTTGTTTTTTATTTTAGATTGTATACTTTATTCACTTTTTCAATTTTTTCAGTAATGAACATTTTTGTTGCAAAATTGAATTTCAAAACCTCCAGCGAAGACCTTCAGGAAGCATTCGAAGCGTTCGGAGCTGTAGATTCTGCAAAGGTCATCATGGACCGCGACACGGGCCGCTCCAAAGGGTACGGTTTCGTTGAAATGTCCGATGACGAAGAAGGCAACGCTGCTATTAACGCACTGAACGAAAGTGACCTTGACGGAAGTACAATCGTCGTGAAAAAAGCCGATCCTCAGAAAAAAGCCGGCGGCGGTGGCGGCTTCGGCGGCGGCGGTGGCGGCTACCGTGGTGGTGGCGGCGGCGGTGGAGACCGTGGCGGCTACGGCGGTGGCGGCGGCTACGGTGGTGGCGGCGGCTATGGCGGCGGTGGTGGTGGCGGAGATCGCAATCGCCGTGGCGGCGGTGGCGGCGGAGATCGCTACAACAAGGACAGGTATTAATCTGCTCTTTTCTAGATAACAAACGCCCGCTGTGTGCTTCGTGCCATCAGCGGGCGTTTTTTTTGTGGGACAGGTGTCAGACACTTCCAAAAGTGTCCGACACCTGTGTGGGGCAGGTGTCAGACACTTCCAAAAGTGTCCGACACCTGTCCCGTTCATCTTCCCAACACACCAACCTACTTACTCATTGTACAACAAAAAGCATTTCTCTATAATATAGGATATGCTTCAATGTTTATCGCACATCAAGAAAAGCATTGATGAAATTGCAAATATCGGTTACAAAATTGTCGCAAAAATCAACATAGATAATTTGCGGCAAATTAGATTGGGTAATATTTCCATCCTGAATAAACTTCTGAATATAGGAGCCCAGGCAGCAGTTGGCTTGCTTTGCCAAATTATGAATAGTCGGAGTTCCTGCAATCGTATCTTCAATTTGCTGCGTAAGGGTCCATGACAGTAGAAACAAATCAGCCAGGTGATTCGACGCGTTGAGATATAAATAGGGCTGCCCCGGATGGTTAGCATCATCAGGTGTACCGCTGCGGGTCATCACCTCAATATCATGCGTATTCGAATAGTTATCATAGACGACCAGATCATAGTTGTAAATATAAGGCGGGGGCGTGTTTTTAATGTAGTAATCTGCGTAAGAATAAACAGAAGCCCGAACCTGATTGTTAAGTATAATCGTGGCGGAGTCGGGGGCGTCGTCATTGGAAAACATCGTATTAAAATCCACATGGTCGAACACAGCGATAATCTTTGAACGTCCGTTGGTGATTCCGGCGAGGGTGTAATCCGTAATCCGGTGGTTCTTGTTAGGATTTATATATAGCCAGTTTTTACCATCAGGGCCAAAATAATTGGTTAAATCAATAATCAATGCCTTAATCAAAGGGTTAAACCGGCTTACGCTATCGGGGTCATCGGGGTTAAATGCATAACAATTATTAATTCTGTTGTTTACATCAATCTGCTCAAGGTAGTGAGAAAATTTGAGGATAACCACCTCGCTTGACGGATTATCAGACAGAAAAGAATCTACATCTTCAAAAATGCTCGACATCAACAATCCAAGGCAACCAACAAGGCCAACGACAGGAGCATCTGAAAAATGACCAGTATAGACAACATCAGCTCCGGTATCATTGGAGTGAAGCCACCCCGGTCTGACATCAAAATATCGGATTCCACAGTTTAGCATTTCGTAAAAGCCTTTGGATTGTGTTTGCGTATCCTGCGTGTCGACGGGTGTGGCCAGATTGGTGCAAAAATTCACCACGGACATCCCTGCGTCGTGAGCACCAGGTAGACATAACTGACTGAGGCTTCTGTGCTGATAATTACTCATCCAGTTATTGCGCTCCGACCAAATTTCCAGAACGATAGAACTGGCGTATAAAACTTTGGAATCATTGAAGGTAACGCCATCTGTGATTATATCAGGGGTTTCCTGCAACATAACCACGACAGATCCGTTCGTGGCGATAGAAGGCTTTTTACCTAATCCCGGGCCGTATGCTGCATCGTTTAAATCGAGATCAAGAAGGTTGCCATTTCTACTCAAATACCCGGATCTGGTTTTCGTAGGATAATATAAGTTTCTGCTTTTTAATTTAGCTGGCTCAGAATAATTAATTGATTCGCCCTGATAAGCAAGTGCCACGTAACCATCATCAGTCAAACTGATATCCGGATAGCTTGCCAGATCAATATATACACGGCCAGGGGTCCAGGTGATCGTAGGAGTGGTTGTGTCTAAGTTCACAGGCATTGATAATTGGCCATAGATTACGTTGATTGAAGTACCCGCTTCATAAGCCATAACAATCAATCCATTGTTGTTCATCGAAATTTTGGGTTTGTATGCCCCTACCATCGCCTCTGATAGTTTTTTCCACTTAATTACTTGTTTGGTTGCAGAATCAACCGTTCCAACCATGAAATAAATGTTCTCCGACGAGCTTCCGCCAGAGAAAGCAACAATGGCTACATTTTGGTTGTTCAGGTAAGCAAGGGAAACGGATGGCATACTTCCACCGTGTCCGGTATTTTGACTATCTCCCCAGTTGATTTTACCAGTATCTTGTGGATCAAGTAACCCAACGTGTGTCCAAAAATTAGTCGAAGTGCTGCTATCTGACTCATGTATTTCAATGATAACATTCTGGTTGTTGATGGCAACCGTAGGAGTTTCTCCGCTGTCATTACCCAAAGAAGCCTCATTGCCCCAAGTAAGGACAGCATCATTAGATATAGTGCCTCTTTTGTAATATAAACTACTGCTGACCGCAACTGAATTGCGGTACACCGCAACCACATTATTTGAGTGAATGCCAACGGAAGGCTGAACCCGGTCTCCATGAAGGGTTTTTACATTGCCCAACATAAACTGTTTCGACGTACTCATACTGTCAAATGAATTAACTGTGTTTAGAAAAAGGTTGTGTCTTTATCAGGCAATAAAAAAAACGGCCGTTTTGAATGGTTGCTTGATGCCACAATATTACAGGAGAGAAGGCCAGAGCTGGGTTTGATCTCGGCTCAAAATAGTTTGCTCTGGTTGCAAAATGCGGTTGCCGCTATTTTTGAGGTAAAATAGCGGGCGTTTTTGCGGAGGTATTAACAGGTGTTTTTACGGGGGATGACACGTTATTTATACGCCTAATTTTTTATTTGCTAAACGAATCAGCAAAATCCATGGAATGCTGTGGACGGCAAAATCAAGCCAGTCAATCCAACCCATTTCTTTAGCGCCCCCCAAAATCCACCTGATTTTTCCTAAAATATGCGGCTCAGATTCGAGCGGAAACGGGGCGATGCCAATGGTCAGACAAAGAATGCCCACTACCCACCAGTTGTCCACAATTTTTAATGCCAGAGACTTGATTGTATTTGCCATGTTGTTGAAAGCAATTTATACTTTTGGAAAGAAAATAAGCGAATGAAAATGTCGGGAGCAAATTTAAAAAAAAGGCCTGAAATTGTTGTTACGGACGGGTTCACACTCAATCCGGGCGATTTGAGCTGGCGCAAGCTGCAATCGCTGGGGCACGTTGAACTATACGACCATACACTGGCCAGAGAAATGGCCGGTCGGGCGGCTTCTGCTTCCATCCTCATCGTCAACAAAACGCAGGTAGATGGGGGTCTTTTGGCACAACTTCCCCTGCTGGAATGTATTTGCGTTTCTGCCACCGGCTACAACAATGTGGATATTGCCGCCGCCAAAGCACGCGGCATTCCGGTGTGCAACGCCGTGGGTTATGGCACAGATTCCGTCGCCCAACACGTGTTTGCGCTGCTGCTGGGATGGCAAAACAAGGTACATGCCTATCAAAACAGCGTAGCTGCCGGCGATTGGGCGCGCAGTCGCGATTTTTGTTATTACCTGCATTCCTTCCGGGAATTGGCCGGACAAACAATGGGCATTTACGGGTTTGGGCGCATCGGCCAAAAAGTGGCGCTC
>JBJXFD010000003.1:0-21817 GCA_046153985.1 Saprospiraceae bacterium
TTTTTTTTTTGGTTAATCGCAATTTGCGTAAGCTGCTAAGGCTTTTTTTGAGCCCATCTGATTATTTGCTTCCACCTGCTCCAGCGCCTGGCCAATGTCCCAAATCAGGTCGTCGGCATTTTCCACGCCAATGGAAAGCCGTACCAAGCTGCCATTGATGCCCATCGCTGTTTTTTCTTCCTGCGGTACGCCGGCATGTGTCATCGTAGCGGGGTGCTGCACCAAAGATTCTGTACTACCCAGACTCACTGCTAATTTGATGAGTTTTAGACTATTGAGAAACCGGAAAGCTTCCGCTTCACCGCCCTGTACGTCAAAGGAAATCATGGCGCCGGGTCCAAGGCATTGCGTTTGATAAATGTGGTATTGCTCGCCGTCCTTTTCCTCCAGCAAGCCGGGGTAATTCACCGCAACTACCAGCGGGTGTCCGGCCAAATAACGCGCGATTTTTTGGGCATTATCGGCCTGCAATTCCATGCGGGGTTTCAGGGTCTCTAAGCTGCGCATGAGCAACCATCCCGTCCAGGGCGCTGCCATATTGCCAAGAAAGGTGCGCAGTTTTTTTACCCGGCCGATCAGTTGGCGCGACCCAAGACAAGCGCCGGCAATGACATCGCTGTGGCCGCCGATGTATTTTGTAGCAGAATACAGAACAAGATCGGCGCCCAGGCGCAACGGATGCTGAAACAGCGGGCCGAGATAGGTGTTGTCCACGGCAACCAGCACCTGCTTTTCCGGCGTGGAAAGCCGATCGGCAATATTCCGCAAGCGTTTGAGGTCAATCAGCACATTGGTGGGATTGGCGGGGGTTTCTACATAGATCATGGCCACGCGGCCTCCCGTAGCGGCAATATCCGCCAGGATGGCGGCTTCGTCTTCTCCGGCGTCGAAAGCCTGGACTTTGATTCCAAACTTTGTAAGCACTTCAGTAATGAAGTGGGCGGTTCCGCCATACAGCGGGTGGCTGTAGAGCAGGGTGTCGCCGGGTTGCAAAAACTCAAACAAGGCGGTAGAAATGGCAGACATCCCACTTTCAAAAACGGCACAGTCTTCTGCCCCATCCCATAAGGTGAGTCGGTTTTCGAGAATTTCCAGATCTGGATTGTTCAACCGGCTGTAAATCAAGCCAACTTCTTCTTTTTCGCCGCGCTCGCGCAAACCGTAAGCCAGTTCAAAAAAAGCTTTCCCTTCTTCCGCTGTTCGGAAAACAAAAGTAGAGGTTTGAAAAATCGGACATTTCATGGCGCCTTCAGAAAGCTCCGGTTTGTAACCATAAGACATCATCAAACTCTCGGGACGAAATGCTCTGGTATTCATACATAAATGGTTTTGACGTGATGGAATGCTTCAAATTTCCATGCATTTAGAATAATAATCCATATTATTAACAATAAAAAGAAAATTAAACTTTTAAATTTGCACTCGATGGATTTTTAAACCATAATTTTCTATTTTGACCTATCCTTGGAGAAAAATAATCTGACCTTTTTTTCTGATTGTTGATTCACGAATGATGAAATTAGATTTTTAAGGTAGTCATGCCTTCAAATAATCATGAGCTGCTATGCGACCATTAGACTCTACCGACCGCCGCATCCTGGATTTGCTCCAGACGGATGCCCTGCTGACCAACAAAGAAGTTGCCGCGCAACTCAATATGACCACCACGCCCGTTTTCGAGCGCATCAAACGGATGGAAGAGGACGGCTATATTCGAAAATACGTCGCCTTAGCCGATAAAGACAAGTTGGGGCTTTCCCTGCTGGCTTTTTGCAATGTGTCGCTGAAGGAACACGCCCGCGACGCCCTCCTGAATTTTGAAGACCAGGTGCGCTCCCTGCCGGAAGTCATCGAATGCTACCACATCGCCGGCCTGTTCGACTACCTGCTCAAAGTGGTGGTACCCGACATGGCGGCCTATCAGCATTTTATCGTCAATAAGCTTGCTGCTTTCGACAATATCGGCAACGTGCAGAGCATGTTTGTGATGACGGAGATTAAGTATTCGACGCGGTTGCCGGTGTGATTTACTTCTCGCTGCTTAGTTTTCCCGCTTTTACGGGCCTCCATTCTGCATTGCCTTTAGCTTAACAACAAACTTTCCCATTTTGAATACCCGCATCTCCTCTCCCGCCAATCTCCTCCTCGCAGTACAACGCGTGCAGGAAAAATACCCACTCCTCCGAGATCGGGCCTGGCTCAACGACGACCTTGAGATCAAACTCATCGAGTTAGGCCGGGAATTAGCCGACGGAACGTTCAGGCCCAGCCAGGTTTCCCTGTTCTATTCTATGCTCGATAAACCGCTGTTGTGCGCCGGAATGGACTGCCGGAGTTGGTTGGCGCATGAAGCCATTGTTGGCCCCTTATCTGATTTTTTTGCTGAAAAAGCGGTCGCATACTGCACTTGTAAGCCGGAGCAAACTAATTTGCTTTTGACCCGATGCCGCCGATGGAAACGGTCGCAGGCCTGGGTCGCAGGCGCGGATATCCACCGTTTTTTTGATTCGGTGCAACACGCGGTACTGTTGGAAGTACTCGCGCAGGAAATCCCCTGCCCGACAACGCTGCGGTTGATCACCACCTTCCTGGAAGTGTTTGATCTGACGAGCCTCGAATTTGCAGGCGCGGAAAACAACCACACGCACCATCCAAACAAAGGGCTTCCTGCCGGAAACGAACTGGTTTATTGCCTGACAAACGCCTTGCTCTTGCCCATAGACCGCAGGATGAACGCGCTAACGTCCGGCTGCTATGCCCGCTACATGGACGATTTTCTATTTTTTGCACCGGATGAAAATGCATTGCACACCCACATCCGGGAACTCCAATCCGGACTTGCCCGGCTTGACCTGACACTGAATGCGGAAAAAACGTTTTTCCTGCCCACAACGGCGCCATTTCACTTTTTACGCAGCGTGGTATAAGCTGTGAACGTAACCCTATTTCAGTATTCGCCTCACACTGTAAACTTATTTTAGGACGTGACAGGGCGACCGCGAGGGTCGCGCCCTACCGTCTCCCCCTCTCTCCCTCTCCCTCTCTCACCTCCTCCCCATCTGTCCCAAAATCTGGCTATCCGTAATTTTATCATCGTCCGCCAGAAAAAAAGCTTTACTCAGAATTATCGTCAGGATGTGATCCCCACCCTCGAAAGGGAGCCAGATTTGTTTTTCGACTTTTGGATCGCTGTCCTGCACAATGCAGAGGTATTGGTCGTTGGGCTCCATAAGGATATTGCCGCTGCCGAGGTTGATTTTATAAGATCGGACTTTTCCGGCAACGTGCAGGTAGTTGCCTTCCAATTTGCATTGTTTTGCAATTTTGGTCATCGGCAACAGCCGTTCCAGCAAGTCTTTCCGGATATCGGCAATCGAAGTTTTCGATTTTTCGCCAAAAGCCACTTCCCGCCAATAGCCGAGCAGAGGGTCTGTATTTTTTTGACCCAAATAGGGGTCGGCGCCAAGGCTGCTCACGGCCACAAACAAATCCACGTCCCGCATGATTTCACTTAAAATGGCTGGCGGAACTTCCGCCAACGGCACGCGGGGCTGGCTGTAGAGCTGGTGCTCCTTCAGGCCAGGCTGGTTTCTTCTGAAACTGAGCGCCAGGGTCGAGCAATCATCGTAGAGGACTCTGCCATTGATAGCCAGTTCGGCAGTGAGGCCAGCTTCAGGAAGTTTACGCAGCGGGGCTTGTTCGTAAGTCATGATCCACGAACGATTTTTGCCAAGGCTGTACAAGGTATTGCCCCGAAGTTTATGGCCCGCAAACCGGTTAGAGTGGTCAAACGAAGCTTCTTCTGCGGGCGTGAGCAGGTACACTTCACGGAAAGCCTGCCTGAATGGCTGCACAATTTGCTGTTCAAAAAGCCGGTTTCGCCAGCCCACCACTTCTTCCACAGAACCGGCAAGCGCAGGATGCCAAAGGCGGATGGTGGCCTCGTCAGCTATGGAAATCGGGTTGCCACGGCTGTCTGCCAGCCCGTTTCCCAAAGGCATAAAAGAAATGGTTTCGGTTGTTGTTTTGGCTTGCCAGATGAGCTTTTTGACCATCGGTCCGATTAGCGCGTGCGACAGGAAACATTCCTGCCACAGCGAAAACGACCAGCTCCGGTCTTCCAGCCAACTGTTTTCCAACCGCATTTTTTGCGCAAGCAAGGTTTCTTCGATGCTTTTTGCAGCAACTTTAACGGATTGTAGCTCGCCCGCAAAATCGCGGCGCAATTCAGCAGGTACGGAAGCAATGGCTTTGCCTGCGTCATTTAGCCAACTGAGCTTAACCTTCATGCCTTCAATTTGCAGTACAGCCTCGTACGTCCCGACCGGAATTTTCTTTTGCCCGTCTATCATTTCGTGATCCGGAATGACCCGGTCCCGAAGCTCCGATTCCGGATATTGCTTGAGCAGGCCGGAGAATTTTTTCTCAGCCGAAGCAATGGCACGCACATACACCGGATATTTGGCCTTCGCTTTGAGGTTGCTCAGCGCGCCAAACGCCTGCACGGTGCCAATGGCGGCAAGCCCTTCGAGGGCCAGGTTGCCGAGTTTGCTGCTCAGCGGGCCGCCGGGGATTTTGGTATAAGCCCGGTTTGCGATTTTTTGCAGCAGGTAGAGTTGGTTAGCGTCCGGATGAAGGCGGCATAGCCAGGCCAATCCGCGCAGGCCACAGACCTTTTCTTCATCGGAAAACCATTCGTCGCCTTTGATTAAATTGTCTATTACTAAGGCCAGTCCGGATCGGAATTGATCAGGAGACAAGCCATTTGCCAGTGTCTGGGCTTCTTTTTGCCAGGCAGATGTTGGTTTTCCGTCGAAAGGATAGCGCAGACAATGCTGGATCAGTTGCGACCAGGCATCTAAAGGTTCCAGCTTGCCAAGTTGCTCGCGAATGGCCGCAAACTTGGGGTCGCTTTTTAAATCTATCACATCCTCGTTGGGCTTTTCTTTTAATGCACCAAGCTCGCTGAGGTTTTTCAAAAAAACAGGAACCGGGTTGGCGGCCTTCGCAAAACCGGCTAAATATTGTGGCGGCACCTGGTCTTTTAGTTCGGAAAAAACAACGCTGTCCATCAGTGTCACAACGTTTAACGGGCGGTAAGGATTGGGCAGGGCGTGCGGACTAAAAAAAGTCATTTCCATCATCACCAATTGATAGGGGATGCCTTTTTCGTACAGCAGGGTATTGAGGTCGGTCATGCAACCCACGCCAAAGCCATTGCCCGTGTGTAGGTCAAACTGCTCGCCAAGCAGCAAAAAGCGCACTCGGTACAGTTTTTCTACCCGGTATATTTTGATGATGTCTATGTCCGTCACTGCCCGGATCAACTGAAAAAACGGGCGCACCTGGTCGGGGTGCAAGCCGTGGTAAGGGCTGTGGTTGCCCGGAATCGGCAATGGATGAAACCCGCTCATCAGCAGGGCTTCCCGGCTCGCTGCCAGGCCCGATGCATCCAACCGGCGCAGGGTTTCCTGGCGGAGTATTTGTTCTAAGTTGGGAACAGTTTTGTTGTGAGATTTTAAGGTATAGTGAAAATCCCAGGTCGCTTCGTAAAGGGGTTGGAAAAACCCGCCCTGTTCCAATTTTGAATTCAAAAACAGGGGTAAACTTCCGGGAATCTGAAGATTATTGTCTGAACTGCTTTGATACTGCATGAACTTTATAGCAAGCGTCTCATCCCAAACCGTCTTTTTCAAAAAATGCTGTACCAGGGCTTCGAATTTGTTTCTATAACTGTCAAAAAAGTTAATTACAGTTGGGGAGAGGGAAAGCAGCCCCATCCGTTTGTCATCATTCAGCGCATCAAGTTGGGCAAAGGTTTGCAGGTCTTCAATGGGATAGGCCATAAAGACAGGCCAGTTTAATGTTTTGCTAAAAGTCTCTAATTCTTCGCCAGCCGCATAGAGCAATTCGATGTGGTTGTGTAGTTGCCCGCCGAAAGACAGACCGGATTCGGACTCTATATGTTGAAACAGCCAGGCTTTTTCTTCCCGGTCAAGGTTCAAGTGCTCCCGGGATGCTTGCAGGGCAAACTTCAGTGCCCGGTCGAAATCTCCTTTTTTGAGAAAGCCGGTCAGGATGAGCAGAAAAACTTCGCGGCGGTGGTCTTCCGGCGTATTTTTTAGCGCATTAAATGGGTAATGCGATGGTTGTTGGGACCGGTAGCCCAATAGCAGCGGAAAAAAGCGGAACCACAAGCGTTTGTCTCCTTCAAGCCAGCCTCGTTCAGACAACTCTTTGGTCCATTCCATATAATTGGAATCGGAAAGGTAGATCAGCGGAGACCCGTCTATCAGTTTTTGAAATTCGGCGGGCGAAAACTGGAAAATCCAGGAAGGTTTGCTGATCCAATCGTAAAGCCACTTAATAATTTGAGGGACATAATAACTGCTGTAGCGTCCGTTTTCCAGCGTGCTTTGCAGACGGGCCAAGTGTGCAGCTAACGGGTTTACAGGCTTGGAAAGGAAATCCTTCAGGCCTTTTTTAGCTTCGGCTGGGGCATCGGATGTCCGGCCATCGAGGATGTCCGGCCAGACTTCAGAAAGGGTCTTGTTCATGAGATAAGTTGTCGTTCGTTTTGGATTGCAGTCAATACAGGCGCTATCCACCCACGAGGGGCGTCAAACGGATGAAATGAACTTGTGTTTGATCCGTCAGCGCAATTTCTTCGGCCAAATCTGCTTTCTGTTCGCCGTCTATGATGACGAAAAAGGCGTTTTTCTGGAAACCCGCCAACGCTTCGTACACTGCTTTTTCAGCGTCCAATTGCAGGGCGGCCAGGCGGTCGTGGTATTGTTTTCCCCGTTGCTCCACGACGTCCCGGTTCAGCAGCTTTTCTGCCGGAGTCAGGAAATAGCCCGAGGCTTCTTTTGCTTCCAGGTCTTCGTTGATGGCGTAGACTTTAGCAGTGACTTTGGCCGTGATCAATTCCGTTAAGGTGAGTCGCTCGCCAGGCAAGGGAACCTGAAGGTTGGTCATGTTGCCGGAGCCGAAAATTTCTTCTATGACGGTCAATGTGAACATCCTGGAGTGCATTTTGAGATTAAAAACTGGAAGGTTTACCCCCACTCTGCACGCAAGATATACAATTTGTTTTATACAACATAGCGGTGTGCAAATATTTGTTGTACTTTGTCCAGTTTGAGATGAGGCGCCTTTGTGCCGTGAAAGGTTGTCACAAAGATCTTACTTGTTGGCAGCATGATTGACAACACCTCGGCGCTTTCTTCGTACTAAAGGTTGATTTTTTGTTATTTTATCTGTATATTTGCGAAATAATCACAAATTTTAATTTTATGCTGGTAGAATTCAGTGTCGGCAACTTCTGGTCTTTCAAAGATATTCAGACGCTTCAGATGCAGGCAGCCAAGATCAAGTCCAAGTTTCCAAAAGTGGATGAAGAGAATGTTTTTGCGGTAAGCGACAAGCTTTCGCTATTGAAGAGCAAGGCAATTTATGGAGCAAATGCAAGTGGGAAAAGTAATCTGGTGCGGGCTTTTATGGCCATGTATTACATCATCAAGGATAATCTCTCCAATCCGAATGTTTTGAATCAAAAAATTATCCCTTTCAAATTTGATGAAGAGACGGTTACCCAACCCTCTTTTTTTCAACTGATTTTTATTCTTGAAAATGTACAATATCGTTACGGCTTTGAAGCTTCCTCTACAGAAATTATCACTGAGTGGCTTTTTGGGAAACCATTGGATGTAGCCGGGGTAAGGGAGCGGTATTATTTTGTTCGGGAAGGTAATCAGGTGGATGTAAACGAAGAATGGTTTAAAGAGGGAATTCCTTTTACTAAATCTGGAGATAAAACTCCTCCGCTTTTTAGGAATAACTCCCTTTTTCTGACAGTCGTTAGTGCTTTCAACGGCACTACTTCGAGTTTAATAGTAGAATCAATTAGCAGTAAGATATCAATTGATCCTGGTCATAATAGTACCCACTTAGCAAGTTATTCTATGGAGTTTTTTGCAGAAAATGAGGCATTTAAGGAATTTTTAAACGAACTCTTACAAAGTGTAGATCCTACGATTAGGAATATTGAGTTAGTGAACATGGAGCAAGCCATTCCGGATTTCCCGGATAAGGAAAAACTCCTTCAGACCTTGAAACATCAGGGACAGGAGATCAGCGATATTGCTGTTTTTCGCCGTATATTTAACCATGCGGGTAAGGCGGTGGGGCAAGGGTCCGTAATGCTCGATTTTCAGGAAGCAGCGGGCACCAAAAAAATATTTGCCTTAAGTTCTGTTATTTTCCTTACAATGATGGAAGGAGACGTTTTATTTATTGATGAATTGGACGCTATGTTGCATCCAAGATTGACCAGAAAGATCATTCAAATGTTCAATTCCAACAAAACGAATCCCAACAATGCTCAATTGATTTTTGTGACCCATGATTCGACCTTGTTGGATGCTCACTTGCTCCGACGCGACCAGATTACTTTTACAAAAAAAGACAAATTTGGAGCAACGGAGCTATTCTCTTTAACTCAGTTTAAAGGGGTGCGGAATGACGCTTCTTTTGAAAAAGACTATTTGCTTGGGAAGTATGGTGCTGTACCAAATAACCTGAATATTATGGAAGACGTATTTGAAAATGCTATTACTTATGCCAAGAAAAACTAAATCCATTAAAATAAGTGGTCTCAACAAAAGCTGGAATGATCCAAAGCTGAAAGTAAAAACCTATAGGATTGAAGATGTTGGAAAGGGAAAGTCATTTCTGATCATTTGCGAAGGTCAAAATACTGAACCATGTTATTTCAGATCAATTCCGGTTAGCAATAATGATGCATTTGAATTGTGGTTTTTGCTGCATTATCAGTACCTGGAAAGTCAGCTTAAACGCCAATAGTATTACGAGAAATTGAGTAAATATTGGCAATGTAATTATGAGAGAGAAGGAAAGAACATCAATTTCTGCAGAAAAATCTATACCCTTTTAGAAGAGGATAAAGACGCTGATCAATCAAGAGCTTCAAAAAATGCAGAAAAACTGTTGACCGACCAGCTACATCTTCCTTATTCTGATCAAAATCCCTGCACAACCGTATTCAGGCTGATTAGAGCATTAATCCCCGACGATCAACCTTGAATTAGTTTTTAATAAACCCGTAAAATCCCATCCAAATCCAATATGCCCCCAAAATTATAAGCATCCAATCCATGTATCCTCAACTCCCCTGCCGGCACCGGCAACTGCGCAGGCGTGCCTTTCTGCAAACTCCCCAGCGCATCCACGTTGTCGAAATCCTGACGGGCGCCTACCCTGCGGCGGTCAAACCACAAGCCCATTGGGGCTGTACTCAGCAACTCGATGGCGCGTTCGTAAAAAATGGCGCGCTCCACGGCATCGGCGGTGGCGGAAGCATTCAGGGAAGGCAATTGACCGCGCGTCACGCGGGTTCCAAGATTGAGCAGGGAGATGGCTTCGGCTTTGCGGTTCAGGCGCAGTAAAGCTTCTGCACGCAGCAACGCGTTGTCGGCAGCCAGAAAAGCTGGCATGGGGCCGGACGTAGCGCCGTCGCCGGCAAAGGAAGGATCGGTGATGTTTCGGTTGTGTTTGTAATGCGAAAAATGCCACTCCCCGCGCTCAACGGGGAAGTTGTTGTTTGCAAAAAACAGAAAATCGGAAGCTAATCGGGCGTCGGTAGAGGTGGCCATCGGGTTCGATAAAGGCGCTTCCCCCTGGGCTATTACTTCCGGATACCGCGCAGGTTGCGACGGGTCGAGCGCAGCAATCAGGCGTTGATCCACCCGCGCCCAGAACGGCCCCTGACCCGCTTCTGCAAAAACGTAGCGTTGGTAGCTCGCCCAGAATTTGCCATCGGCCAAAGGCGCGAAATTTTGGTTCAGGCCCGCTTCGGCGTGCGTCAATACTGCCGCCCAATCTACCATGCCATTTTCGGCGAGGGTTCGGGGGGCTTGCGCCAAAAACCGCGCAGCATAGGAATGGCTCAGGCGCACAAAACCGTCCGCATCTAAAGTCAGGCCGTTGAAATAACGGTGCACAAAATCATCCCCCAGGGCTTCTGCAATCGCAATGCCTTTTTCCAATTCGGCAACAGCCGCGGCAATGACTTCTGGATAATTCGTGAACGGGATTGCCGCTTCGATGTCCGTATTTTCATCAGCCAACAGCGCCTGGTCGAAAATCAGGCCCAGATAGCCCCAGCTGACGCCCCGCAAAAAATGCGCGGCAGCTTTCACGGATTGATCCTGGGAGCCGCCGTCGTCAATGGAAATGCCTTTGTCCATCGCGATGAAGATGTCGTTCGCGCTCGACACCGCTGAGAGGCAATTTGCCCAGGGTACTTCTACCACTTGCCGGTAATCCGGGTCTTCCGTAGTGCGGTTGTTGTAGGCTGCGCGGGGTTCGATCCCCATGCGCTGTGCTCCGAAATTGCCCCACGACATCCCGTAGGCATCCGCCGCCACCGACAGGCCAATGACCGGGTGTTCGCCGTGTACGCCCTGCCACCACGATACATAACCGCCGCCCAGCACGATTTCAAGGTCGGCGCCGGTGGAGAGCACGGCGTTGCGGTCGGGGTTGCTTTCGTTAATCGTGTCTAAGTCTTTGCAGGCTGTGAAAAACAGCAGCAGGGAAAAGATTGCGAGGTGGGGAAAATATTTATTCATGTCTTTTTTAGATTATTTTGAATATTAGCATTCAGCCTCAGGTCTGCTCTTTAGAGTTCGAGAGCTACGGTCGTTGAGCGGAGTCGAAACGAACGCAGCTCTCGAACTCTAAAGACAGACACTAAATAAGCGCCGAACTGGAGTTCGACGGTACAAGTCAAAAAGTCAACTGCAGGCCAAACGTCAGCGTACGCGCCAGCGGGTAATTGAATGCATCCACGGCAAACAAATTCGGGTCGCCGTTGGGGGTTTGGGCGTCGCTGCCGGGTGCGTTTTGAAAGCGGTTCGTCAGCATGTTTTCGTCGCGGGGCGCCGCGCTTACATCGGGGTGGAGGCCGCTGTAATCCGTCACCGTAAACAGGTTTCTGCCGATCAGGCTCAGGCGCATACTTTTGATGAAATTGCCGAAAAGGCCCTGGCGGATGGTGAAGGAAATCGCTGCTTCCCGCAACATAAAAAAGGTGCCGTCTTCTACAAAATGGTTGTTGGCAACCAATACATTGTACAACCCATCGCTGCCGTAAAAGCCCGCAGTCACGTCCGGGTATTGGCTGACATCGGCGTGGCGCTCATCGCGGTACAGCCATTGTTTGGTCAGGTTATAGACATCGCCGCCGCGTTTCCAGTCGAACAGCGCATATAGTTGAAAACCTTTATAGCCAATCGTATGCGCAAACCCCATCCGAAAATCCGGGTTGATGTCGCCGATGGCCCGCACGATTGGGTTCCCGTCGGCATCCCGCAGTTTATAGGGGCGTTCGTCGGGGGTACCGAGCTGGTCTTGTCGCACAACATACCCCGCCGAATTCACCGTATAATCACCTGGATCAAGGCCCTCCTGATCAGCCAATTCACTGAGGTCTCTGGCGAACACCTCCCCCACCATCGTGCCGAATGGCTGGCCGGCTTCAATTAGGAACAGACTGGATTGCTGGAGACCCGGGCCGGTGACATAAGCCGGAATGTCTAACCGGGAAATGGTTTGTTCGGTGCGGTCAAATGTCGTCATCAGTTCCCAGCGAAAATCAGGGATGGCGATGCGGAACAGTTTTTTAAAATCAATATTCAAAGCTGCTTCGTAAACCTTGGCATCAATGGCCCCGGCGTTGCGCCACTGTCCTTTGAAACCCGCTGCGCCGGTCAGTGGCACGAGCAAAATTTGGTCGTCGGTTTTGATTTGGGAATAATTAACCTCCAGGTCGAAGGCGCGCAGGAACGTGATGTTGCCGCCAATTTCTATTTCCATGGAACGTGCCGGACGCAGGAACTCGTTGCCCAGCGTACTTTTGGTCAGCGTGCCGTTGATCAACTCAAAAGTTTCAAAGCGCTGCCCGAAAGTGGGCCGAATGCCCGACGTGCCCGTTGATGCGCGCAGTTTCAGCTCCTGGATGCCTTTCAGGTTCACCATTTCCGACACCCGCCAAGCCGCGCTGAGGCGGTGGTAATTGGCCCAGCGCGATTCCGGGCCGAACAGCGACACGCCTTCCCGCCGGATCAGTCCACTGAAAATATAGGTCTTTTTGTAGTCAACATCGCCGATGAGGAAACCGGTATGGCCCACCATTTCTTCGGATTCAGAAGCAATGGCGATGTTGCTGCGCGCATTGTCGAGTGAACGAATGCCCGTTACTGCGAGGTTTTCGCCGATGGCTTCGTCGTATTGCCGGGTCAGGTCTTCGTACAAAAAGCTGCCCCGAACCGCCGCGTTCAGTTTGCCCAACGATTTTTGAATGGTAACATTCGCACGGGAAGTCAGGTATTTTCCGGACTGCCTGCTTTTGTGGATGCCGCCACCGCTGCTGCCCTGCACGCCTGCGGTCACTAAATTGCCGAAAAGGCCCGGAACGTTGGCGCTCAGGTATCCCTTCTCTACAAAATGCTCGAAATCGTTCACCGTGTAATCAAGCGTAGAAGCATAGCTCAGCGTCAGCCATTCTTTTGCGTAATAATTAGCGCCCAAGCTGCCGGTGAACCGCGAGCGGAGCACCGTTTGGCGCGAATTGAGGCGATCGTAAAGCGGGTTGGTCACGCCCTGCCCTGTATTGTCAATGTCCCAGTCGAAAGCGGCGCCGTTTTCTTCATTCCCCACATCGAGGTTAAAAATGGGCGTCAAAAACAACGCCGAAGCCAAATAGCTGCCCGGCCCGTTGGATGCAGGCGCGAGCAAATCCTGTTTGGAAGTAGCGTACATCGAACTGACCTGCAATTCCAGCTTTTCGCTCAGGCGGTGGTCCATATTCGCCCGGAAAGTATGGCGCAGGTAGCCGTCGGTATTTTGCAGAATGCCTTCGTCGCTGTACCGCTGCACTGAAGTATAAAAATTGCTTTGTGCGGTTTTGCCCTGAAGCGCCAGATGATGCGTTTGAAAAGCGCCGCGGCGAAACAGCACGTCTTCCTGGTAGTCCTGCAGGTTTGGCAAAGGCGTATCGTGGATGCCGGTTGCTGATGGATTCCCGAGGATGGGTTGAGGGCCTTCCGGGTCGAGGATTTCGCGGTTGGTAAACGTATTCAGGTCATACCGGCCAACGGATTCGGAATAGCCGGTTTCGCCGCGGTAGATGACCCGTGTTTGGCCCACTTCCAGCGTTTTGCCGCGTTTGGTAAAGAGTTGCACCACGCCGTTGGCCGCCTGTGAACCATAAAGTGAAGTGCCCGCCGAGCCTTTCAGGATCTCAACCCGTTCGATGTCTTCCGCATTAAAATCCGCCAGCGTAGCGCCGTTCAGAAAAATGCCGTCCACCACCAAAAGGGGTTGCTGGCCATTGGCAATCACATCGGCAGAACGAATTTGGAAATAAGCGCCTTGCCCGGGCTGACCGCTCACGGGGTTGACCCGAAGTCCGGCAATTTTTCCCTGCAAACCCGCGCCAGCATTGGCAGCCGGAACGATATTCAACGCCATCTCGTCCAGAAAACCCACTGAATAACTCATCAGTTTGGGCGAACGACCAACCGCCGAACCGGTGACGACCACGTCTTCCAATTGGGTAACGATCGGTTCCATTGCAATACTGATTTTGGTGCGGCCCCGCAGTTCCACTTCCTGCACTTTGTAGCCAATGCAATAAAAAATCAGCTTGCCGCTTTCCAAAGCATTCCCGTAAACATTCTGGTTGACGGTGATTTTGTAAGCGCCGGCAGCGTCCGTTGAAGCGCCGACCTCCGTGTCTTTCAAGACAACATTCACGCCAATCAACGGCTCGTTTGAGTCTGACGCAACCACGACTCCTTTTACGTCAACGAGTTGCGCGGTTAAAGAAGTAGAGCAAAGTATAGAAATTGAAAAGAAAAGTATGTGTGTAAGTCTGTTCATCTTAAGTATTAAGTAGAAGGTATTTAGTAGAAAGTAGAGGGTACGGTGACGATTGGGCTCTGGGGTTGATTTTTTTACCAAATAGGTATAGGGTATTTGGTAGAAAGTAGAAGGAACGGTCACGATTGGGCTTTGGTTTTTTACCACATGGATCACAATAGAGGTTTTCACATAGATCACATAGAATCCGTCACAACTTGTCTTGACTTGGCGAGGTAGAGTGCATCAGAACTATCCCGCCAAGTCGGGACAAGTTGTGTCCTATGTGAAAATAACTATGTGAACTATCCCGCTTACGGGACAAGTTGTGGTAAAAAAAAACTATGCAGTGAAAAATAACCCTACCGTTCTACCTTGATCCGCAGCGCTTCCGACAGCGGCGTGGACAGGCAGCCCCAGCGGTTCTTGAAACTGTACGCCAACACCGCGTATCGTCCGGAGTGGTATTTGGTCATTTCTAAATAAAACTCCGGTTTGCCCTGCAACTCTTTCGTGCCGGGCGCAATGAACCACTCTTCCTGTCCTTCAGGTTGGAAGTAAAGGGTGTATTTATAGCCTGGTTCTGTCAAATTGTATTTGATCGCCAGCCAGTCGCCTTCCGTGATGGGCATGTCGCCAACCACCGAAATTTCGCGTTGGTATTTGCAGTTGGTGAATGTTGAAATGGGCTGTTGAGGCTGCTCAAAAACGACGGTAGCGCCAGCCACGAGCAGTGGTTTTTCGGATTTTGCGGCAGGCTGGGCTTCCGCAACAAGCGGTTCGCTGTTTTGCACCAAACCTTTGGCCACCATTTGTTCAACCGGCGTAGGAACGGGTTGCTCCACCAGCTCATTTTGGGGGTTGGTTTCAGGCTTGCCGGCCATGGGCGCCAGGCGTTCGCGGTGTACGTAGTTTTCTCCAAAACTGAAGCCGGGCCCCTGTCCAAACACATAAGCACCTATACTGGAACCAGATTTTGTTTCCACCTCTACTTCAATATAGCGCTCCTCAACCGTGAGGCCCTGGAGCGATTCTTTCACCAAAGAACCACCCTGTTTGCCTTCTGCAAGCAAGCGAATCGGGCCGTTCGACTTACCCGCCCACACGGTGTAGGTGCAGCCGCCATTGATGCACTCCGCCGGGTTCGTCCAGGCAATGTAAGCCGGGATATCGGATTGTACCGACAAATAAACCGGTCGCAAATCCTGAAGGCGGTTGTAGCTTTTGGGGTTGGTTTCCACCGTTTTTTGGACAAAATTATCGGCGCCTTTAGCCTGTACTCTGTCGTTTCCCATCGCAAGCCCGCTTTGCTGCTGATCGGCTCTGACCCAAAAAGTACTGACCGGAATGGCGCTCATCCCCGACCCGGGATTGATGTAAATCACCACCTGGATTGTTTGGATGCTGCGGTCGAGGTCAATCTCATCCAGTTCGAATCTAAAAGGAATCCCTTCTCCGGCAATCAAGGGCACATTTTCAAGGTTCTGATCGCGGTAACCAGGGTGTACGTAGCGAATTTGAGCGTAGGGTTGGCTTCCGCCACAAGGCGAACCGGCAGCGAGGGTGACCGCACCACGGA
Source organism: Saprospiraceae bacterium (assembly GCA_046153985.1). Lineage (GTDB taxonomy): Bacteria > Bacteroidota > Bacteroidia > Chitinophagales > Saprospiraceae > JABWAJ01. Next base: position 15,524 of record JBJXFD010000003.1, read on the forward strand.
TTTCTTTTCCAAACAAATTAGCCCGCGCGAAAGCCGAACACGTGTCGGGCATGGACGTGGCCTCTTTCACAGGGGGAACCTCCATTGGTATAACGGCTGTTGCAACTTTTGGCGCTCCGATGCGGAGCATGGTTCCGAGGTAATGATAAACGGGCGTGGTGCAATTTTCGCCCGTTGCGGAAACGCGGATGTTGTATTCGCCGTCCGGCAAAATGCACAAGGGTTCGGTACGGGTGGCATTCCCGGTGGCTGACTGGGGTTTGCCGTCGCTGCGCAAAGATTTCCAGGGCACGCCGTTTCCGCTGTATTCGACATTGAACGACCAGGTTTGTCCTTTGCAATTGAAGCATTCAATGACGACCGCCGGAAGGTTATCAGCGCCGCAATAACCTTCCGTTTCCGAGCGCACGGAAAGGTTCGGCGTTTCACAAGGCCGGGGTACATTCATATTATCTGAGGGCGTAGCTTTTTTGTTGTTGGCCGTTGCTTTTTTCCCGGAGTACTCGTAGCGGTAACTGTCGCTCAGCACTTTTGAGGCAAACCGGGAAGAGGCCGATGTGGGCGTTCGGTAGTCGAGGCCAATGGTATAAAAATGCAGGTTAGCCAATCCTTCGATGTAGATAGTATCCTGTTTCCGGTTGCTCATTTCCCAAAGATCCTTCACTAAGCGATAGCCACTCACCGTCGCCAGGTTCGTTCCCAAATCTTTGATCCACAGCGATGCTTCAATGGAAGGTGCTTTGCTGTGCGTAAAATACAGCGTAACCATTGCCACTCCGCTATCGGGCGCCGGGCTTACCGAAACATAAAAAACTGCCTCTTCTTTATCAAAAAGTCCTTTGAGATTTTGTGCATGAATTTGGGTTGCCGAAGCCATAAAGAGCGCTAAACAAACAAAGCAGATGAAGCTTTTTCTCATGTCTTAAAAAATTTATTAATGTCAGAAATGGGGCTTTCCCAAAGCTGTAAGCACTGGAAAATCCGAAAGTGATGTCTTCCTTGAGATAAGTTGATTTGTCGTAGCAGAATGGCGTTTTCGCAGATGAAGGGTGACGCCTTGTAGGAACAGGGGCAAAAGTAAAACAAATCCGGGAAAAACAGGTCTGCATTTTTTTCCTATTCGATAAATTCAAATTTGAGCAGTTGTGGACTATGCAAAATTTGTTACTTTTGCAAAGCCTAACACGTCATAATCTCCACATTGCCTGCCCTCAATCTGTTGGCGCTATTCAGACGACATGTTTGTTCATTGGTTACATCAGGAAAGCTTTGCGCTTTTCTGTGATCGCTTTTTTGTTCGTTTTGAGTTTGAAACCCATTACAAATACCGGCATTTTGAAACCGCTTTTCAGCATTTTGCTTTTGCTTCCCTGGTTGTCTATTCAGGCGCAATCCGCCATCGAACTGGCAGATTGCGGGGTCTCTTATATAGACCCGCAGGACATAAACGACGGCACCCTTCCACAACAGGACACCCTGCGTTACCTCGAATATTTCACAGAAAACAACCAGTTGCGCAATTTTTATGTGGACATCAATGCTTTCGGGGGTTCGCAAACCGACCGGGCGTTTGTTTACGCCATCCTTCCCGACAGCAGCCTCAAGTTGATGGGCAACCTTGGTTTTGGAGCCTGCGGCAGTTGCGTGACCGGCTTTGCTTTTATGCACGAAAATCAGTTGTTGGTAGAAAATGTCACGACCCAGGCGGAAATGAACATGTGGCTGCAATCGCTCAATCAGCCCGCCTTTGGCTTGCCCGGCAACCTCCAAACCTTAGCAGGTGTGGGGCGCATTAGCGGCAAGCTGCCTTTTTGCGCCATCGGGTGGATGGTCGAATACAGCGTTTACAGCAATCCCAATACGTCCTCTACCGAGTTTTCCACCCATATTTTTTGTCCGCAGGTTGTGTATGCCTGCCCGATTGTGAAAAGCCTTGAAGTGGATTGCCAAAAAGACAGTATTTTCCTGCAAGCTACTTTGCCACAAGGTTGCTTCGACGGTCAGGCCACTGTCAGCTGGTCGAACAGCAACGGGTGGACGAGCAATTCCGCCACAGCGGCCTTGCCACTCGACGGCAACCTCGGCATGTATTACCTGACGGTGCAGGACGACTGCTGCACCGTCGTTGATTCTCTGCCTGCGGCCAATCCGCCTTTTGCGCAAGCACCTGCGGATGTTGCCCTTTGTGGCGGTGAAAGCCTGAGCATTGCCGGAACCGGCGGCTCCGGGCATTTCTGGACTTTTGAATCTGGCGTGGTTTTTAACGACTCCATCCTTGTTCTTTCCGATCTTCAGCCAACTAATGCAGGTGTCTACGTGTTACATGCTTTTAATGAAACGGGCTGTGAGGATACGGACAGCCTTCAAGTCACCGTCAATATTCCGCCCGATCCCGAAATCGGTTTTTCGGCGCCCTGTCTTGGCGATACCCTAACCTTGCAAGTATTGAACAGTATAGCTTTTGCACAATTGTCCTGGCTGAATCCCCAGAGCAACCCTTTAAATCCACCAGTTGTACCCAATTTTCAATTAGCTGACGCAGGAGATTACCTGCTGACCGCCACGGACTTTAACGGCTGTGTGGTCACAAAATCTACGCTCATTAACGGCAATGAACCTCCTGACCTGGTTTTCGAGATCGAAGAAAGCTGCGACAGTGTTCGGGTATACGGCACACCGGAAACTTATCAATACGTTTGGAGTACCGGCGCCATTGGCCCGGTATTTGCCACGGCTGAAGGCAATACATACAGTGTAACCGTGACCGACGCGGTGGGCTGCGCGGTGGTCCGGGAAATTGAAACGCCACAACCCGATGGGCCCGACATTGCCATAGAAGTCCTGCACCCTTTCTGCCCCGGCGATTTTGGGACGGTGGAATTAATCCCCGCAGACGAAGACCGCCCGATGATTTTTTCGTCCGACGGCGGCGCGACTTACCAGCTATTACCTTACTTTGAAAAACTGCTTCCCGGCGACTATACCTTTGCGGTGCAGGATGTGCTGGGCTGTATTCAGACGTTTCCGGTTTCGATTGAAACGCCGGATACGATGGGCGTGGAACTCAACCTGGAGCGGCTGGTTGTGCGTCCCAACACGCCGGTTTCCCTGAACGCAACGACCATCGGCAACATACAAATCTGGCAATGGCTGCCGGAAGCGCTAAACAGCGGCGGACCCATGACGGATTTTTTGGCGCAAGGCAGTTTAGACGTGCGCATTGTTGTGCAGGACGACCGGGGTTGCAAGGCGTCCGACGGGTTTCGGCTGGAGGTCGTCCTTGGCGACACTTACGCGCCAACTGCTTTTTCGCCCAATGACGACGGCATCAACGACTTTTTTACCCTTTACAGTGACAATGGTTCCGGGGAAATCATTGAGTCCCTGCTCCTCTTCAACCGCTGGGGCGCTTTGGTTTTTGAAGCCAAAGAAATCCCGTTGAACGCCGAAGGTTTGGGTTGGGATGGCAGGGTCGGGGGAAAACCGGCAAAACCGGATGTCTTCACTTACTTAGCCGTCATTCGCTTTGGCAATGGCGTGTTGCGGGAGTTGAAGGGGGATGTGGTTTTGGTGCGATGAAAAAGAGAAACATCAATAATGAAAAAAATAGCATTCCTTGTTTTAATTGGTTTTTTGGCAAAAAATACGGTTGCGCAACAGCGCCTGGAAGTCGGTATGGAGACGACGATTGGCCGCGCGCACACGACATTCAAAGGCGACTTAGCCACGATGGTAGGGTTTGAAACGCTGGAAATTACCCGCGCTGATGTGGATACCGCTTTTGCGCGCTTCGACCTGGATGCGCCGCGCTGGCTGAAAGACCTGTTCCCGGGCATCAGCATTGAGGTAGATCAGGAGGTGGTAAAAAAACTCAGCCGCCCGATCAACTCGGTGCGATTTTTTGCGCGTTACGATTGGTTGGGCGCAAGCCTCAGCATTTCTGATCCGCGTTTGGCGGAGCAAGCCGAATCAAAAAAAACAAGTAACCAATTAAAATCCCTGCGTCTCTCTTTATCGGGCGACGCCGAAGCACTGGCTGAGCATTTAGCCGCAATGGCGTTGGCCGACGAAACCCGAACCAAATCTTTTTTTGCACAACGCTACGACCTGGAGGCATACGTTGATTTCAAAAGGCTTTTTATGCGCGATCAGTTGCTGGCAGAATGGGGAAATAAAGGCGACAACACCGTGGATGTGGAGCTCTTGTCAGGCATCCGCTTCAGCGCCGACCCTTCGCCGGTTGTGGATTTGGGCAATGTGTTGTTTGTTCGCGAAAAAATTGATGCCTTGATGGAAGGCGGTTTGCTGAACCCCGTGGAAAACACCACCGACCGTATTGCCGACGCCATCCAGGAAGTAGTTTTTGGAAAGTTTCGCGACCCGCGGGTGGTTCCATCCATCGGCTGGTTTTTGCGCGGTTCGGTCCCGGTCAATTTCGGCGGCAAATTTTCAGTAGTAGCTGGCGGAGAATTCAGCATACAGAACCACACCTCGATCAAAGGCACGAAGCCGATGTATTCGGTTTATGGGTTTGCGGGGGTGAGGTGGGGAATTTGGTAAGCGTTATTCGTTGTTCGTTGTTCGTTGTTCGTTGTTCGTTGTTCGTTGAGCGGCGTCGAAATGAGGTTGTTCGTTGTTGGTTCTTCGTTGTTCTTTAGCTTCATAATGGGATGATGGGTTCGATTCCCGAAAAACGGGTCTGTTGTTTGTTCGAGTGATTGGCCTTCATAATGGGTTTAAGGTATTAAAATATTTCATTATACTTTTAAAATAATACTCAATGACATGGCTACCTTGAAGAGTTTTGAAGAATTGGAATGTTGGAAAGCTTGCAGGCAAATCGTTCGATGGGCGATGGAAGTGAGTGCAAAATTTCCAAAAGATGAAAACTTTGACTTGAAGGATAACATGAGGCGTGCGGCTCGTTCGTCTACAAGAAATATTGCCGAAGGTTTTGGACGGCATCACCACAAAGAGAACATGCAGCATTGCCGGATTTCCAGGGGATCGCTATACGAATTGATTGACGATGTGATAACTGCATACGAAGAAAAATACATCACCCTGGAAGAATATGAACACGCCAGACAACTTATTAATCGGGCAATTCAGTTGGTAAACGGGTACATCAATTACTTGAATGGACTGAAATAGGACGATAGAAAGGAAAGCACAATCGAAAAGTAAGCCTTTCCATCAACATTGGAGCTAACGAACAACCGACAACGAACAACGCCCAACGATCAACATCCATTTTTTAAACATCAATCAAGCGTATTATGAACAGGACAATTCTACTCATTATTGCTGCATTGGCTTTGGTTCCTGCATTTTCTAATGCACAACAAAATCAGCAATACGGCAGCCGCCGCTACCTGCTCAACCTGAACGATGCTCAACTCGATATAGGATTGCAAACGGCAACCATTTTTGCTTTGGACGACCGCGCCAGCCTTTCTTCCAACCCGCATTTCCAGGCGATGTGGAATTTAGTTAAGCTGGGCGCAACCTTAGAAACGCTGTTGCGCGGCGCCACTGAACCACTGAACGACATTGACCTGGGGCAGGAATTTGGCCGCAATGGCTACAACAAAACCGTTGTGATGCTATTTGTCCGCTACGGTTTTGGCGAATCGTCCGACCTGAAGATCCAGCGGCATTTTCTGGAATTTGGCATCAGCCCCGGCTATTTCCGCGAAGGCAAAAAAGGCACACACCTGCATCTGGATTATCAGATGAATTTAGCCAAAACGGATTACGGCGCTGGCGCACAGAGCATCGGGCGCGCTTTCGACTACGAAATATTCGGCGGCGCACGGGTGGGCTTCGATGGCAGTTTTGCACGTTCGGAAAGTGAATCGGGGTTCTTCACCCACCTGAACAGCGAAATCCAGCGCATTGCCACCGAAAACGATTTAACCGCTACGCAATTGGTGTCCTTGTTGAATTTGGCTGAAACCAGCCGCATCCTGCTGCCGGAAGACGTGGGCGGAAATGCGTTCCACTTCGGCCCCATTTTTGGTGCGCGCGTGTCTAAAAAAGTATTCCGCAACAGCCGTATTTTTGCCAGCGGCATGGGTTTTTACGACCTGATGGATGTGGCTTCTCCGAAGCAAGGGGAAGAAAACAAACGCAGCCAGCACATCATTTCGCTGTCGCTGGGTTTTAATGTGACGATAGGCGCGGAAGGGAAAGCGATGGGGAATGCGTTTCAGAGTTTTTTTTAGGGGAATTTTTTTCATTCGATGTGTCTACGTGTCGGACACTTTGAAAGTGTACGACACGTAGACACAT
>JBJXFD010000210.1:0-2642 GCA_046153985.1 Saprospiraceae bacterium
AAAAATCGACCGCCAAAGGCGGTAAAAACCCTAACGCTTGGTTGCCACAAAAAAGCACACGACACGCGCTACCGCTGCGTGTCGCTTAGCTTTTTTCCGGCCACCGCGCTACCCCCTCTTAGCTCAAAGGAAAAACCGGAAAAGCTAACCAAGCAAACTACGGGACGAACACGACACGGAAGCCAAGGTCGTAGTCGCGATTGCCGGGGGCGTCAGCGTTGCGAAAAGCCACGCGACAGTGCCCGGCATCGTTGAACCAACCGCCGCCACGATGCACACGGAACGAGCCTTTGTTACAATTAACAGGGTTTTCCATCACGCCGTTTTTAGTTGAATTTTTGAAAAAATCCCCATCGTACCCATCAGTACACCATTCCCATACATTTCCGCTCATGTCATACAGACCCAATTGGTTGGAGGCTAATTCACCAACCGGGTGAGTTTTCTTAGCGCTGTTTTTGTCGAACCAGGCGAATTTTGGCAATTCGTTTTCGCTGTTTGTTCCGGCAAACAGGGTTCTGTTGTTTTCACCACCGCCGGCAGCGTATTCCCATTCCGCCTCGGTGGGCAGGCGAAAACCTTTCACCCGGGTAATATCGGTAGTTGTTTTTCCATTGCTGTCCAGCAAATTTCCTGCCTCATCGTAAACCGCATTGTAGCCTGTTTGTTGGTTGAGTAAATTGCAATACTCGGCAGCATCCACCCAGGACACATTTTCAACAGGATTTCGGTTATTGTTTTTAAAATGAGATGGGTTTTGTTTTTTGGAGATTTTCACATACTCTGATTGTGTGACCGGATATTTCGCCAAGAAAAAATCACTGACTTTTACGCGGTATTCGTCACCCATTATAAATTTGCCGCCTTTAATTCTCAACAACTTATTGACATCAAATACAGGTTTAATTTTTTCAAAACCAACTTCCTCATAAAATGTTCTTACCATATCCATACCCGTAAATTCAAACGCCCGAGCAAAGGATGTATCTTCTATGCATTTCTTTGCAAGAAAAAACTCAAGTATAGACTTATGCGCAAATTTCCAGTTGTGGTTAGCATCGCGGGTAAGCAATGATTGCCCGGTAATTTCGTAATCCTGCAAATCCAGATTTTCTTGCTGGCAGAGTTGTCTTGCGGTTTCTTTGTCTATACTCAGCGTATTGTTTTGCTGGTGGTTTCTGTAGATAACGAGGGCAATTTTATGCGAAAACTGCAACAAGTCATTCCTGAATTTTTCGCGGCTTGTGCTTTCGTGTTTGCGCTTGTCGGCTTCGCGCTCGATCCATTTTTCAATCAGGGTATCGTAAATTTCGTAGGTGGTTTTAAAGGTTCGTTTGCTGTCCACCAAATAGTCAATATAGGCGAGCAGCATCGGGCGCACCATGAGCTTCGGCGAGGCCTCTACGATACTTTTTGCGATGCGCTTTTTATTGTTGTTCCAAAATTTCAGCCTGCCGAATTTTTTATTCAGGTATTGTTGTATTTCTTTCTCGTCGAAAGGCGAAAGGTAGAGTTTGGCAAGCGTATGGAAACCCTTGTCGTCGAAGCGCGGGATCTTCAGTTCGTAGGGTTTGTCCTCCTGTCCCGGAAAATATTGGGTTCGGCTTGTAATGACCACTTCCCTGAAATCGCGGGTCAGCTCCACAATTTCGTCCAACTTTTTCCTGAAGCGTTCGTCATCGGTCAGTCCGTCGGGTTCAGAAGGAGGCAACAACCCTTTATATTCGTCAAAAGCGTCGAGCAGCAGGATGGTATTTTTGGCCTCATCCTGCTTTTTTGCCAATTCTTCTAAGTGTTTAACGATTCTGTTATCTCCAAAAGGAATGAGTCTGATGTTGTGCTTTCTGCCGTATTTTGAATGATACCGGACATAGAGGTTGATCATCAGGGTCGTTTTTCCCATGCCGGAATCGGCGAGAATCAGGTAATATTTATTGCTCTCTTTTTTCTCATCGAAGGCATCCTTGATAAACCACGGGATCAGTTCCTTTTTTACAATAAAACTTTTGCTGTCCGACATTTCTTCCTCATGGGTGGGCGGATTGTTTTGCCCCTTGCTTTCAATAAATAAATCGCGTGCCTGCTTTACTTTTTGATACTCAAAATAGGGAGACAAGTCGGTAGCAGTTTTTTTATTTTTCAGGTGCGCCTGCAATTTTTTAATCCAATTTGTAATAAAATAGAGTAATACAGCCGTCACAAGCACGGCTAATCCAGCGCTTAGTTCTTTGCTCAATCCCATCCATTCAAATAAGCGCCCGAATGGCATTATTTTTAATATTGCTTCGATTATTTTGTCCATATTTTATATGATAATTGTGTTGTATTAATTACACCTTCACAGTTACCAAACCTTTGGAGGTTTAGTAACCGGGAGCCGTTCATAAACCGGAAACAATCTACTACGCATAAGCGAAGTTAGCAAAGTGAATGGAGGAAGCACCCTTGCGCGTTGTTTTTTTCGTAAAATGGCACAATGGCACGACGTTTTGCGGGCGTCGTGCCATTGTGCCATTGTGTGAAACCTGCTGTTGGCGCAGTTGATCGGGTATTCGAGTTGGAAGCGAGCCATTCGCTCTCCTTTTCACGCCCGGTGGAATTGGCGGCCACCTTTACATTTAGTGCCTGTCTTTTTAGTCGGT
>JBJXFD010000427.1:0-13651 GCA_046153985.1 Saprospiraceae bacterium
TTTAGGTAAATGGGCATAATTTGAGCTTTAAATTTACTGCCATGAAAAGCGAGAAGCATAAAAACCTCCCCAATCCGCAGGAGGATAACGAAGCGGAAATTACTCCAGGATACCCTGTATATCCGGCAAGCGAAGATATTTACAACAACTCGGAAGAGGAGGAAGAAATAAATCCGGAGTCTATTTCAAAAACAAAAACACCTAATGAAAAAAACAGGATTGAAACAAGAAATGAAAAAGATTTCAATGCAGACAAATCCGGGGATGATTTAGATGTTCCCGGCGCCGAATTGGATGATGAAGCCGAAATGGTTGGGAGCGAAGATGAAGAGAATAACTATTACAGTATAGGAGGAGATGCACATAACGATTTAGAGGAAAGTACCTAACTGCGGGTTCCAGCTCACCCGCTCCATAAAATTTTCCACCCACAAAAAACATATTCCTGCCTCAATAGAAGAACTCGGCCTCGCTCCCTCGGATTTGCACTGCCCGCGCCTGGCAGCAAATTCAGTGGGTTAGACCGTATTGGGCGCAGGTGCCACTGCCGGAAATCATACCAAAGATTGACCTGCATCATTTCCTGCCCCGCCTTTTTTCGCAAATTTTGTCGCATGATCTAGAGCTTGTTCGGGATTTCATGATGAATTCCCGAACAAGCTCTTAAGGAACATGTTTAACCTGAATCCGGCCCCCTCCAGCCGGGCGGCCCGATTCTTAAAAACGCTGCCATGCGCCTGATTCAACAATTCCTGCCTAATCCGCACCACACCGAAATCAACCGAATTTTTGTAAAAGCAAAACCCGCAGAGGCCTGGGAATATGCCCGGCATTTCGACGCCGGCAAGATTCCGTGGGTTCGGCTGCTGTTCGACATCCGCGCCCTGCCCGACCTGTTGCGCGGGCGGGAAAGAACCGAAGCAGATCGCAGCGTTGGGGTTGATCAGGTGGCCCGCAGCGGGACGGGCTTTATGATCCTGGCCGAAAAACCAGGGCAGGAGGTCGTCGTGGGTTCCGTCGGTCAATTCTGGCATTTGAACATTCCGTTCGCCACCGTCGCGCCGGCTGATTTCAGCGATTTTCAGGAGCCGGGCTGGGGCAAATTAGCCTGGGCCATTTCGGTGGAACCCTACGGCGAAGGCAGCACCATTGCCCTCGAATTGCGCACCACGGCCACCGACGAAGCCAGTTGGGAAAAACTCAACCGATATTATATGTTGATTGGTCTTGGCTCGCAACCCATCCGCCGCGCCGCAATGGCACATATGACGGCAGAGCTGGGCAAACTCAAAACGCCCGATGAAGACGACGTGGCGCTGCCTGGCGACGAGCTTTTACCCGGTGCACGATATGCCCTCAATCACAAGATAGACATCGAAGCGCCGCGGGCCTTAGTCTGGCGCTACCTGATGCAATTGGGCTGCGACCGCGCAGGCTGGTACAGCATAGATGCCCTTGACCACGAAGGCATCCCAAGCACGGACCACCTGGTTGAAGGCTGGGAAACCCGCCAGGTCGGCGAAAGAGTGTCGGCCACGTTGGCGATTGATAGCTTTTATGAGGTTTTAGCGGTAGAACCGGAGCACCACCTGGTATTGGGTGGCGAAGTAGATCGCATGGGCGGTCATTTTGCCACGACCTGGGCCTTTGCCCTCGAACCCATCGGGCACGATGCCTGCCGCCTCTACACCCGTGTGCGCGTAGATGGGGCGCCCAAATGGAAGGAATGGCTGCTGGCTGGCTTTTACTACCCGCCAATACACGCCCTGATGGAACGCGTGCAATTGAACCATATTCAAAAGTTGACGGAACGGGATGCCCGGGCGCGGCTTGCTGAAACCGCTGTTTGAAGAACCTGAAAAAATGCAGCGTATATTGAAAGAAGATGTACTGGCAGGTTTGAATAACCTGGCCGACATAAAATAGTATTGTCCTTCATTCTTTTTGATCAAACAAGCTTTAAAACTCATTACGATGAAAGAATATAAATTTTGCCAAAGCTGCGGTTTTCCATTGAAGAAAGACAAAAAAGGAGGAGGGACTGAAAAAGACGGTTCGATAAGTAAGAGGTATTGCTCTATGTGCTATGAAAATGGAGTATTTTTAACTCCCCCTGAAATAGACACGGCTAAAAAAATGCAAGCGTTCTGTATACAAGAAATGAAGAAAGACGGGCACAATGGTTTATTTGCCTGGCTGGCTACCAGGTCAATTCCCAAACTCGAAAGATGGAAACCGTAATGGGCATACCGTTTTCGAAAGAAAAGAATCCTATAAACTTAATTTCATAAACTAATGAACCAACAACAAATTATCGCCTGGTTACTGGAAGGAGATGTATCCATACAATACCAAGTTTGGCGTGATTTGCTGGGAGTTGACAAAAAGGAACTTCAGGGCAGGATAGCTAATGAAGGATGGGGATATAAATTCTTATCCAAACGAAATTCAGATGGTCATTGGGGCGATAGATTCTATCAACCGAAATGGATTTCCACTCATTACACTTTACTTGACCTTCGCAATTTAAATCTCCCATCAAACAATGAAATTGTAATGGAAACTATAGGACTGGTTTTACAGAATAACAAAGCAGAGGATGGCGGTATTCGATTGGGGCCTTCTACTTCTCAGCATAGTGATGTTTGTGTAAATGGCATGTTTTTGAATTACGCTTCATATTTCAAAACAGCTGAAAAAAAGATGCATTCCATTGTTGACTGTATTCTAAATGAGATAATGCCAGATGGGGGCTTTAACTGCAGAACAACAAGAAGTGGAGCTAAACACAGTTCGTTACACTCAACAATATCTGTACTTGAAGGTTTTACAGAATTTCAAAATGCAGGACACACTTACAGAAAGGACGAAATTCTCAGTGTCAAAAAAAGTTCAATAGAGTTTATCTTGATACACCAGTTATATCTGTCAGACCGAACAGGTCAAATTATTAATAAGGACTTTTTGAAGCTGACTTATCCCTGCAGATGGAAATATGATATTCTCCGGGCAATGGACTTTTTTCAATATGCTGAAATTGAATGGGATACCAGAATGGAAGCCGCATTAGATATTCTGAAATCAAAACAAAACGATGAAGGAACCTGGAATATGCAAGCTGCTCATGCTGGACAGGTACACTTCAATATGGAGAAGGCTGGCATGCCAAGCAGATGGAACACGCTTAGAGCTTTACGAGTAATGAAACATTTTGAAATAGAATAACTACGAAAAAAGGTGTTTGCTTTTCTCTTCTGACTATAGTATTTTGCAATCATAAGAATCATAACCATAGCCAAAATAAAATGCGCATACCAACCATCCTAACCTTATCTCTTTTATTCCTATTTACAGGAAGTGGTTTTAAAGACCAGCACCAGGAAGCCGCCACGCTTTTAGCGGTGGTCAATTGCATGAAAAGCAATCATTTTCAATGCAGGAATTTTGACGATGCGCTGGCTACGGATATTTTTCAGGCTTACCTGGAGGTATTAGACCCGGAAAAATGCGTATTTACTTGTGTGGAAATTGAGCAACTCAACGAGAGCAGGCTCCTGATTGACAACGAAATACACGAAGGTCGAATTGATTTTTTTAATAAAATTTTTGAAATAAGAATAAAAGCCCTGAAAAATGCAGCCACGCTTGTACGCTCCATAATCAACGAGGAGATCAATACTGCCTCCAACGACGGGGACGACATCAATTTCTATGAATTTGGTTGTGGCGATGACGAACTGCGCGACAGATGGCGGAATAAAATTAAACAACAATATTTGGATGGAATTTTGACAGAAGCTCAGCGAAACCCTGCCGCCTCTATTGAAATTCAGCGCATGAATGCAAAAAAACGGGTCAAAAAGAAAATTCTAACCGAAATTGACGCCTTAAAAGCAGAAAGCAGCGCGTCGCTTTTTTCAAAATACATCAACGCCTACCTGAAAGCCAATGACCTACAAACCGAATACCTGACGTCCGATGAAAAAAAACAATGGGACGCTGAATTTTCAAGAAACCTGGTTGGCATTGGTGTAGAACTGGAAATGGAGGCCGGTTATCCCAAAATCAAGCACATCATCCCCAACGGTCCGGCAGGACAGTCAGGCCTGCTCTCCAATAAAGACCTGATTTTACAAATATCCGATGCAGCGGGTAATTTTGTTGATGTGGGCGACAAAACCATGCCCGAGGTCATTAATTTATTAAAAGGGGAACCAAAATCAACCGTAAAATTGATGGTTAAGAAAAAAGACCAGCCGGCAATGCCCATCACCCTGACCAGAGACCACTACGAATTGGAAAAACTACATGCCTTTTTGTTGTCAGAAGGTTCTAACCCATCAAAAATTGCCTACCTGAAACTATTCAGATTTTATGAAGGCTGCTCGGCGGACGTGCTCCATGAGTTAACCCAATTCAATAAAATGGGCATTGAAAGCCTGATTCTTGACCTCAGAGACAACCAAGGCGGCAGTGCGATAGAAGCCAGAAAAATAATGGGCTATTTCCTTGAGGGAGGCGTGGTGATGTACGCCAAATACAAAAACAATCAACTCCGCATTTTTGAAGACGATAGTGTGGACGCAGATTTTACCGGAAAATTAGTCATCACTGTGAATGAAAACAGCAGCTCCGCCTCCGAGCTGACCGCAGGCACCTTGCAAGACTATGGAAGAGCGGTTATCGTCGGAAGCCAGACTTACGGCAAAGGCACCATCCAGCGGTTTCATCCCATCCAAAACGATACCTTTGATTTAGGAGAAATCAAACTTACGATCGGCGTTTTTTACACCGCCAATGGCCGGAGTGTGCAGTACCAGGGCGTTCTTCCCAACATTCGCTTGCCGGCTGAAGACAGCTTAGTTGAAACGGGGGAAAGAGCTTACCCAAATGCCCTGAAAGTGAAAGACCATAGTTGTCCAGTGGTTCCCAAAAGTACATTAGGCTACATCAATCTGGAAGAAAAAAAACAGCGAACAGCACCCGGTTCGGAGGGCCTGGCGGGCTTCCATATTGTTTCAAATAAAGGAACAATTCAAGAGGACAAAACGGCCTATTGGCGAAATGGCCTTCAAAAGGATAGCCTTGTTTATGAATGCTTTAAAATGGTGTTGTAGTTTTTAGTCCCGGGCTACTTCAACACCTTAAATAAAAAATCCTCTAAGAACTGGCTTGTAAACTCCGGCACGTTGGTTGGCAGGGCATCTGTCAATTTGGGCAGGTAAGCGCTGAAATATTGCTGACTGTGGGATGTTTCGATTAAGGTTGTACTCAAAGACCTTGGATACTTATAAGTAGGATTGTATTCAGAAATAACCCCTGCTATCGTTGCGCACAAATCTTTATACGGCTTAAACACTTCGCCTTTGTTTATTTCCGATACGTCTTTCACCAAATACACTTTACTGCCTTCCGTGATGACGATCTGATTCAGAAATTTTTTATTATAGTCAAATTTACCTGAACTTTCGGGCAGTTCATGGGTTAAAAGCTCAACGATAAGTTTCAATTTTTCTTTTTTATCGGCTACATTCTGCAATTTAAACATCACCAAAAACTCCATATAGCACCAATACCAATTAAGGATATAGAGCAAAAGACGGTGCTTGTTTTCAAAGTACCGATAAATGGTCGCCTCTGTGCAGTGGGTTTCAACAGCTAGTTTTTTGAAGGTAAACCGTTCAAGCCCTAACTGAAAGATCAGATCTATCGCATTTTTTACGATTTGCCTTCCGACCTCGCTGCTTTCCGGATCCCGCAAAAATATCTTCTCATTGATCTTAAAGGTGACTTGAAAATCCATATCACAAAACCTTTTCACAAAGGTAAGCGTTTCATTGAATTTGATAGTAAAAGTTTCTCAAAAAATATTTTTACATTTTTCAGAGATAGTATAGCTACTATTTCAAGCTGTCATACTATCTTTGACGCGACAACATAAAATCTGCACTTATGAAAAGTTACTTTAGCGAGTTAAAGCACGACCTTCCGGCGAGTATCGTCGTGTTTTTTGTTGCCGTTCCCTTGTGTCTTGGCATTGCGTTGGCATCCGGTGCGCCTTTGTTTGCGGGCATCATTGCAGGCATTGTTGGGGGCATTGTCGTTGGGGCAGCCAGTGGTTCGCCGTTGGGCGTGAGCGGTCCGGCAGCAGGTCTTGCCGTAATCGTATTAACCTCGATTGCTGCACTTGGAGGCTCCTGGGAGGCTTTTTTGCTGGCCGTGGTTTTGGCGGGTATCATCCAACTCGTTCTGGGATATGCCAAGGCTGGCTTCATTGCCTATTTCTTCCCATCGTCTGTCATTAAAGGCATGCTGACTGGCATCGGGCTTTTAATCATTCTTAAACAAATCCCCCATGCGTTGGGCTGGGACAAAGACGCGGAAGGCGATTTTTCGTTTTGGCAAGCTGATGGTGAAAACACCTTTTCCGAAATTTTCAAGGCCGTGGAGTTTCTGACGCCAGGCGCTGTGCTGATTGCCGTTCTTTCGTTGGGCATTCTCCTACTTTGGGATAAAGTGCTGACCAAAAAACACAGAATTTTTGGCATGCTGAATGGCCCGCTCGTTGTGGTTGCCCTGGGAATTTTAATGAATTACCTTTATCAAAGCGGCATTTTGAATTATAGCTTAGCAGCCGACCAGGTCGTAAACCTTCCAGTTCCTGAAAGCCTGGCTGCATTTTTCGCGCAATTTACGTTTCCGGATTTTTCGGCCATTACCAATTTAGAGGTTTGGAAAATCGCCTTTGTCATGGCCATTGTAGCAAGTTTGGAAACCCTGCTTTGCGTGGAGGCCACAGACAAACTTGACCCTTACAAACGGATTACACCAACCAACAGGGAGTTAAAAGCGCAAGGATTGGGCAACGTGCTTTCCGGCCTGATTGGCGGTTTGCCACTCACGCAGGTCATTGTTCGCAGTTCAGCCAATATATCTTTTGGTGGCAAAACCAAAATGTCGGCCATTCTACATGGCGTGTTTCTGCTGATCAGCGCGTTGACCATGGCAAGCATTTTGAACATGATCCCACTGTCGAGTTTGGCCGCCATATTGTTCATGGTCGGTTACAAACTGGCAAAACCGTCCCTTTTCAAACAGATGTACAAGCTGGGCTGGGAACAGTTTATTCCGTTTGTCGTCACGGTTCTTGTGATTTTATTGACCGACCTCCTGACTGGAATTATTGCCGGAATGGCTATGGGCGTTTTTTTTGCATTGCGACACAGTTACCGCAATTCACACTACATGAAGGAAGCGCATACGACCGAAAATGGGGTCGAGACCTACCACCTTGTTTTGGCGGAGGAAGTATCGTTTTTCAACAAAGCAAGCCTGATCAGGGAATTAGAGGCTATTCCTGAAAATTCAAAAGTAGTTATTGATTGCACCAATTCAAAATCCATTGATTATGACGTGGTTGAGTTGATAAAAAACTTTGACAGCAATGCGAAATCCAAAAACATTGTTGTTGAGAAAATCAAATTTATTGAACCTGTAGCTTAAGCGCATCGTTTTGACCTGATAACGCGGCTGCTTCAGCACCTGACCAAATTTTGATTCACCTTCATTAAAAAAATAAGTTAATGAGAACCTTAACTAAGGAAATGCAGGACGCCATCACTCCTTCCATGGCGCTGGAATTATTACAGGAAGGCAACAAGCGGTTTGTCAATAACCTGAAAGTGAACCGAAATCTTTTGCAACAAGCCAACGAAACATCAGACGGGCAATTTCCCTTTGCCGTGATCCTGAGTTGTATTGACAGCAGGACTTCTGCAGAGCTTATTTTTGACCAGGGATTGGGCGATGTTTTCAGCGTCCGCATTGCAGGAAATATCATCAATGAAGATATTTTGGGCAGCATGGAATTTGCCTGCAAAGTTGCCGGTTCCAAAATCATCGTTGTCCTGGGGCACACCAAGTGTGGCGCGGTAAAAGGCGCTTGCGATCACGTGGAAATGGGCAACCTGACGGCTTTGCTTACGAAAATCAGACCGGCCGTTGATGACGAAATGACCGTTACCGAAAACCGCAATTCAGGAAACGCAGCATTTGTGGAAAAAGTAGCGAACATTAATGTCAAGCGAACCGTAAAAAGTATCCTCGAACGGAGTCCTATTTTGAAAGAAATGGTAGAAAAAGGAGAAATTGGGCTTGTTGGCGGCACACACGACATCACCACCGGCGAGGTGGAGTTTCACCTTGACACGCTGGCCTTAAACCGCGCATAAGCCCGGCTTTTGTTTGTGGTAATCGTTGGTTTCCGGGATAGCGTTACGCCTTTTCAATCACATAAGAAGATGAACCAGAAAACTGCTAACTTGGCTGGTCAATTACACTGAGTGGTGAAAAAGCTAAAACTACCGAATCCAATGGAGCAACCGATCTATCACCTAAAAAAACGGGTATTGCCCTTTGCTGTGTGTCTTCTAATGGCAGGCACAACTCAGGCGCAACAATTAAGCTATCTCCCCGCTGGTAAAGACCAAAAAGCGTTAGATCTTAAAGATTTCAGCGCCCGCTTAAGCAGCATTTACCGCGATAGTTCAGTTGGCTGGGCTTATGCCATCTGGAAAAAAGGAAAACTATTCCGGGAACAATCCGGAGGTTTCAAAATCACGCCTGCCGATTGTATAAATCAGGCAGGCGTGCCGTTTTTATCTTCTACCAGATTGCATGTTGCTTCCATGAGCAAAACAATTACGGCTATTGCCATTGCTAAATTGGTGGATCAGCAGAAAATAAAATGGGAGGATCCGGCAAAGTCTTTTTTGCCCTCTTACTGGAAGCTCCATGCTGATTTTGAAGACCTTTCTATCCTTGAACTGGTCAACATGAAGAGCGGATTAGACGCTCCGCTTGACGCCCTTTCCTCAGGTACAGACTCCCTGAGAAAGCTGATGGAAAGAGGCCCCAATCCGGAAAAGCTCGGCAAATTCAATTACCAGAATACCAGCTATGGGTTGTTGAGGATCATTATTGGCTATGCAACCGGTTACAAAGAATTGCAGCCTGTTGCGGACTCATTGGTCGTTGGCATTGTGACTGCAAAAATGTATAAAAATTTTGTCAACGAGTACCTGTTTAAACCTGCGGGGATACCTCCAGCCGATTGCAGCATTACGGATTGGGAACCGGCTTTTCAATATCCATTTCCTTACGCAAATGAACCAGGCGAACTCACCGGATTTGGCAGCCCATCGGGTAACGGCGACTTGAGTGAATATGCAGGTGGTTTTGGCTGGTATTTGTCAACAATGGATGCTGCAAAATTCATCAATGCAACATTTGTAAGTAAAAAAATTCTGTCAGAAAATGCGCTGACCGCTCTATTTAAACTCGATTTTCCATTCAAAATTCGCAAAAATACCTACGGTGAATATTTTGGATCCGGAGGGGACTGGGGCCACCCGATAAAAGACAAAGGGTGGAGGGGAATTCATGCCTATTATTATTGTTTTCCTGAGGATATTGTTGTTACGGTATTTGTGAATTCCGGTGAAGGTTCGCCAACAAGGCGTGTTATCCATGCTTATGAGCAGGCATTTAAATAGGCCCTGCTTTTAGTTAATACACCAAAAACTCCACCCGCCGGTTCCGAACATGCGGTTTCTTAATTAACGGTTTCGTATCGCCGTATCCTTTCGTCGTAATCCGATCAGCTGCCACGCCTTTTTCAATCAAATAATTCGCTACGGTTTGCGCGCGCGCTTCAGATAGCTTGAGGTTGTTTGCCGGATTGCCCAATTTATCCGTATGCCCGGCAATGCTGAGGCGCAGGTTTGGGTTGTTTACCAAAAACCGGCTAAGTTTGTCCAATCCGGGGTAGGATTCCTCAAGAATTGTGGGTTTTGTTTGCACAAAAAGCACATTCCTGGGGATGTATTTTTTCAACGTATCCGCAGGTACGGCAGCTGCTTTTACGGGTACTTTCGGTTGTGCGACTTCGACTTCCCGCGCAGGCTCCACTGGCTTGGGCGCTTCTGCCGGTTTCACAATGGCCGGCGTCTTTTGGGGTGTTGGTTTTGTCGCGGGTTTGACTGCCTGTTTTGGCTTCGGCTTAGCGGACACAACCGGAGGCGGGGGCGGTACTTTGGTATAAAAATACTTGCCGGAAACGATCTGGTCGCCTTTTCCGGATTCGCTGGGCAATTGCCAGAACAACTGGATTTCACCTTCCAGCATGCCGTTGAAATACGAAACATAAAAATCGTAATAGCGCCCGGCCTCTAAGTCAATACTGCCCGTGAACCGTTCGGAATCGTGCATCCCCCACGCGTCAATGATCAATTGATTGTTGACTTTAACTTTGATGCCGTCGTCCACGTGCGCGCGAAAGGTATAGGTTCCTGTTTCCGGTGCTTTGATTTTCCCCCACCAGCGGATGGAAAACCGCTCCGGATCCATGCCTTTAACCGGCGCTGTATTGTCCCAGACAAAGTTGATTTGGGCGTCGGTGCGGGTCATCACTTTCTTTTTAAAATCGGAGCCCTCAAAGTATTCGCCGAGAAGGCCCTGATCTGATTGACTCGATGCCATGCCCATTGTGCAGGCAAGCGCCATCGTCCAAGCTGTTTTTTTCATCGGGTGAATTTTACTTCAATAACTATTTTTTTACCCAAAAAGGGAAGGGAAATTCGACGGGAAAGGGGTTTGATTCGATGATTTTCGGGATTGAGCATTATGCCGGTGCGAGGTGGTCGTGGTAGGGGCGACCCTCGCGGTCGCCCTGCCATCACAGCGACCCTCGCGGTCGCCCTGCCATCACAGCGACCCTCGTGGTCGCTGTGATGGCCTAAATTGCCGTAATGTTGTTGCAGGTCGCCCCGCCCTACCAATGCTCTGCTGGCGCGAGGCGGTAGCTGAGCGAAGTCGAAGCTCCGGCCTCGTGTCTACTATTTAAAAGGCTCTGCCTTTTATTTTTGGGCGACAGCAAGGGTCTCCCCTACTCGCTCCGCAAACTATTGACCCACACCAAGGTGGGAATCGAATCATTTATTCGCTTCGCAATGATTTGATGCTGCTTTCGCAGAATCGAAAGCCTGATTCCTCACTCTGATCGGAGGCTTTTCACCGGATTTGCCAGCGCCGCCCGCACCACCTGAATACCCACGGTCAGCAGTCCCAAAGCCAGTAGTGCAAGGGTGCTTCCACCCAGAATCAGCCCACCAACCTCGATGCGATAGACAAACAGGTTCAAAAACAAATTGCACAGGAAATAAGCTGCCGGAATGGCAATGACCACCGCCATGCCGAGGAGCACCATGAAACGACGCGACAAGAGCAAGGTCACTTCAGAAACCGAAGCACCCAATACTTTTCGAACGCCAATTTCTTTTACCCGCGTGCTAACCGTATACGTGACCATGCCAAGCAACCCGATGCAGGCCAAAGAAAGTGCGAGGAGCGCAAAAAAACTGGCCAACCAGCCCATCAGCGTGACAGGACTGTAAGCCCTGCGCATGGATTCTTCCATAAATTCTGCCTTAAAGGAGTGTACCTGGTCTATTTTTTTCCAGATGCCTTCCAAAGCCGCCAAGGCTGTCGAAGGGTCGCCAGGGGCGAGCCGAACGTGCAAAATACCGTGTTCAAACGGCGCATTCCGCAGCGCAAAAGGTTCTATGCCGTGCTCAAAGTTGCGGTAATTGAAATCGCGAATCACCCCGCGTATCGTGACGGGGGTGTCGTCGCCCAGCCAAAGCGTTTTGCCCACCGCTTCGGCAGACGTGCCCAGTTCGAAGCTTTTTACGGCTTTTTCGTTCAAAATGAGGTATTGTTCCTTTTCGGAGGCCCTGTTTTCAGGAAAATTTTCACCGGCAATCAACTCCAGCCCCATAACCGGGATGTAGTTTGCATCCACTGAAGCGCAGTGAATTCCGGGCGATTCACCACCGCGTTCGAGCTGTAATGGAATGCCTTGCAGGTTGTTCCCGGCCAACACGATGGAAGTGGCGCAAACGCCTACCACATGTGGGTTCTGTGAAATCTCGGCAGCAACTGTAGTCGAAGTATTGCCCTGCAATTCAACCGTGAGCAGGTTTTCCTTTTGAAAACCATAATCAGCCAAAGTCATGAAGCGCATTTGGCTCCACAAAGTCGCCACTACAATCATAAAAATAAGCGATACTGAAAATTGCCCGACGAGCATTGCTTTTCGCCAATTAAAACGAGAAGCTTGCTGCAATTGCCCCCCTAAATTGCCCCTCAAGGCTGAAGTCGGTTGCACTTTTGCTAATCGTTGCGCCGGAAGCCATCCGGCTAAAAATCCAACGACGATGCCAAAGGCAATAAAAATACCCCAGGTCGAAGCATCGGCTTGCAGCTTGATGGGCGATATGCCGCTGGGGAACCCGGTTTCTACAAAGTGGTTGAGCGGCAGGTGCAACCCCCAGGCTACGACGAGGGCAATCAGCGAAGTCAACACGGCTTCTGTCAAAATCAAGCGTTTGATGTCCCCTACCCTAGCGCCAATGGCTTTGCGAACGCCCACTTCCCGCGTCCGCGATAAGGCGCGCGCGACGGCCATATTTGCGTAATTCAAACACGGAAATACGATAAGAATGGCTACAAAGGCCACTAAGCCCCAGATAAAAAACCAGGGAGCCCCAGTACCAAGATCGTTGACCAACATTTCGGGTTTGGGGGTGACATCGCCAAGGTTTTGTGAAAAATACCGCAGCGCCTGGTCTCCTTTCCCGGCATTTGCCCGATCTTTTTCGATTGCAGCGAGCGCCACAGCGAGGTCGGAGCCCGTTTTACCCGGACTCATCCGTACATAAACGTAGGCCATAAAACGGTTTTCCCAGTTTTCAACTACTTTTTCAACTGCTTCTTCAGATTTGTAGCCTGCTTCGATCGCAGTCATCGAACTGGCGGAAGCAAGGCAGTCAAATTCGATGTGCGATTTCCCGGGCGGAGGCGCTACTACCCCGGTGATGCGGTAAATGCCTTTGTCCCGCAGCGTCAGGATTTCGCCAATGGGGTTTTGGTTTCCAAAAAATCGTTCGGCTGTTTTTTTGGAAATCACCATGGTGTTGGGTTCGTTCAGCGCCGTAGCTGCGTTGCCGGCTTCTAATTGAAAGCCAAATATTTTGAAAAAAGACGGTTCTGTATAAAAGCCACTGACGGGCAACGTCAGGTTGGAAGCCGTAGTGGCATCAATGCCTTGAATGCTACGCACCAGCCTGACACTCGACTCAACCACACTGAAATCCCGAACCAGCGCATCCCCGATCGGGTAAGGCGTGGTAGCCAGTTTCATCCCGTCGTCCTGCTGGCAAATGATCCGGAAGACCTGTGACGGGTTGGCGTGAAAATGGTCGTAGCTCATTTGATCCCGAATGATCAGGATCACCGTCATACAAGTGGACATGCCCAAGGCCAACCCGACAATGTTGAGCAGGGAAAAAAACTTGTGCGTGACAAGGTTTCGAAATGCAATTTTGAGATGGTTGATCAGCATATAAATGTTCTTTTTTAATCATGTTAATGCTGGCGCGAGGCCCGCCTCGTGGACGGGAATCTCGGTAGGGGCGACCCCAGGCTTGATCAGTTCTATTTTATTGGGTTATATTGAAACAATTTGATTAGTTCATTGACTTTGTTCGCAAATCTTGCGAAAGTGTCTTTATTAGGTTTTAAGCCAGCCATT
>JBJXFD010000437.1:0-26019 GCA_046153985.1 Saprospiraceae bacterium
GAATGGGGTTGAATGTTAATACGTCATGCCCTGATATTCAATATTCAACCCCATTCGGGGTTGCCGGTACATCCCCACTTCCACTTTTCCCCCGATTGCATCGGGGGCTATTCACATTTGACCCTTGCAGGGTCGTTCACAGTGTTAAGTTGACTACATTAGATTTTTAGGAGGCAGTGGTCCTACGACTCCAAGTCGTAGGATCACTAAAAGAACAACTTAATTGACTGTAAACGCCACCGTCTTCACCCGTTTGCTTACGCTCCCGTCGGCTAAAGTTTCTTCCAGTACCATGCTTTGCGCAAAAGGCAGCTCGAACACCTCTTCCATGTTGCGCACACTGCCGGCAGGTACACCATTTTTGTTCAGCGTGCTGATCAATGCTTCGCGTTGAAATTGAATAAAAGCCGGTTTGAGCGCTTCCACCAATGCCTGGCGGTTTTTGACCCGATCCGGATTCGTGCTAAAGCGCTCATCTTCCGGTAAATGGCCGAGGCCCAAGCATTTGCACAGATTCCGGAACTGATGATCGGCGCCAATGGCCAACACCAGCGATTTGCTGTCGGCAGTCTGGAAAATATCGCCATAAGGAGCAATGTTGGGATGCGCCGAACCCATGCGTTGCGGAATATGGCCGGCCATCAGCCAGTTGGTGGCCTGGTTGGCTAAAGACGCCAGCGCTGAGGCCATCAGGGAGGTTTGTACAAAACTGCCTTCCCCGGATCGCTCGCGTTGGAGCAATGCAATGAGAATCCCTTCTTTCAACTGGTGCGCCGCCAATAAATCAATGAGGGCCACGGGCATGCGCGAAGGCGGGCGGTTTGCTTCGCCGGTCATGTACAAAAAACCGGCTTCTGCCTGAAGGACGATGTCGAAAGCCGGGATGGTGTCATCGTGTTCAAAAGCCAATAGCTGTGCGTAAATCAGGCGGGGATTGACCAGGCGGAGGGTTTCAAAATCCAGCCCGGTTTTTTGAGCAAACGAAGGTTTAAAATTGCTGATGAGGATATCGGCCTCCAGGATCAGGTTTTGCGCCGTTTGGCGGTCTTCGGGGGCTTCAAGGTCGAGCAACAGGCACTCTTTACCCCAATTGACGCTGCAATAGTAGGCGGAAACCGGTGCTTCGGCACTTTCGGTTGGCAGTCGCCAGGTACGCGTCACATCGCCGCTGGTTTTTTTATTTTCAATTTTTATGACCCTGGCGCCAAGCTCTGCAAAAAACATGCCTACCGCCGGTCCGGCCAATACGCTGGCCAATTCTACAACTTTCAAATCTTTGAATATCAGTGCGCTCATTTTTTTCGTTCCATTTTAAATGCGAAGGTAGGCGCTGCCGGGGAATAAACAATAACCCGCCTGGAATGGGGGCAGGGATCAAAAATATCGGGAAAGTGGCTATTACATTTCGTAAAAGCAGTACTTTTATCAGACCATACCCGACCGGTTTTCAAAACCGGCGTGTTTTTTATGACTGAAACAGAAGTGTAAGAATATGTTTGTGACTTTACAACCTGAAAAATTCCGATGGTCAATCCTCGCGCTTTTTTTCATTGTCCTGATTGGTTGCACGCCGCGATCCAAGGAAGAAACGAGTGCCGTTGATCCGCCAGTATCCCCGGAGTATACCCTGACGGTTTATACCTTTAGAAATTATTCCAGTGATCAGCACCTTTTCCGGCTCTTCGAACAACGCAGTGGATTCAAAGTCAATGTGGTCACAGGAACCGGGGAAGAATTGTCCCAAAAGCTGCTTACGGAAGGCAACTCCTGCCCGGCAAGTTTGGTTATTTTACCCGAATTGTCCTTGATTTTGCAACTCAAGCAAAAAGGCGCCCTGCAACAGGGGAAATTTGGCAAACTCAACCTGACCATCCCTTCCCGGTATTCCGATCCGGAGGAATTCTGGACCGGCTTGTCGAAATGGACGCCGGCATTTGCGTATTCGATTGATAAAGTGAACCAGCAGTTGATCGGGCGTTATACCGATCTGGCCAATCCAAAGTGGAAAGACAAGGTGCTGACCACAAAAGGCGCAAATTTGATGAATCAAACGCTGGTAGCTTCAATGCTGGCAGCGGAAGGGCCAGAGGCCGCAAAGAACTGGCTGACCGGCATAGTCGCCAATCTGGCAGAACCACCGTTGGAAAATGATGCTGCCGTCATTCAGGCCATCGCACAAGGCAAAGGGGATATTGGCTTAATCAACGCTTCTTCTTTCATTCAATACCAGCGTTCCGGCAGTGCGGAAGCCTTCAAACAAACAGAAGGCATTGGGCTTTTGTACCCGGTTAGCGCAAGCGGCAGCAGCACTTATTTCAACCTGACCGTAGCGGGGATTCCAACCCATGCGCCCAAGCCTGATATTGCGCTTAAATTGCTGGAATTTATGATTGACCAGGAGGTGCAAAAACTGTTTGCAGAAACGTTATATGAATACCCATTGAATCCTTACAGCGTTCCCCACGATTTTTTAATCGAGCTCGGAGGGTTTAAGGAAAAAGAAGTAAAATTCGAGCTTATTGGTCAACACTTAGGGCAGGCCAAAGAACTGCTGCAAGCGTCATCCTGGAAATAAAACTTGCTGTTTATTCAACAGCTTGGATTTCCGTATGCTCATCAACTCAATCGCTCTATCGCATGAAGTACTTTATTCTTGTATTGCTTTTGACACCAACGTTGCTTAGTGGTCAACCTGACCGGTGGCAACAGGCCGTAAATTATAAAATGGATATTGACTTTGATGTCAAAACACATCGCTTTGAGGGAGAACAACAGCTGACTTACTTCAATAATTCGCCCGACACATTGCACCGCGTTTTTTACCACCTTTACTTCAATGCATTTCAGCCGGGGAGTATGATGGACATGCGTTCCCGCACCATTGCCGACCCGGATGGCCGGGTTTCAGACCGCATTTCCAAACTCAACCCGGACGAAATTGGATACCACAATATTCTTTCGTTGAAGCAAAACGGAAAAAAAGTCCAATACAAAGTCGTGGAAACGATTCTGGAGGTGACGCTTGCCGAACCCATTCTGCCGGGTAGCCGCACCGTATTCGATATGGAGTTTGAATCGCAGGTACCCTTACAAATTCGTCGCTCCGGACGCAACAACAGCGAAGGGATAGACTACTCCATGGCGCAGTGGTATCCCAAGCTTTGTGAATACGACTACCAGGGCTGGCATGCGAACCCTTATGTAGCCCGGGAATTTTATGGAATTTGGGGTGATTTTGAGGTGACCATTGAAATAGATAAGGATTACCTGATAGGTGGAACGGGATATTTGCAAAACCCGGAAGAAATTGGGTATGGCTATGAAACGCCTGGAACGACCATAAAGCAAAAAGGGAAAAAGTTGGAATGGCATTTCAAAGCGCCCAAAGTGCACGATTTTATGTGGGCTGCCGACCGCGATTATACCCACGATGTGCTCAAAAGAAAAGACGGACTGGTTCTGCATTTTTATTATCAAAAAAATGACAAAACAACAACCAATTGGGCGGCTTTACCGGCGATTATGGACCGGGCTTTTGATTTGATCAACAAAACATTCGGCCAGTATCCCTACCAGCAGTATTCTTTCATTCAGGGCGGTGATGGCGGCATGGAATACCCGATGGGAACGCTGATTACCGGCGAACGGGCGCTTGCGAGCTTAGTCGGCGTATCGGTTCATGAACTCATGCACAGTTGGTACCAGATGGTGCTGGCAACCAATGAAAGCTTGTACGCCTGGATGGATGAAGGATTTACGGATTATGCGACCAACGAAATCATGAATCAACTCGCTACAGAAGGGCTGATCCCGGGCATGCGCCCACAGGCGAATCCCCAGGCGCGCACGTATGCCGGCTATTTCCGTTTGGCAAGCGGGGAAATGGTTCAAGAGGAACCGCTCAGCACCCATGCGGATCATTTTATGACCAATACCGCCTACGGCATCGCATCTTACAGCAAAGGCGCTGTTTTTTTGAACCAGTTGAAATACGTCATTGGTGAAGCAGCTTTTGACAAGGGGATGTTGCGCTATTTCCACGACTGGAAGTTCAAACACCCCAATGTAAATGATTTTATCCGGGTGATGGAGAAGCAGTCGGGGTTGGAATTGGACTGGTACAAAGAATATTGGGTCAACTCCACGCATACCATTGATTACGCCATTGATTCCATGATGGAGTCGGCTGCCGCCAAAACGACGATCCGCCTGAAGCGCATCGGCGTTATGCCCATGCCTATAGATGTTAAAGTCACTTATTCCAATGGAACTTCGGAAGTTTTAAACATCCCGCTGAGTATCATGCGTGGAAACAAAGCGAATGAAAATCCGGATCTAAAATATACCGTTCTCGAAGGCTGGCACTGGACGCATCCGGAATATACGTTCGATCTACCCGTTAAACGCACAGACATTACGAAGGTCGAAATTGATCCCACTGGTCGTTTGGCAGACACAAACCGGAAAAACAATTTTGTGCCGGGGGATTAAGTATGATTTGACTCCAAAATTTCGTTAAGAATCAGATATACCGCGTAACAGGGATATGTTAAGAGTCGAAAAGACTACCCCTGCTCAGTACAGATAATTAAGCGCTGGTTTTTACCTTTGGGCAGATTTGGGGCAAAACCCTGAAAAAGCCCTTGAAAATGAAAATGGCATTTGAGAAGACACCTATCAACTATCTAAATTTCGGACTGCATGAGAATACTTCAAGTCTGCAAAAAATTCCCCTTTCCACTTAAAGACGGTGAAGCCATTGCAGTAAATAGCCTTAGTAAAGCCTTGAGCAGTCTGGGATGTGAAGTAACGCTGCTGGCCATGAATACCAGGAAGCATTATTTCAACCTCCATCAACTTCCCAATGAATTTAACCACTACGCGGATATTCACACCGTAGAGATAGACAACCGCATCAAGCCACGTGATGCCTTTCTGAATCTTTTTTCCAAAGAATCTTACCACATTTCAAGATTCGTCTCCTCTGCATTTCAGGAGCAGTTGGTGCGCTTGCTGCGCAAAGGGAATTACGATATAGTACAGTTGGAGACCTTGTATCTGGCGCCTTATATTCCGATTATCCGGCAGCATTCCGATGCGATGATTGCCATGCGCGCGCACAATGTGGAGTCTGAAATCTGGAGCCGGATTGCAGAAAACAGCACCTGGGGGCCGAAAAAATGGTACCTGAACCACCTGACACAGAAATTGCGGGATTATGAAATCACCCAATTGAGCCATTATGATATGCTGGTGGCCATTAGTGCCCGCGATTTGGATACCTTTCAAACCTGTGCTCCTATACATGCTTCCACAGTTGCCCCGGTGGGCATTGATACGGAAGATTACAGCCCCAATTACAGCAGTTTTTCGAAACCCCTGACGATGGCATTCATCGGTTCTTTAGACTGGATGCCGAACCAGGAGGGGTTGAAATGGTTTCTAAACCAGGTCTGGCCCAAACTGCACAAACGCTTCCCGAAATTGGTTTTTCATATAGCAGGGCGCAACACGCCGGATTGGATCATGCGCCTCAATCTCCGCAATGTGACAGTTCACGGGGAGGTTCAGAATGCATCAGAATTCATCAACCAGCATAGCATCATGGTGGTGCCGCTGTTGTCGGGCAGTGGCATGCGGGTAAAAATCCTGGAAGGCATGGCGTTGGGCAAAGTGGCGATCACCACCCGGCTTGGGCTGGAAGGTATTGACGCCCGGCATAAATCCGAAGTCATTCTGGCCGACACGGCAGAAGATTTTATTAAAGGAATTGAATTTTGTTACCAAAAAGGCGCTAAATTGGAAAAAATGGGCCGGCGCGCCCAGGAATTTGTCCTTCAACACTACGACAGCGTGGCAATTGCCAAAAAATTGCTGAAAGCCTACGCCGCGATGAGTGTTGAGGCGGTTTGATGAACATCAGGATGAGCTAATGACGGAATTGATACTGGAATTTATTTTTTGGTCCGGCATGCTTTGTTTTGCTCATACCTATCTGTTTTATCCCTTCCTGCTCAAGCTGTTATCCGGGGCAAAACCCAATAATCCTGAGGTTTTTCACGATCCACAAACCTTTCCGCAGGTTTCCGTACTCATGTCGGTCTACAACGAAGCGGCAGTCATTGGCGCCAAAATAAATTCCCTGCTCCAACTCGACTACCCGCCAGAGAAACTGAGTATCTGGATTGGTTCAGACTGTTCTTCTGATACAACAAACGAGGTGCTGGCCTCTTTTACCCGCAATGATTCCCGAATCCATTTTTTTCCATTCGAGCAACGGCGGGGAAAACCGCTCGTGATCAACGAATTGGCGGAAAAAGCAATTCATTCAAATTCAGGCACTTCGGACCTGCATGTGTTCTTGATCACAGATGCGAATGTCATCCTCATCCCCCAAACGTTGAAAGAGTTGGTAAAACACTTCAAAAATGAGCGCATTGCCGTGGTAGATGCGCACATGATCCACACCGGCATCAAAGCAGATGGCATTTCGCAAATTGAAGACCAGTATATTTCCACTGAGGTGCAACTGAAACACCGGGAAGGCATCGTTTGGGGCAAAATGATTGGCCCTTTTGGCGGCTGTTACGCCGTTCGTTCCGATTATTTCACCCCGGTTCCGCACAATTTTTTAGTGGATGATTTTTTCATTACCCTGAAAGCAATCGAACGTGGGGGATTTGCCATCAGTGAACTAAAAGCGATCTGCTACGAACCTGTATCGCACGAAATCGGTGTAGAGTATCGCCGAAAAGCGCGTATTTCTTCCGGAAATTTTCAAAATATGGCGACCTTTCGGCGGCTTTGGTTGCCTCCCTGGCGCAGCACCCTGCATTTTGCTTTTTTTTCGCATAAGGTATTGCGCTGGATAGGACCATTTTTGATGATCGCGGCAGGCTTGAGCTGTGGTTTGCTTGCGCTAAATCCGCTAAACTTATTTTACCGGTACTCGTTTTTTGTTCTGACAGCCGGCTGTACGGTACTTCCTATCTTCGACAGGGTGCTGGCCGGCTTTGGCTTTCACGTGCGGCTGCTCCGTTCCCTGCGCTATTTCCTATTGATGAATATGGCGCTGCTGGAAGGATTTTTTAAATACTTAAAAGGGATTAAGAACAATGTCTGGGAACCCACCAAGCGTCAGTGAACTGGCGCATTTGAATACCATAGAAGATGCCGTGGCGGAGATTCAAGCCGGCAAAATCGTGATTGTCGTTGACGATGAAGACCGCGAAAACGAAGGCGATTTCATTTGCGCAGCCGAGTGCATTACGCCCGAAATTATTAATTTCATGGCAACGCACGGCCGGGGGCTCATTTGTTCCCCCATTGACGAGCGTCGGGCAGACGAGCTGGCGCTGGATTTAATGGTTTCGTCCAATACCGCACTCCACGAAACGGCTTTTACCGTTTCCATTGATTTGATCGGACGCGGCTGCTCCACCGGTATTTCTGCTTATGACCGGGCAACTGGAATAAAAGCGTTGGTGGATCCCGAAACCAAAGCGGTTGATTTTGCCCGCCCGGGACACATTTTCCCTTTGCGTGCGAAAACCGGCGGCGTGTTGCGCCGAACCGGGCATACGGAAGCTGCCATTGATTTGGCGAGGCTGGCTGGCTTCTACCCGGCAGGGGTGTTGGTTGAAATCCTGAACGAAGACGGCACAATGGCGCGGTTGCCGCAATTAATGGAAATTGCCGCCCGTTTCGATTTAAAAATCATCAGCATCAAAGACTTGGTGGCCTACCGGATGCGGCATGAGCGGATCATCAAACGGGAGGATTCCGCCACTGTGACTACCCGCCACGGTGATTTTGAGGTCATAGCCTTCCGGCAAATTACCAGCGGCGACATCCACATTGCTTTAAAAAAAGGACAGTGGGCGCCAGATGAACCGGTTTTGGTGCGGGTACATTCTTCCTCGGCTACCGGTGATATTTTGGGGACGTTGGTGGAAGATTACGGCAGCCATCTGAACAAGGTGATGGAAATCATTGCAGAAGAAGGCCGGGGAATCATCATTTGTATGCGCCACAGCGAAAAAAGCGATGCCATATTACACCGGATTCAGCAGTACAGACTGCAGTATGAAACGGGCCATCCTGCAATTTTTGAAAGAAAACAGGAAATAGAACAACGCGATTTCGGCGTTGGCGCGCAAATCCTCCGGGATTTAGGCGTCACCAAGTTGCGGCTGATTTCCAATAACCCGCGCAAGCGCATCGGCTTAATTGGTTATGGGCTCGAAATTGTGGAAAGTATAGAACTGAACTAGTGTCTGTTTTTATAGTCCAATAGCTGCGTTAAAACACTTTCTTATAGTCTTCCCGTTGCACGGGACAAGTTTTGGTAGAGCTTATTTCCCGCAAAGGGCGCGAAGGTTTCGCTAAGTCCGCAAAGCGTGACGCCCACCTTAGCGCCCTTTGCGAAATCGAAGATTCACGATAGTAAACCTTCGCGACCTTGGCGGGAAATTTCAGACGTAAAGGATAGAAAATCATGCGGTACGAGCGAAAATACAAAGTCGAAAGGTTGGAACGCGCCGCATTGGAGCAGATGATCCTTGTTCATCCCGTGGCCTTTGAAAAAGCTTTTCCAGACCGGCAAATCAACAATGTCTACTGGGATACGCTGAACTGGGACAATGCACAGGACAGCCTCAACGGGGTCTCCATGCGCACCAAAATCCGGGTGCGCTGGTACGGAGCCATTGAGAACCTCATCAAGAATCCGGTATTGGAAATTAAATCCAGGTCAAATCAGCTGGGCGGCAAAACCCTGGAACCACTTCCGGATTGCACCTGGCAAGAATTACAAACACTGGTTGGGGAGCGCCTCCAGCTATGGTTTCCTGATAAAACTTATCAGGCTGCGTTGGTTAATACCTACCAAAGAGCCTATTACAGGAGCATGGACGGCAGATTTCGCCTTACCCTTGACGGGGAAATGTTATATGGCCCTTGTTTGCCCTGGCACTTTGCAACGCCGTTCGAGGACACTGGAATGGTGGTTGAATTGAAATACAACGCGCAGGAAGACGCCGCAGCCGATGAGATTGCTGCCCATTTAGCTTTGCGCATGACAAAACACTCCAAATATACCCGGGGTGTTTCGCTTGTTTGCAATACAGCGGTGTATTGACTCCTTACCTTACCACTTCAGGGCTTGTGGTCCTTCGCGAACGACTTCTGGTTCATTGCCCGTGTTGTTGATGAGCGCCGAAGGCAGGATGCCGCCGGGGCCGCTGTCAATGACAACGTCCACCAATTTTTTATAAATTTCGTAGATTTCCGAAGGATCGGTATAGTATTCCACAATGTCGTCATCCGATTTAAGAGAGGTCGTCAGGATAGGGCGGCCCAGTTCCTCCACGAGATCAATGGGCACCCGATGGTCGGGAATGCGCACCCCAATCGTATTTTTTCTGTTTTTCAGCAGCTTGGGCAGGTCATTGTTCGCTTCCAGGATAAAGGTGAACGGCCCCGGCAGGTTGTTGCGGAGCAATTTGAACGTTGGGGTATTAATGGGTTTGGTGTAAATGGCAATCTGGCTGATGTCTTTGCAAATACAGGAAAGCATCGCTTTTGCGGGGTCGAGCTTGCGAAGCTGGCAAATGCGTTCAACCGCCTTTTGCTGAAAAATATCGCACCCGAGGGCATAAACAGTATCTGTCGGATAAATGATGATTCCGCCTTTGCGCAAAATCTCCACAACCTGGCTGATTTTTCTGCCTTCGGGATTGATAGGATTGATGTTTAGAAGCATGATCCGCTGATTTGGACGCGAATCTACACATCAATCCTCATCTTCGTCAAATAAATCGTCGTCGCCGAGCATATTGGCCAGCACATCCCGGAAAGAAAAGCTGGATTCCAGGGTTTCTTTGCTCAAAATATTGAACGTAGCGAGCCCGTGCAGGACCAACTCCATATAAGTATAGACTTCAGGCCCCTGAATTTTCATGACTTGTTCCACCAATTTGCGCAAACCGGCTACCTTATCCAGGGCAGCATGAAAGTCGGCATCGCTGCAATCGTTCATCAGGTCAATTGTATTCCCGCCGGCAAACCAGGCACGGGTAGCTCCGTAGGGGTCGCGATCCTGTCCCTTTTTGAGGCGATCCGGGTTGGAAAAGTGTTCCAGGAACATCGTTTTGATGGCCTGATTCAACAAGACCATGGCCACCGCATATGGCCCTTCCTGTTCGCCTTCGTAGACCAACTCGACCTTGCCGGTGATGGCAGGCACGATGCCCCAGAAATCGGTAATGCGGGCCGATGTTTTG
Source organism: Saprospiraceae bacterium (assembly GCA_046153985.1). Lineage (GTDB taxonomy): Bacteria > Bacteroidota > Bacteroidia > Chitinophagales > Saprospiraceae > JABWAJ01. The sequence goes on from JBJXFD010000437.1 coordinate 10,284, forward strand.
GTTTCTCCATTGATCAGCATACGTCGTTCGGCGGTGCTGACTAAATTTTCGTAAGCAGAAATGCTCAAACGGGCCGACACGCCGCTTTTATCGTCCACCAATTCGCTGTCCCGGGCCTCAAAAGCAATGCGCTCCAGCAGAATGTGCAACACTTCCGGCACGGCAATTGCTTCTTTTTGCTCTTCCGCTAATTGGGCTTCCTGATTTGTAATGCGTTGGGCAATTTCTATGGTTTTTGGGTAGTGGGTGAGGATTTGGCTTTCGATGCGGTCTTTCAGCGGCGTAATGATGCTGCCCCTGTTGGTATAATCTTCCGGATTGGCGGTAAACAAAAATTCGATGTCCAAGGGTAAACGAAGTTTGAATCCGCGGATTTGCAAATCGCCTTCCTCCAGAATGTTAAATAGAGACACCTGAATGCGCGCTTGAAGGTCGGGCAACTCGTTGATCACAAAAATACTGCGGTGTGCCCGGGGCACCAGGCCAAAGTGGATGACCCGCTCGTCGGAGTACGGGAGCTTGAGGGTCGCAGCTTTGATCGGATCTACATCGCCAATCAAATCGGCAACGCTCACATCGGGGGTCGCTAATTTTTCTACGTAGCGGGCACTTCTGTGCAACCAATCCACCGGCGTTGCGTCGCCCATTTCGGCGATAAGGTCTTTGCCATACCGGGACAATGGCTGCATTGGATCGTCATTCAATTCGCTTCCGGCGATCACTGGAACGTACTCATCGAGCAAATTAATGAGCAGACGGGCGATTCGGGTTTTTGCCTGTCCGCGCAAACCGAGCAGCAGGATGTTGTGGCATGACAAGACCGCGCGCTCGATGTCGGGCAGTACAGTATCTTCAAATCCAATAATGCCTTCAAATACTTTTTCCTTCGATTTTAATTTACCGATCAGATTGGCTCTCAATTCTGCTTTGATAGAGCGCGGTTGGTATCCACTTGCTTTCAACTCGCCAAGCGTTACGGCCCGATTTGTCATATTGTTGGTTGGTTGGATGATTGAAATAAAGATTTTGAAACGTTTAAACCATGGGATAGTTTTTGAAAACGTGGCCCGGTTTTGTTTTTTCTGTCCGGCATCTTCAACTTTGCCTGAATTGGCTTACTTTTGGGTTCAATTTATCCAAAATCTTAAATATCCCACCATGAAAAAATGGATGTTTCTGTTAGTATGTACCTGTTCGCTTTTCCTCACCGGGTGTATCAATATCCTGGAGGAAGTATTCCTGAACCGTGATGGTTCCGGCAAATACACGATTACCATGGATATGAGTGAAATGATGAGCAATCCGATGATGAAAGGGGCGTTGCAGGAAGCTGCGGAGGATGCACCGGAAGGAACGCTCCCTGAAAAGCTGGAAAAAGACACCGTCATGTACTTTACAAGCATGGCCAAGCCAGGTGAGTTGACTGCGGAAGACGCACGTTTGTTGAAAGACGTTGTGATGAAAATGAAGATGAGCGAGTCGAAAAATGAAATGTTCATTACGATTGACATGCCCTTCAAGCAAATTGACGACCTGGCAAAAATTGGCGCAGCCATGCAGAAAATTCAACCCCAGGAAGGGGATGAAGCGGCCGGTCCACTTGGCGGCATGGGCGCTATGGGCAGCATGGCTTCTTCTGAAAAGCAATTTGAACTGAACAAAAAAACGTTGGTGCGTTTGCCGGTAGCCGCTCAGGCACAGATGATGAAAGAAATGTTTGGCGAAGAACAGATGGAAATGGCCAAAATGCTGTTCGGTTCTGCAACTCACAAAACGGTATACCACCTGCCAGGCAAAGTGAAAAAAGCGAAAATTGCCGGCGCAGTTGTAGATGGCAATACGGTAACCGTAACCAATGGTTTTATTGACATTCTGGAAGGCAAAGCAAAATTTGACGGCGAGATCAAATTCAAATAAGCCATGATAGACAAACTCATGCGATCCTTGCAGGATGCGGGCGATCTGCTGCGCGACCAGGCAAACTCCTTCAAAGAAGGCGCTAAAGACAAAGGTTATCAGATTATTGATGACTGGCTGCAAATTTTTCCGAAGCTGGAAATCTGTGGATTAGAAATTACCAGCTTTGCGCTGAGTGTGGCGATCAGTCCTTCTTTGGAGGTGGAATTGAGGGGCAAAAATGCGAACTTCTCTCAGGAGCGTTTGCAGCAACTTCTCGATGAAAACAAAAAGAGCGCTGCCATGACTTCAGTTTTCAGCACAATCAAAACGGCGTATGCCCTGCATCGAAGGGCTTATGCGACGTTGCGGGATCCGCTGATTGTTAAAATCCGCATCCGCATTTCTCCTGAAATTAAGGTGATTATTGGATTGCCTACGATGGAGTAGGGCATTTTCATAGAGTAGATCAGAATACCACGATACGATGGTGGAAGGTTTTAAGCAACAGCAAAGCCTTCCACCCACTCTCGTTCGATCGGGGATTTAAAGCCCAGTACAATGTCTTGTTGAGGGATACCGCGCTTCATCAATTCCGCAGCAATGGAAAGATCCGTTCCATCATGCTGAATCCACACCTTCCCATCTGGTTTTACATCAATATGCACAAAACTTCCATAGTGCCATTGACGATTGTTCCAGCCAACTGACATAAGGATGTAGTGGCCTTTTTTTTTGTCTATAATGATTTGAGTTTCAATGTCTTTGAAAGAAGGGGTGGCAATGTCTCCGATTTCTTCGACAAGTGCTTGAACGATGTTATGGTGAGCTGTTATCTTATCCATTTTTTAACAATTGGATTGAATTCGTCGTAAATTAGAATACTGATTCCTGTTTCTTCCATGAGTTCTACAAAGAATACTTCCTGAAAAAAACGATCGTAGAAAACAGCAGGAATGGCCAGATACAGTTTTCGATCAGGTTCTTCTTTTTTCAGAGCAAGCCGGTATCGAATGAACTGGCCGGTAGCTTGATCCAAATCTTGTAAATCGGACATTCCTGAAAACGTCTTGATCTCTACAGCAATTTTATCGTTACCCCGTTGCGCTCCTATAATGAGACGTTCAGCGCCAAGGTCTATGTAAGCCTTGCGACCACCCATAGGTACCTGATAAGGATCAGCGGTGATAGTCCACCCATCGTTTTCAAGCGCCTGTCGTACAAGGTAATGGAATTTGTCTCTTGCCATAGAATGATAATTACAAAAATACAGGTAATATTCTGTTTGAACCAAAAAATATGATGAAGCACCATCGCTTTTATCCCAATCCCAGCACATCTTTCATTTCAAAACACCCTTCCTTTCCAACAATCCACTCCGCTGCAACCAGCGCCCCGTGTGCAAACCCTTCGCGGGAATGCGCCTCATGCCGGATGGTTATGGTGTCAATGGCACTGACGTATTGTACCTCATGGGTGCCGGGTACCTCGCCGGTTCTTTCCGAAAGGATGGACAATTCGTCCGGAGCGCCCGAATCTGTATTTACCCATTTTTGTTTTTTCGGAAGGGCGGCCATCAGGTCTTCCGCCAGCGTAATTGCGGTTCCGCTGGGCGCGTCTAATTTGTGAATGTGGTGAATTTCGAGCAAGCCGGGTTCATACTGCGGATAATTGGCCATCAACCGGGCCAATTGCCGGTTCAGGGCAAAAAACAGGTTCACCCCAACGCTGAAATTGGAGGCGTACAAAAAAGCGCCTTTCCTGCTTTCGCAAAGCGCTTTTACCTCCTCAAGCCGGCTCAACCAGCCTGTCGTACCTGAAATAACCGGCACGCCAGCTTCCAGACATCGGCAAATGTTATCAAACGCGCTTTCCGGCCTGGAAAACTCAATAGCTACGTCCACCGCCTTCAGCCGTGCTGCATTCAGGTCTCCGGAATTGTCCTGATCTATTTTCAACACGACCGAATGCCCGGTTGCAAGGGCTAAACGTTCGATTGTTTTTCCCATTTTTCCATATCCGATGAGGGCGATGTTCATTTTGTTGAGGATTTGATTTGCTGAGTATTTGAGGAATTAACCCTGCCAACTGACCTACTCTTCTTCCACCATTTTCTTCAGCTCGCTCAAGCGCATCATACACTCGATAGGGGTCATGCCGTTGAGGTCAAGCGCTGAGAGGGCCGCGCGAATTTTTCCGACGGAAGGATCCACTGTTTCGAAAATACTGAGCTGGATGGCCGGATCCACCGAGATGGCGTTGGTTTTGGCTTTGCGCACTTTTGGCCCCTGCGCTTTGTCGGTATCGGTTTCGATTTGCTTTTGCTCCAATTGTTCCATGATCTGTCCTGCCCGTTCCACGATGGGTTTGGGCATGCCTGCCATTCTGGCCACATGGATACCAAAACTGTGCTGGCTGCCACCCGGCACTAATTTCCGCAGGAAAACCACTTTTTGGCCCACTTCTTTCACGGCCACATTGTAGTTTTTGATGCGCGGTAATTTGCCTTCCAGTTCGCTGAGCTCGTGGTAGTGCGTCGCAAACAGGGTTTTTGGGCGTGCAAACCCGTTGTTGTGCAGATATTCTGCAATGGCCCAGGCGATGGATATGCCGTCGTACGTGCTGGTTCCTCGTCCAATTTCATCCAAAAGAATCAGGCTCCGGTCCGACACATTGTTCATGATGCTGGACGTTTCATTCATCTCCACCATGAAAGTAGATTCGCCGGAAGAAATATTATCAGAAGCGCCTACGCGGGTGAAAACTTTGTCTAAAAGGCCGATGCGCGCGCTTTTTGCCGGAACGAAGCTGCCCATTTGGGCCATCAGACAAATTAGTGCAGTTTGGCGCAGCAAGGCCGATTTTCCGGCCATATTGGGGCCGGTGATCATCAGAATCTGTTGATCTTCGTTGTCTAAAAAGACATCGTTGGGTACGTATTCCACGCCGGGGTCTAATTGCTGTTCAATGACCGGATGTCTCCCCGCTTTGATGTCAATTACCAGCGAATCATCCATTTCCGGGCGGCAATACTGGTTTTTTTCGGCAATTCGGGCAAACGCAATCAGGCAATCCAATTGGGCGATCAACGCGGCATTGTGTTGCACCGGCTGGATGTAGTCGTTCAGAGAAAGGACCAATTGTTCAAAAAGCCGAACCTCCAATTCCAGAATCCGTTCTTCAGCACCCAGAATTTTCGCCTCTAAGGTCTTCAGTTCTTCCGTGATGAAGCGCTCGCCGTTGCTCAGCGTCTGCTTGCGAATCCATTCGGGCGGCGTTTGGTCTTTGTATTTGTTCGTTACTTCAAGGTAATAGCCGAAAACGCTGTTAAAACCGATTTTCAAACTGGAAATGCCAGTACGCGTGATTTCGGCCTGCTGGATTTCGAGCAGCAATTCTTTGCTGTTGTTGATGACGTGCCGCAATTCATCCAATTCCGCGGAACATCCTTCTGCAATGACCCCGCCTTTGGCAATGTTGACGGGCGGTTCTTCCACCAATTGCCGTTCGATTTCCTGGCGCAGCAAATGGCAGGGGTTCAACCCTTCAGCCACTTTTTGCAAAAACAGGTTGTCGCTTGTCGCTAACGCATTTTTGATGGGTTCAATGGCAGTCAATGCCCGCTTGAGCTGTACGGCTTCCCTCGGATTGATTTTGCCGAGCGGGACTTTGGAAATTAAACGTTCCAGGTCGCCTATCTGCCGAATTTGGTGCTCAATGTCCGCACGCAAGGTTTGTTCCTTCAAAAAATACCCGACCATATCCAGCCGGGCTTCGATGGCTTGTTGCGACTTCAGGGGCAACACCACCCACTTTTTGAGCAGGCGTGCCCCCATGGGCGAAATGGTATGATCCAAAATCTGCAACAAGGATACCCCGGTTTCATGGGGCGAACGGATCAGTTCTAAATTCCGGATGGTGAAACGGTCTAACCAAACGTATTTTTCCGGTTGAATCCGGCTGAGGGCGCTGATGTGGCGCAGGTTTCGGTTTTCAGTCGTCGCCAGATAGTGCAAGGCGCCGCCTGCTGCAACCTGGGCCAATTCCAGTTCTTCCACCCCAAAGCCTTTCAGTCCATGGACTTCAAAATGGGCCAGCAGTTTTTCGCGGGCGTAGTCTATGGTATAAATCCAGTCGTCGAGTGCAAAGGTGTAATGGCGGTCGCCAAAACGCCGTTCAAACTCCTTTTTGGCTCCTTTTGAAAACAAGACTTCAGAAGGATTAAAGCTTTGCAGCAACTTATCGGCGTAAGAAAAATCGCCTTCACAAACCAAAAATTCGCCGGTCGAAATGTCTAAAAAAGCCATTCCCAGCATGTCGTTTTTACCAAAATAAAGGGATGCGAGGTAGTTGTTGGTTTTGTGATCGAGCAATTTATCGTCCACAGCTACACCCGGCGTCACGACTTCCGTGACCCCGCGCTTGACAATTTTTTTCAACGGGCTTGGCTTCTCCAACTGTTCGCAGATGGCCACGCGGTAGCCTGCGCGCACCAAACGCGGCAAGTACAAATCCACGGAATGGAACGGGAAACCGGCCAATTCCACGTCGGCGCCGCCATTGTTGCGTTTGGTGAGCACAATCCCGAGGGCCTTGGATGCCGCAATGGCGTCTTCGCCAAAGGTTTCATAAAAATCGCCCACGCGGAACAACAGTATAGCGTCCGGATACTTCATTTTCACCGTTGCATACTGTTGCATCAGCGGCGTCACTTTGCCGGGCTCGTCGGTGGTCGCGGTTAATTTTTCTTTTGCCAAGATGCTTATCATTTTTCAAACTGGCCAAAGATAAGGAATATCGCTTTATCTTTGCGCCCGCAAACCATTAAGGTTGGCAAGTGTTTTAAGAAAAAACAAGCGGAAGATATGGCCATCATGATTACGGATGAGTGCATCAATTGCGGCGCCTGTGAACCGGAGTGTCCGAATAATGCCATTTATGAGGGCGGCGTGGAATGGGCCATCGCCGACGGCTCAACGGTAGAAGGGGTGTATGTACTCGAAGACGGAAGAACTGTGGAAGTAAAAGCCAAGCAGTCGCCCGTTTCAGATGATTTTTATTTCATTGTTCCCGATAAGTGCACCGAATGTGTGGGCTTCCATGAAGAGCCCCAATGCGCGGCGGTTTGCCCGGTGGATTGTTGTGTGCCGGATCCGGAAAGGGTTGAAAATGAGGAAATTTTGCTGGGTAGGAAGGAAAGGTTGCATTTATAGTATAGAGCTATTTTTCTTTATTAACTTTGTTATAGGTTGCTGACAGATCATGTCGGCAAGGTGTTTGAAAGTTCCCTTCACGCAAAAACAAAGTTATGACCTTCCTTCAAATTGGGCTGTTTCTTGTCCTTTTGATCTTATCCGGATTGAGAATTGCCCAGGAATACCAAAGAGCCATCGTTTTCAGATTGGGTAGATTCACCGGCATCAGAGGCCCGGGGCTTTACTGGATCATTCCGATTATCGAACGCCAGCGCACCATTGATATCCGAACAAAAACGGTTGACCTGGAGCAACAGGAAACCATTACAAAAGACAGCGTCACCATTAAAGTGAATGCGGTGCTATGGTTCAGGGTTACGGATCCGGAAAAGGCAATCATTAAAGTGGCAGATTTCAACTCGGCGGTATATCAGTTTTCAGTAACGGCACTGCGCAACATCATCGGCCAACATCTGTTGGATGAGGTGTTAAAAGAACGGGAAAAAATCAACAATACCCTCCAACAAATCGTGGACAGCGCCACTGAACCCTGGGGCATCAAGATTGAAATGGTGGAAATGAAGGATGTGGAAATTCCCCTGGCAATGCAACGAGCCATGGCGCGCGAAGCCGAAGCCATCCGCGAAAAAAGAGCCAGGATCATCAAAGCTGAAGCCGAATTGGAAGCTTCCATCAAATTGACGCAAGGCGCTAAACAGATGGAGGATAGCCCTTTTTCATTAGAATTGAGGCGGATGCAAATGCTTTCAGAAATTGGCATTGACAACAATACCACAACAATCATTTTGATGCCGTCGGAGTTTACCAATGCGGCCAGGAGTTTTGTGGAGTTGACGGAGCGGCAAAAGAAGGGGAAGGAGTGACAGGCAATCTCACCTTACATATTTTTTCCTAAGCCCCTCCATTACTTCCTCATGTGGAATTCCTTGCCCTGCAGACAATTGCTGAATAGCCAGCTCTATCTGAGCTTTTTGGGCCTCACTCAATTCGTCCCAAAAGTCGGTCTCGTCGTCCAGATGTAAATTCATAGTTATGAGAATTTGCTAGAAAATCGATTAAGCAACCTGAACACCTTCATAAACAGCCTCAAGCAGCAATTCAATGCCTAACGAAGGTAGCGAAAAACGCATATCGGAAAGGAAATAGGTAGATGCCTCCCAAGTCCCGTCCTCTTGCTTACTGCGCAATTCAACGAACACTTTTTCGGAGTCCACCAGAATATAATCCCGGAGCGATTCGATGTTTTTGTAGCGAATAAACTTGTCGGCGGAGTCTTCGATACGACTGGTTTTTGAAATTACTTCAAAAATTGCAATCGGATACCTTTTGATGTAGCGATCTTCCGTATCCCGTGCATCGAGGGTGACGAATACATCGGGGTAAGTATAATCTTGTTGGTCAGTGATCTGAACTTTTACATTTTCAATGTAAATCCAGGCATCCCGGCCTTGAAGGAGTTGTTTGAGCAATGCTTTAATGTTAAAGCAGATGTCATTGTGGAAATCAGTTGCTCCAGGCATGGGGATCAAGTTTCCGTTGATGAATTCATGACGGATTTCAGAGCGTTCTTCCAATTCAATGTAGGCTTCAACGCTTACAGTGCCCGTTTGGATAGGAATTGCCTCCTTCATTTTGCTAAGTTTAGGTAAACAAAAATAGCAAATTTATTCCATCATCACCCACTTAAATGAAAACTTGATCCTGTTTTATGGCACTTACGGCGCAATCAACAATTCAATGGCTCCTGCCGAAGCCGGCGGCGCCACATCAAACGGCTCAGAAGAAGATTGCGGAACCGGCGCATTAGAAAACAAACTCAGCGGCGCCAGCAGAGCGTCATTGATATTGCGAATCCGGATGGTGACCCGCGGCAGGGAACCGGAGGATCCATCCGTCCGTTCTTTGACCTCCAGCACATCAAAAGCAACCAATCCGAGGTTGGCGCCCTTCAAATTCCCGCGAAGGGGCGAATAATTGATGCTCACCTCGCTGTCGTAAACAACCGCCAATACAGTCGTTCCAATCAGCATTTTCAGGCCAGTTGCCCGCAGGGGCGTCACATTCGGAATCTCATCTAATAAGATCTCTTTGTTGTCGTCCGGTGTGCCTGAGCCCAGCCCCGGGCCGGCAGCTAAGTAATTCCCAGCGCCATTCGTAAAGGGGCCTGCACTGATCCAGGAAGCGGGAATTGTTTTCAATGCGTGCCAGCCTTCGTCGCCAACTTCGCCGGTAAACAAGTCAATGGTTTTGCCTACGTTGTTTCTGAAATAGTCTAGGGTTAGTCGCAATCCCACTTCTGCAAGCTGGTCGTTGACATCCGTATCCGAAAAATTATTGGGGGGATTGCCATTGTCAATGCTTTCTTCGTCAATAACCAGGAAAACGGCAGCGTCCGGAGGATTCAACGAAGTGTCATCGTCATCGCCGCAAGCAACTGTAAAAAAGAGCAGGGATGCGCCAAGCAGCAAGGTAAATAGCCGCTTAGGCAAAAGCAGGTTCATCATTGTCATAGTAATGGGTATTATGAATGAAAGTAATACCCACTACTAACGATGATTGGCAAAAAAAGATTACTTTTTTAAGAGGCACACTCAAAAATAATACCCTAACGAAAGTACTGTATTGCGATTTAAAAACCGGTACCCATTGGCTTTATTTGCCTGGTTCAACAGGCCGAAATTGCCGGAAAGGCCCACGTTCCAATGCCGTGAAAGCTGGTATCGGAAACCTGCGCTCAGTGCGAGATCCCAGGGTTGAAAGCTCTCTGCTGCAACCTCCTGGGCTTTGTTGCTGAAATACCAGGATCTGCTTACGTTATTACTGCCAAAGTCAAGACCTGTGCCGTTGGTATCCAGGGACGATTGGGCGCTATTCCGGCTTTCCCGGAATGCCTGGAAGAGGTAAGCAACCTGTACGCCACCTTCCACGCTCCACCGCTCGTTCAATTTCATAGAAAGCGATAAAGGCAAGGCAGCATAGTGCATTTTCAAGGTGCTGCTGATCACGGTGTCAGGTTGAGATACTGAAGTTGCTATGCCATTAACAGGATTGAAAGGATCATCTGCCAAAGAATTGGAACTGGTTTCAAACGCTGCCTGCCGGTCGTTCCTGGAAACCGTCTGGCGCTGGAAATCATAACGCAGCGCACCTCGCAGCGCAAAGCCGTCTGCAATCGGCATTTCAGCCGCCCAACCGGCATGGAAGCCGCCTAAACTTGTAGGAAAAGATACAATTCCGCCAAGTTCCGGTCCATGGCGCCAAGGTGTGGCGAGTTTGTCTATTGGGATGGCGGCTGCGCTCATCGCAGGCGTTTCCACAGGCAAAGCAGTCAGTTCAAGCCCTGGTAGTCGGAGCACAGCAGGGAATTCCTGTACGACCCCGGAATTAGCAGACTCGCTTGTCACCGCTTCGGCAACAACAACCGCGTTTTCAGAGCCAGGGGTGTTAGCCGTTAACAGGGTACCTTCTTTAGCAGAAGCGAGCACATCGGATTTTAAAAACAGGCTATTGGTCCGGTTGGAATTGTGCAATTGCGAGGCATCAAAACGGCTTTTATGGTTTGATGCCGCATGGTTTAAACCCAAATTTGCGGTTTCCTCAGATTGCTCCGGCGCAATGGCCTGTTGCGTGGGTGCGTCCGTTTGGGGCATTTCTGCTGTGCGTTCCGTTTTCGGGATTAATGCAGCCTGGTTGTATTCTCCAGTGAGCGCAATATTACCGGAAGGAGTCAAAACATTGTCTGAAGCAAGCCACCAGATTCCCAGCGTGGAAAATAAAAGAGTGGCTGCAATTCCTGCCGTTTTTGACCAAATCCAGAACACCGGACGCTTGCGGCGATCTTCTGCCACAGGCATTTCTGCGTCCAACAGCAGCCGCATCCTTTCCCAGGCCTCGTTGGCCAATTGTTCGTTTATGTCGTTGTTATCCAGCATAGTTGGATTGATTAAAGTCCATGTTAATCCACTGTTTCAATTTTTTACGGGCTGTGGCAAGGTGCCATTTTGAAGTTCCTTCACTGATGTTGACCCGCGCAGCTATTTCTGCATGCGACAACCCTTCAATAGCATACAGCATGAATACATCCCGCGTTGCTACAGGGAGTTTTTCTACTAATTTGAGCACATCCTCAATGTGCAGGCGGTTAAGCGCCGATTCCTGTACAGGGGCATCGTGGTCCGCTATGTCTAAGAAGTAAACCTTTTGAGCCGTGCGGCTTTTAAAATGGTCGGAGATACTGTGATAGACGATCCGCCTGATCCAACCTTCCAGAGACCCGCTGAAGGTGAAGGTGTGCAGTTTTTTAAAAACCCTCAAAAAACCTGCATTGACAATTTCCATAGCAGTCTCCCTGTCGCTGGTATAGCGCATGCACATTTGTATCATGGTCTGGAAGAATTGCCGGTACAGCGTCTCCTGCCAGATCCGTTCATTCCTGATACAACCTTCTACCATTTCTTTCTCGGAATACTGCATGTTTTTCGTTTATCCTAAAATAATAAACCTACCCGGATGATTAACCGCTGATAAAGCACATCCCGAATTTCAATATCGCCGTTGAAGGTGAAGTCCCTGCGGAAATAGGCTTTCTGAAATTTGTAGCCGATGTCTGCTGTGAGGTTGCTGTGCTTTTTGCCGCTGAATCGCAAACCGATTGCAGGATGCAACATCCAACCGCCGCGCGCTTCCGTTATGAATTCTTTTTCGTTGGTGGCCATGAACCCATAACCTGCGCCGAGGGAGTAATATGGCGCTTTGATCTTTTTATTGAGATAGCCCCTGAATTCTGCAAAAATCGGGTAGATGACTTCGTCGTCGTCCGTTCCATAAGTCTCGATGCCAACCCCAAGACCAATCCCAAGCCACCTTGAAAACTGAAATCCGCTCACATTGTGGAAACTCAAGCCCATTTTAAACTCATTACCTGCACGGGTATTCAGGGACCCGAGCATCGTGGCATTATAAAAACCGCGTTCTTTGAAATTGTACACTTGTTCTTTGGGTTTGGCTTTAACTTTACCATTTATTAAATCGTCGTATGAATTGGCTTTAGGCTCCCGCACATCCTGAACGATCCGCGCAATTTCGGAGTCAATGATTACGATTTCTTCGCCGTTCTGCAACCGGAAGTTCAGGGTAGCGCCTTGTTCATAATTCACAATCAATCCCTTGAGTACGCTGCCGTCTTTCAGGTAAACCACATCAGTGAGTTCCTCTTTGTCCTCTGAGGCTTTATTGTTCTTTTTGCTGTCGCTGTCCGCTTTTACAATGCGCTCAATTTTATCTTCTTCCAGAACGACCACTTCTCCGTCGAAGAGTTGTATGCGCACGATGCCCAGCGCTTCGTCGTAGCTGAGCAAATCACCCCGATAAACAATGCCGTTTTTCATGTAAACCGCATCTGTTTTTTCGCGATCCCGGGTTTCCTGTGAAAAACCGGTTTGCTGCGCCAGAACCAGCAAATTGAAAACGAGGAAGCCTAATAACCATTTTTTCATAGACTTAATATTTTGGATTACTGCTTTAGATCTTGTTTGGGATTCCCAAACAAGATCTTATTGTTGCACAGGAATGAGGCTCAATTCCCTTGGTTGCGCTGGATCCGTGTAATCGAGCTGACGCAATCCCTCTTTCCCTATTACAATGGCTAACTTTTTATCGCCTAAAGTTATTACATCGAACGCAAAAAATTCATTTTGATGTGACAAGAGGCGCTGATCAATTTTAGCCCATTCCGAAGCGTCGAAAATTTTAAGCCCCTGATCGCCTTCGCAAAGAAAAAGGTTGTCGTCACTGATGGACAAGCCGTGCGGGTTGTGCATCGGATAAGACTTCAGCAGAACCGGATTGGTGATGTTGGTGATGTTGACCACGTCTAATTGATTGACAAAACCTGCGCACTCGTTACCATCCCGCAGCGTTACATACGCGGTATTGCCACTTACATAAACCGGGTCGCAGGCACGGGCATGCGCAAAGGCAGCAAGCTGGGTCGGCTGATCCGGGTTACTGTTGTCGTAAATGAACATACCGCTGCTGGAACCAATGAACAGTTTATCCTGATAGGGGAAAATGGTTTCGATGCCCCAGCCCACCTGGATCGTATTGTTAAGCGTCGCGCAGCCTTCTCCATTGAGGCCAAACACTTTCAGGTCATAAGTGCCCACAGAATAAAGCCGGTTTGCCGCTAACGTAAAACGGGCCATGGAGCCTCCGACTCCGGCAGGGGCGTTGCCGTTCGACTCGCTGCCAGCTGCATTGTTGTCAAATGAAGAATTGACAAAAAGTACATCCTTTCGGCCCGGTCCTCCCCAGCCACCGAAATCTTCGTAAAAATAAACCGGCGAATCGCAGGGGCGTTCTACGGTTTCATTTGTCGGTTCGTAATAAACTAAATAGCCGAGGTCTTCATAGAGTGCAAGCGGTTCAAACATGTCGTTTGTGCGGCAAACCAATTGCACCGACTGCGGGTTGGAAATATTGAGGGATACGAGGTCAACGTAACTGTTGGCGTACAGAATATTACCACGTACAGCCATGTTTTCGCAGCCGGGTATTTTGATGAAACTCACGCTTGTCGGGTTGGATGGATCGGAGTTGTCAATGACATGAATGCCTTCCCGTTGTTCGGCCACAAAAAGGTAGTCTCCATAAACGTAAATATTGCCAGGTTTTTTCAGAGCGCGGGGTGCTTCCGTGCGCAAATCGTTCCGGACTTCGTCCATTTTTACATAAACCGGCTTGTACACCAGGTAGGTGATTGTGGACTCGCACTTGTCTTTAAGGCAACCTGAAAATGTGATCAGGATGGCCGTGCCAAGGGCAAGAGTCAGAAAAGAGTTCAATTTTTTCATGTCACAAATTTTTATTGGTTGGCTAAGTAATTGGATCGTTGCTGAATTGGACTTCGATGCTTCGATTTTTCTTTCAATAGAACAAGACCGGATTGAAACGGTAAAAGGTTGGGCATTTGGTGCTTTTTTCTTTTTTTTGCAGGCAAATTCATACGGGAGTATAAAGTCATCCAAATCTACTCACTAATCAATCAAACCGATAAATATTATGCGCAAACATTTGTTGCTGCTTTGGGCGGCATGGGCGATTACGTTGCCCCTCTTCGCTCAGTTGACCATTAAAGTCACAGCTATACCAGCCAATACGCCTCCCGGGGCTCAAATTTATCTGGCGGGAACGCCAAATACCTGGAACCCCGGCGATCCGGGCTCCATTCTTGTTCCGGGCGCCAATGGCTCTTATCAGATTGTTCTGAACGTTGCAGCCGGGGAAGTCAAATTTAAATTCACCCGCGGAAGCTGGGCAACCGTAGAAGGCAATGCTGGCGGGGGCTACCTGCCTGACCGGAGCATTCAGTACAACGGCAGCGCCCAAACGGTGAACCTCACTATTCTCAGCTGGGAAGACCTCGGTTCCGGCGGCACAGGTACGGCTTCCGCCAATGTTTTTGTTCTCGACGAAGATTTTGGAATACCGCAGCTCAACCGCAACCGCAAAATCCTGATTTATTTGCCTCCGGATTACGCCACTTCCGGCAAACATTACCCGGTTTTGTACATGCAGGACGGCCAGAATCTTTTTGATGAAAACACCAGCTTTTCTGGCGAATGGGAAGTGGACGAATCCCTCAATGAATTATTTGGGAATGGCGATGATGGCGCCATTGTGGTAGGGATATACAACAGCGCATTCCGGTTAGACGAATATTCGCCCTGGGTCAATCCTCAATATGGCGGCGGACAAGGCGACGAATACACGGCCTGGATGGTGGAAACGCTGAAGCCTTATGTAGATGCGAACTACCGTACCCTGTCCGGGCGTGAACACACCGGGATCATGGGTTCTTCTATGGGCGCCCTGATTTCTTTGTATGCAGCCATCGAACACCAGGATGTGTTCGGAAAAGTCGGTATTTTTTCGCCGGCGTTTTGGTTTGCCGGCAATTCGGCGTACACACATGTTAGCACGACCGGCAAGGAAGAAAATATAAAATTTTACCTGCTCGCAGGAGACCAGGAAGACAACGGCTCCGTTGTAGAAGACCTCAACGCCATGTACAACACCCTGTCGAACGCCGGATTCACGGATGAAGAGTTGTTCCTGCTGACGCACAATGACGGTCAGCACAGCGAGTGGTACTGGGCACGGGAGTTCCCGGATGGCTACGAGTGGTTGTTTTCCAATTCTACCGCAACGCCAACCGGAGAGGAATCCCCGGTCATGCGGGTCCGGATTTCTCCTAACCCCGCCGACAGTGTGCTGCGCCTCGAATTGCCCGTTGGCCTGATCCAGCCAATGCTCCAGATCTATGCGTTTGATGGCCGTCTCATCCAGCCTCCAACGTTGATTCGGGGCAATGAAGTTAATGTATCTTATTTGAAAAGAGGTACTTATATCTTTAACATCCTTTCAGAAGGCAGGGTGTTGAACAGCCAGAAAGTCATTATTGCTGAATAGACTCGGCTCCCAAAGTCGCCACAAAATCAAGTGGCTAAAGGAGTCTCACAGAGTGGCTTAACTCCGCCATGTCTATGTTATACAGCCGGTAGCGCCGCCTTTAGTGCGCTACCGGCTTTGCTATTTTAGGATTCGTGCCCCGACCCCGGTCGGGG
>JBJXFD010000215.1:0-14999 GCA_046153985.1 Saprospiraceae bacterium
GCGAAGTGACCACGTCCATTCGCAAAAAATCGCGCGGCGCTGCCGTTGAGGATGAAGAAACGGACACGCCCCGCGCCAGCAACCGCTACGATGAAATCGTGGGTTCGGAAGTGGCCAAAGAAGCAGCCCGCAAAAAGTTGAAAAGCGGCCGCTACCTCACGGAAGAAGACCTGACCCGCTTGGTGGAAGAAACGGACCAGGAAACGGCGAAAGCCCTGAAAAGCAAACTCGCCTTCCCCGGCCGGAAAGTAAACCCCAACCACCCGGATGCCGCCAAAAGACTAGACATCACCGATCCGAAAAATACGCAGGCCCGGGAGGAGCTTTACCAGCGGAAGCTGAAGGAGAAGCGGGAGAAGAGTTGAATTGTATCTGTCGAATGTGGTCAACTTAACAAAAATTGAGGCGACATCTCGCCGCCTTAAGCGGCAGGTGTTGTCTCAATTTTTGCGATTCGCGATCCGTTTTTTTGAGATGCTACCTGCGTCTAAAATTTCCCGCAAAGGGCGCCAAGGTATCGCAAAGGACGCTAAGTATGGCGTCCCGCTTTGCGCCCTTTGCGATACCTTGGCGCTCTTTGCGGGAAACAATCGCTAAGTATGGCGTCCCGCTTTGCGCCCTTTGCGATACCTTGGCGCCCTTTGCGGGAAACAATCTCCGCAAGGCAGCTAAAGAAGTCTTTACACCATTCAAAAAGGCATGTTTTCTTCCCGAACTCACCTTAAAAATGCCCCCATGAAAATTCCCCGAAAAGTAGCTACAAAAGTATCTTAGCGTTTGAATCATATATCCCGCTACATAGATGAAACATCCCAACCTATCCTTTTTTGCGTGCTACATTTGTCTGTTTTGGGGCATCCAACCACTCCATGCCCAATTGGACACCATCCACTACATCCCGCCGATGCACTCCAGAGATACTGACGATGTAGACCAGTTTTTGTATTTGTCTACGCCGGAAACCATTCCTTTTCCCGTGACGGTGAGCTTCCGGCACTTTAATCCGGCAACCTCCAACTGGGCCTACATGGATTCCATCGTGACCGTCTCCAACAGCAATCCGGCAACAATTGGGGTTGGTTTCACGACCAATTCTACGATCCTTGCCCTGGTATCGGAGTTGAATCAGTCACTCGCGGAACGGGGCATCATTGCCAAAGGCCCAAAAAAATTCTATGCAAATCTGCGGGTGCGGCAGGATGCACAGGCCGGCGCCTTAACGGCAAAAGGAAGATCGGGGCTGGGAACGACCTTCCGAATCGCGCACCTGGTTAATTCTGCGGGGGTAAACCGATCCAATTTCATCGGCATCATGGCTACAGAAAACAATACCCAGGTCAGCATAACCGGCTATGCCCCAACGATTGCTTTACAAACCATCGGCCCTGGCGTCAACGAGGTGTACACCCCCGGAAGCGCCATCACGTTTACGCTGAACGCAGGCGAATCCTATGTCCTGTCTGCCTATTGCCGGGTGGAACATCCCGTCAACATAGCTGGCCTGATGGGGACTTTGGTCTCCTCCACCAAGCCCATCGCAGTCAATTGCGGCTCCTGGTGGGCGGGCCACCCCAATGCCGGCATAGATATTGGCATAGACCAGATTGCCCCTTTGGAATGGATCGGGACGGCGCATGTTTTAGTCCGGGGAGACGGCTCTTTTACCGGTTCTTCACAGAACCTGGAAACGCCCATTGTGGTAGCACATTACGACGGTACGGAAGTTTTTATCAACGGCAACGCAACGCCTGAATTCATCCTTGATGCCGGTCAGCATGCAATCGTTCCTCCGGCATTCTACGTCAATCAGCAAAACATGTACATAAAAACCAGCGAACCCGTTTTTATGTACCAATCCTTAGCCGGCGGTCAGAATACCAACAACGCCGGGTTTAGTAACATCCCACCACTGTCCTGCCAAATCAGCGCAACGGTGAACAACATTCCAATCATAGACTTCATCGGTAATTTGGCTTTTATGCCACGGCTGTTCATCGTCACCCGGGAAAATTGCCCGCCCGTCGTGGAAGCAACCGGGAATACGGGCGTTTTAAGCGATCCTTATCCGGTTCCGGGAAGCAACGGATTTGTGACCTATATCGGCACAGGTTACACGGGCAACCTTCGCATTACTTCGGACTGCTCCCTGCATACGGGAATTTTGGGAAGATCGGGCGACCGGGGCTGGGGCAGCTACTTCTCCGGATTCGGGAAGGATGTTTTCCCCGAAGTCACCCTGGAAGCAGATCCCTGCCAAAACATGTTGCTGGTTCACCGGGAATACGTGGATACCCTGCAATGGTATTTCAATGGACAGGCCATTCCCGCTCCTGCGCCCGACAGCCTGTTGACCGTAACGGAAAACGGTATCTATACGGTCACGGGTTTGTTGTCCTTAGCTTGCGAAACGTTGATTTATGATACAACGACCATCCTCGTAGACTGGCTGCCAGACATCCAGATACAGACAACGCCTGCCGGGTGTACTTTCGGACAATTGGGTTCCGTAGATGTTCAGGTATTGGGCGTTCCAGGCAGTTTCACCTACTCGGTCAATGGCGGCAACCCACAAATAAGCGGCGTTTTCACCGATCTTCCGGCAGGAGCACACGTGCTCCGGATCACAGACAGCAACGGTTGCATACTGACCGACACGGCAATGGTGACCGCAATACCCATTCAGGAAATTGCCGACACCATTTGCATTGGCAGTTCCATTGTCATCAACGGCGTGCTTTTTGACGCCGAATATCCGTCAGATACGCTGATTTACGAGGCCGTTTCCGGTTGCGACAGCGTTTTTGTCATCCAGATCAGCTTTCAGGTTCCCGACACAGTTTTCCAGCAGGAAACCACCTGCCATCCGACGGAAGTTGGCCAGGAAACCTTGCTTTTTGGTTGCGACAGCATCGTCATCATCAATACCCTGTTGGAAATTTTTTCCATAGACGTGTCCCCACCAAACCCGACCCTTCCTTTTAACGGAGACCTCGAACTCACGTTGCTGACAAGTCCGCCGGGTTCAATACCCGCTTCCATCTTGTGGTCGCCCGCTGAAAGCTTATCGTGCAACACCTGCCTGACCGTGCTGGCAAACCCGACCACCGCAACCACTTACGAGGTGCTTGCCGCTTCCGCCGGGGGGTGCCTTGCCTCCGCTTCGGTGACGGTTCAGGTCTTACAATATAAAGAACTGTACGCTCCCAATGTTTTTTCACCGAATTCAGACGGCATCAACGATCGTTTTACGCTTTTTGCCGGAGCGGATGTTGTGCTGATCCAACAATTGGTGGTTTTCGACCGCTGGGGAGGCTTGGTTTTTGAGGGGGCAGATTTGTCGCCGAACAGTCCATCACAAGGCTGGGACGGACGGCGAAAAGGGGACGACGCCCATGCAGGGGTGTACGCGTGGTTTGCCCGCGTAGCGTTTGCGAATGGCGAAGTTGTGCTGTTTAAAGGGGATGTAACGTTGATGCGATAAAGGCGTTCAGCGTCTCCATGATTCCGCTACACGTGTGGTTCACCTATATGAGTTGAGTGCTTATTTCTATGGGATTGCTGAGCATTTTATGCACCGGGCATTTTTCGGCAATGGTGAATAGCCTTGCTTTTTGTGCTTCGTCAAGGTTGCCAATCAATTCCAACTCCCGGCTGATGTTTGTTTTATTGGCCGATTCGTCCCGTTCCAGGTTTATTTTTATTTTTACTTCTGTCAAATCCCACCCCTTCCTGTCGGCATACATGCGAAGTGTAGCTGCGGTGCAAGCCGCGAGGGAAGCCGCTAATAATTCGCTGGGTGAAAACCCTAAATCTTTTCCACCTGCTGTTTCCGGTTCATCCGCAATAATGACATTTCCGGTAGGGGATTTAATTTCGATTTTGTAAAGTTCTTTGCTGATGCTCGATGATATTTTTGCCATAATTTTTATTTCTTTGGATACGTTGGATAAGGAACAAACTCATTTTCATCCCCTTCTACTTTAGGAAAAGTTTGCGCAATCCATTTTTCTTTGGCTTCGTCAATGAGTACATTTCACAGGCCCCATGTGGTCAATGTAAATGAATGGCCCCACCATTCTTTTTTGACGAAACGGGAGTAACCGACCAACCATAAATTTTCCGATGCTGACCGCTCGCTCTTCAATAATCAGGTTGATGTTTGACATGGATTGGGTATGGGTTTGGATACACAAAATTTTATGCAAATTAGTGTTTTTGTGATATAGTTATAGATTTGACTAATTTTAGAAATTTCTGAGTTTGTATAAATGGTAAATTATGCCACACCATTTCAAATATGACGTATTCCTGAGCCACAACTCGAAGGACAAGCCGCGCGTGCGGAAGCTGGCAGAACGGCTGAAGGCGGCGGGGGTGCGGGTATGGTTGGATGAGTGGATCATCCAGGCAGGAGACATCATCGCGCTGAAAGTAGATGAGGGGCTGGAACAGTCGCGGGTGCTGCTGCTGTGCATCTCGCCGGCGGCGCTGGCCTCGGGTTGGGTGGCGCTGGAGCGGAGCACCGCCGTCCACCGCGACCCGTCCAATGCGGGCCGCCGGTTCATCCCCCTCCTGCTGGAAGACGGTGACCTCCCGGATACGCTCCGGCGCTACAAGTATGTGGATTTTCGTGAGGAATCCGAGGTTGCGTTTGAGGAGGTGTTGGCTACTTGCTGGCCCGAAACTGAACCCGAGTCACCTGCTCCGGAGCCTGAGGTTCAGAAGAAGTCGGCAACGGAAAAGCCCAAACCGGCAGAGCCAGTGCAGGAGGCCGAGCCGCTGGCCGTGTTGGAGCGCAAGATCACAGGACACGAGGGCTGGGTCAATAGTTTGGCTGTCAGTCCGGATGGGACATGGTTTGCGTCTGGCTCCAAAGACAAGACGATCAAGATTTGGGATATGGAGACCGGTGAATGCCGGGCGACGTTGGAAGGGCATACTGACGATGTGAATTCCGTCGCGATTACGCCGGATGGGAAGCGGATTTTTTCGGCCTCGGATGACAACATGATCGGTGTTTGGAGCGTAGAGTCAGGAAAACGACTCGCGAAATGGCAAGCGAGCAAGCATCTCGTTAGGTCAATTGTTGTACTCCCAGACGGGAAGCGGTTGATTTCGAGCGGAGCGGGAGGCGATCCGATTCTGAAAATCTGGGATGTCGCGACACACGAATTGCTGGCGACTTTAAAAGGCCACTCGGCCTCGGTGGGTACAATTTCTGTAGCCTATGACCAAAAGCGGGCTGTGTCAGGTTCGATGGACAACACTGTCCGCATTTGGAACGTCGAAACAATCGAATGTCTGGCAATTCTGACGGAACATTCAGGCTATGTTCGTTCCGTCAAGGTCTCGCCAAATGGACGGTTTGCCGTTTCGGGTTCGGAAGACAAGACCGTCAAAATTTGGGATCTGGAAACTGGAACCTGTGTAGGGACGTTGGAGGGCCATAAAGAAACTGTGCATTCAGTCGCCATCTCTCCTGATGGGGCTATGATAGCATCCACGGGGTTCATAGACGGAACGGTTCGACTCTGGGATTGGAAATCTGGGGCATGCCTGCAAGTGATCAAACATGAAGGGACAGTATTTCCGATTTCCGTCGCCTTCAGTCCTGATGGTTCGCGGCTCGTGGTAGGCACCACTGCGGGAGTCATCTACATCTATCGCCTCACCGATGCCCGTGCCAAGCCCGCATCACAGACACACCGCCGCTATGTGAACGCCAAGGTCGTGCTACTCGGCGAAGGAACCGTAGGCAAGACTTCGCTGGCGCATCGCTTAATCGAAGATAAATATGTGATCAAAGATCGCACCCACGGCATGAACGTCTGGCGGTTAGAATTGCCACTGCCGCCCGATGCCACGCTGGAGCGCGAGGCGCTGTTGTGGGACCTCGCCGGGCAGGAGGATTACCGCCTGATCCATCGCCTCTTCCTGAACGAAACCGCGCTGGCACTGCTGCTCGTCAATCCACAGAAGGAAGATCCTTTTGCCGAGGCGGGCGACTGGCTCAAAGCCTTAAAGTCCGCGGCGAACGACCCACAGGAAGCCCGGGAAACGGCCCGGCTGCTGATCTTCTCACAAACGGATGTTGGCGGAATGAAACTCGGCAACGCAAAGATTGACCGGTTTCGCGAACAGCACGGCTTTGCCGACTGGCTTCCGACCAGCGCTAAAACGGGCGAAAATTGCTCGGACGAAGAAAACGGGGGCCAACCCTCCAGGCTAAAACAGCTCATTGCCGGGAGCATTCCGTGGGACAAGCTGCCGTGGACGAGCACGCCGCGCTTGCTGGCCGAGCTAAAAAATGCCGTAATGGCCATGCGCGACGAATCGGACATCCGATTGCTTCGGTTCTCCGAGCTGGCGCAGCGGTTAGAGCAGGTGCTGCCAGGCGAAAAATTCGGCGAGTCGGATATGCGCACGGCCGTGACGCTGCTGGCCAACCACGGTCTGGCCCGTCCGCTGAAGTTTGGCGATCTGGTGCTGCTGCGCCCCGACCTCATCAATGGCTACGCCGGGGCGGTCATCCGCGCGGCGCGGGCGCATACGGATGAAATCGGCTGCGTTTTGGAGGAGGAAATTTACCGGGCAGATTTCGACTTCACCGGCGTCGAGCGACTGAAGCACCGCCCGGATGAGGAACTGCTCCTGCGAGCGTTGGTGCAGACCTTCCTCGATCACTCGCTCTGCATTGCCGAAGACACGCCGCACGGACGGCACTTGGTTTTCCCTTCGCAATACCGCCGGGAGAAAGACACGCCCAAGAACCCGGACATCTTTGTTTCCTACACTTTCAGCGGCGAGTGGCAGACGGTGTGGACCACACTGGTGGTGCGCCTGTGGTATAGCCAAGAGTTTGCCCACCGGGAACTGTGGCGGAATGCGGCGGAGTTTGAGTCAGCCAAGGAACAAACGCTGGGGCTGCTGATCAAAAAGGAAAGCGACGGCGATGCGACGATCAGCCTCTACTTCGATGTGGAGGTGCCGGATGAGTTGAAGGTGCTTTTCATCGAATATGTCCACCGCCACCTTGCGCGGTATGCCTGCGATGTGATTCGGGACCGGCGCTACATTTGCGAGTGCGGGAAACCAGTCACCGACCTCGACGCGGTGCGCGACCGTTTAGCTGCCGGAAAGACGTTTATTATCTGTAACAAGTGTGACGAGAAGTTGCCGTTGATTGACTTTATCGAACAGCGGCTGAAGAGCGATCCTGTGGCGCGTCAGATTCTGAAGATGGAAGAGACGGCTACCCGCGAACTCGACACGCAGGCGCTGGAGCAAATCCTCATCGGCCACATGATGGCCATCGCGGGCGAGGCGAACCAAATTTTCCGCCCGGTGACAATGTTCGATCACGGCATAGACGGCGAAGTAGAATTCAAGGACAACGGCGGCAAGGCCAGCGGAAAAAAAATCTACGTGCAGCTCAAAAGCGGGAACTCCTACCTGCGCACTCGTAAAAAAGACGGGAGCGAGGTTTTCGATGTGAAAGAGGACCGCCACCTCCAGTACTGGATCAACCAGCCGGTGGATGTGTATTTAGTGATCCGTCAGAAAGACGAGATGCGGGGCGAAGAGACGATCCGCTGGATGAACGTGACGCGATACCTCAAAAACCGGAAGGACAAGCAAAGCCGACAGATCATCTTCGATGGTGAAAAACTCGACATGGAGGCCGTGTGGAAGGTGCGGGATCGATTCTTTACTTAACGTGAATTCGGGTATTATTCAAGTAATGGCGAAAGACAAGGCGGACTAAAGCCCGCGAAACAAAGGGGCCGTACCTTGTTTCGCGGGCTTTAGTCCGCCTTATTTCCTGCAAGGCGCAAAGATGATTTTCTACCCCTTTACCGGGTAGAAAATTTTCTGACCCTACTCTTTTTCGTCTTTCTTAAAAAAATCGTCTTCTTTCGTTTTAATGACCTTTTCGCCCTGCTTCAGAACGCGGGAAACCACGGTGTACGGGCCTTTCACGATTTCGTCGCCTTCGCTCACACCAGTCAGCACCTGGATATAGGTGTCGTCCTGGATGCCGGTTTTCACTTCCACCATGCGAACCGTGTCGGCGGACACAATGAAGACCACTTCTTTGAGGTCTTTCGAGGTGTCCTCTTCCTTCTCTTTTGACACCGCCATACTTTCCTCCTCTTCTTCAGATTTGGTGCTGACCTTTTTGGCTTTGCCCGTTTTTTCATCGCGGGTGGTCACCGATTGAATCGGAATGCTCAGGGCATCTTTGATGACTTCCGTGTTGATTTCCACCGAAGCCGACATGCCGGGGTGGAACGGGTGTTTGCGGCCTTTGGTCAGCAAATCCTGATAAGAAGTCGGATCCATGCTGATGCGTACCTCAAAGTTGATCACCTGGTCGCTGGTGAGCGACGCAGCAGCGGTGAGGCCGGAGCCGGTAGCCGAGCTGGCGATTTGCGTCACACGGCCTTTAAACTTGCGGCCAATGTAGGCATCCACTTCGATTTCCGCCTCGTCGCCAATCGCCACGCGGGGGATGTCGTTTTCGCTCACATCCACACGAATTTCCATCGCATTCAGGTTGGCAATACGCATCAATTCCGTACCCGTCATTTGAATCGTACCGACCACGCGCTCACCTTTTTCCACATTCAGCGCAGAAACGATGCCATTCATGGGCGCATAAATGGTGGTTCGGCGCAGGCTGGTTTGCAGTTCTTTTAAACCTGCCACGGAGCTTTCAACAGAAAATTTGGCGGCTTTGGCGCTTTCTTCGCCCGACCGGATGTTGGCTGCTGCTGCACGCAGGTTGGCTTCCAACTGACGCACACTCGCAAGCGAAGCTTCGAAGTCTGCCTCCGAAATCACGCCTTCCTTTTTCAGTTTATCATTGCGCTTGTGGATCTCTTTTGCATTGATCAACTGCGCCTCGATTTGCTCGCGCTGCGCTTTGGACGCCTCGATTTGGGAATATGCATTCGCCATTTGCGCCTTGGAGCTGTTCACGCCGGCAAGACCACGCTCTACCTGCGATTCATAAGCATCCGGGTCAATTTTGGCTAAGAGCTGCCCGCTCACCACCGAGTCGCCTTCTTCTACATACAACTCCACCACTTCACCGGAAACGTCGGAGCTGATTTTTACTTCCGTCTGCGGAAATACCTTACCGCTTGCCGCAACGATTTCTTTAATCATCCGGCGTTCGGCTTTTTCTACAAAAACCTTTTCACCTTTGGGTTTCATTCTTTGCTGAACCGCCACTAAGACGATTAGTGCGATAACGATGCCTACAAGAATGAAAATGAAGGTATTTCTGCCTTTTCGCTTTGCCATTTTTTTTAGATTTTTTGATTTTTAACCACTTAGGGTTTTTACCGCATAGTTTTTTTACCACACAGGTTTTTCACCACATAGTTCACATAGGGGTTTTCACATAGGGCACATAGCTAGCCGCCTCTATGTGTTCTATGTGAAAACAACTATTGTGATCTATGTGGTAAAAAAACATATGGTAAAATTTTCATACAAACAAAATCAATTCAAATTCAGCGGTCTACCCAAGTAGAAGTCCACCACTTTTAAATTAAACAAATATTGATATTTAGCCTGAATCAGGGTCACTTGTGCCTGATCGAGCAGCACCCGGGCATTCGTAAATTCCAAAGAATTGAGTCCCCCCAGATCGAAGCGTTTTTGTGCATTGTCATATGCTGCCTGTGCCGCTTCAACGCTGCGCTCGGCAGCCTGGTGCGACAGTTTGGCGGCGCGCGCATTGGCGATCGCCTGCTGGATATTCGTTTTGAGGGTTTGTTCTGCCTGCCGGTTGAATACCTCTTGGTTTAAAACACCCAGCCTGGCGCGCTCTATTGCAATGTTGTTCCGATGGTTGTTGTAAATCGGAACCCGAAGGCTGATGCCTACTGTTTGGCCAAAGTTTTCATTGAGTTGGTCGCCGTAGCTTTTTTTAGGAAAAGTGACCCCCTGAAAAGAAAACTCCGTCAATAAGGCATCAACACCATCTACCCGAACTGGCTTTGGGGTGCCCGGTACCAATGTTGCGTTGTCCAAATTGGGGTTGAGGAAATCCAGAGAAACACTGGAAAAAAAGGTATTCATGCTACCAAATAAACTCAATGAAGGGAGTACGCCGGCCCGTGCAATGGATTCGTCGAGCTGCGCGCTCTGAGACCGAAGCGCGTTGGCGCGAATATTGGGTTGTGTGCCCAAAGCGGCAGTGTATACTTCGTTGAGGGCGAAGGATTCCGGGTTAGCGTCGGCAGGAACAATCACTTCCGGACGCACGATGCGGATATCGGACATGGGGTCAAGTTGAAGCAGTTGTTTCAGCGAGAGGTAGTTGATTTCTACCAAATTGCGCGCTTCAATCACCGCCTGTTCGTCACGGGCCGTTTGGGCTAAAAAATCGAGGCGTTCGTTCGCTGGACGAGCGCCGGCCCGAATAAGCTTATCTGTTTGATCCAATTGAAATTGAGACAATTCGAGGCGCTTTTCTGCATTTTCCAACTGCTCTTCCGAAAGCAGCACGTTCAGATAAGCATTGGCGACCTGCAAAGAGACGGTATTGATTGCGTCTTCTGTGTCCAACTGAGCAGCTTGCAGGTCTATTTTGCTCTGTTTGATGCTATTATTTATGAAATTACCATTGTAGAGCGTTACGCTAGCGTCTAACGAAAAGCCATTGGAACCGATGGTTTCGTTGTTAAACGTGTTGGTCGTCGGGTCAATGGTACGACCTAACTGATAGCCTGCATTACCGCCAGCATTGACGCTGGGCAGGCGATTATACTTGTTCTGCTTGTAATTCAGCTCCGTCAGGCTGGCATTGTACTGAGCCTGCTTCACAGCTAAGCTGTTTTGACGGGCATGAAGGATGCTCTTTTCCAAAGTCCAGGGTTCCTGCGCTAAAGCACTGCCAAAACTTGCCAATAAGGCTACTGTAAAAACGTAGTGGGTGATTCGCTGTAACATGCTGATCCGAATTTATTTTAAAAAAAGACTCTATCCGTATATTAGTGACTCAAGACGGCAACCCCTGGTTGTTCAACAATCTGCAAGCGCCGACGTTCTGCTTTTCTAACAGACCCCAATAGTAGATAAAACGACTCCATAAGGACGAATTATTTATATCAAGTTAGATTTCCGATGGATAAAGGAATTAATTTCGTTGCATCATGATCAAAACTGCAACCCGAAGGACATCGCTTTTTGAACGTCCGGATTGGAGCCAATGCTTCGTCGCCGCCCTGATAATCGCAACCACCGCAAGCCTCGGCTACGGGTTGGAACGAACCGATACGATCGCCCTGATGGGAGGCTACGGCCTGCTTTTTGCCGGGTATGTTTACCTGCTGCTCCGCCCGCAGCTCAGCGAAGGCCATGTTCTTTTTTTTGTGCTGACCGGGATCGCCATGCGGGCCGTATTGTTGTTCGCGTTTCCAAACCTCTCAGACGATATTTATCGCTTTGTTTGGGACGGAAGACTAATTGTCAACGGTTTAAATCCTTTTGATCGCCTGCCTTCTGATTACATTAATGAAGGTATTCTGGTTCCGGGGCTAACACCTGAACTGTACGCGAGCCTGAATTCCCCCGAATACTACACGGTTTATCCGCCCGTTGCGCAAGCCATTTTCTGGTTAGCCTGTTATTTATCGCCCAACAGCATTGCCTGCAGTGCTTTTGTGATGAAAATAATCCTGCTGGCAGCAGAGACTGGCACGCTGGTCTTGTTGATCCGCCTGTTGCGCCATTTTGAGCTGCCACTTTCCCGCGTGCTGATTTACGCGCTCAACCCGCTCATAGTCATCGAAATAGCCGGAAATTTGCATTTTGAAGGGCTGATGATCTTCTTCCTGGTGCTGGCTTTTTACGGGTTAGTTCGGGGCCGCTATCTGCAGGCCATCACAGCCATGACCGGCGCCATCGCCACGAAACTCCTGCCCCTGTTGTTTTTTCCATTGCTCATCCGGCGTTTGGGCTGGAAACGGGCGCTGGTGTTTTTTTCCCTCACCGGATTCCTCGTAGTGGTGTCGTTCGCGCCGTTGCTCAGCACCGTTTTTGTAAACAACTTCGGCGCAAGCCTGAACCTGTATTTCCGGCAATTTGAATTCAACGCCAGTATTTATTACATAGCCCGCGAAATTGGGGAAGATTACTCTGGTCAAAACCTGATCCGCTACATTGGCCCGGCGTTGGCTGCGCTCACGGCTCTGCTGGTGCTGCTCAAAGCCCTGTTCGAGCGCCGGGCTTCCTGGCAAACGCTGCCCCCTGCGGCCTTGTTTGCCATCAGCATGTATTTGTTGTTTGCAACCACCGTTCACCCCTGGTACCTCGCCCTGCCTTTAGTCTGGAGCCTGTTCACGCGCTGGCGTTACCCCATCGTGTGGACTGCTTTGGTATTCCTGACTTACGCAGGTTATGGCCGGGATGGATACCGGGAACCTTACGCCTTCGTAGCACTGGAATACGGGGGGGTGCTGGCCTGGTTGCTCTGGGAAAGTTGGTTTAAATCTTCGCTTTCCACTCCGAAATAGCCTGCTCAATATGGCCCCTGGCATTTGCAAAAAAGCTGTCGGCGGTATTGTTTTTGCCGGCGTCTATGGATTTATTGGCGCTGCTGACCGCCTGGCGGTATTCTCCTTTTTTGGCCAGCACCTGCGCCTTCACCCACCAGTTCCAGGAGTGGTTGAGGAGGCTGGTGGAGCGATTGGCGTATTGCAACGCCTGATCTAAATAGTTGGCATCGCCGCTGTTGATTAAAAAATCAGCAGCCTGGGTGTAAAGCTCCCACTTCCGGTCTTCCGCCGCAGTGGAAATATTGAGTTCCATATTGTCGAGCACTTGTCGGATCACATCTGCTTCGATGTGTACAAAAACCTGGCGTTTTTCCCACCATAACCGGATATAGCCCTTGCCCAGACCGGCGTCCGAAAGGTGATAACTCAGGCGTTCTTCGCTGTAATCGGACGTACTTACCCGCACCGGCGTCCGCAGGGCATCCTGGCTTTCATCGTAGCTGTAAGCGCCCCATTGCTCGACAGAGCGGTTAAAAACAGCCGTCCAGGTTTCGCCTTCCTGCGGGATGAGGAAAAAAGTATACTTGCCTTTCGGCAAAAACCGGCCTTCTATCTTGATGTCGGTGCTGAATTCGATGGTGGTTGCCTCGTTGGCGCCTGCTCGCCAGAGTTGGTTGTAGGGCACTAAGGCGCCCCAGATGGCACGGCCGCTCACTGCCGGACTGGAATAGCGAATGGTGATGTCCGTCAAGCCAACCGTGTAGGAAACGCTGGCTCTCGGGCTTTTTCTGGGCAGTTCAACCTGGCCCGAAACGGAATAGGCCGTGCAAACAAGGGCAAGGAGCGCTGTGGCGCAAATGGCAGGAAATCGTTTCATGAAAGGCGTATTTTGTGCTGCAAAGATAAGGGGTTTTTGATTTGAGGATTCGGTTATTTGAGGATTTGAGTATTTGAGGGCTTACATTTCCCTCGAATGTATTCAACTCCTCAAATCCTCAGATATTCAACTCTTCAAATCCTCAGATATTCAACTCTTCAAATCCTCAGCTATTCAACTCCTCAACTCCTCAAATACTCAGCTATTCAACTCCTCAACTCTTCAAATTCCTTCGCCGCCTCTTCCAGCCAGTCTTTATTCGACAGGGGTTGCATGCGTTGCACCTGCCCCAACAGGTCGGCGCTGCGCTGGTGGAAATTTCGAGCGGAGACCAAGGCTTTGCATTGACGCAGTTGGTACAATTTCCGGCTGAGCTTGACGAAGTTGGCATTCGATTTTTTCTGGTAGTCCGACAACTGGTGGTTGCGCGCCAGGAATTTCCGGGTGGCTTCCAGCAAAGCCATAAACGGCTCGGTTTCGTTGAGCGCGTAGTAGCTTTTTAGCTGGATAATTTTGGCAGAAAGGTGGTAAAAAGCATCCGTAAATTCCACATTTTGAAGCTGTTGCAAAGCGTTTGCGTATTCGCCTTTTTCATAAAAAAGCGTGGCGAGGTTGTAGGTATAAGCGTTGTGTTGGGCGTCGGGCTGGAGGTATTCGCGGTAGTGTTGGATGAATTCGCCGGTCCAGTCGTATTCCCGGAGCCGGATGCCAGCGGTGATGATGTTGTTGTAGGCCCATTGCGACAAGTGGCCGTTTTGCAACAAAATATTTTCCTGCAACAGCAATTTGTACAAGTCCAGCACTTCGCGGTAAAAAGCGCCCTGCCCCGAGTTGATCTGCCGCACGCAATAGTTGAGGCAATAATGGTAAAGCGACTGCAATTCGTGCCGCGAAAACAGGTTGATGTGTTGCGACAACAGGTTTTTTAACTCAAAAAAATGCGCCGCCTGATCGGTTTCGGTCAACATCCGCAACGCCTGGAGGTAAACATGGAGAATGGGCGCTTCCTGAACTAAGCCGGAATTTTGTTCCAGCCAGTCTAAGACTTCCGGTAAAAAGTGGCACTCGTATTTTGCCTGAATCACGGCATTGCGGCTGGCCATGTCGCAGGCGATGCGCAGCTTATTGCAATAGTAATACAAATCGAAAGCGTCGGCGCCGCGCTGGAGGTGTTCGTTGTAGCCGCGTTTGCCTTTGGCGATGGCAGCCTCGTCCGCTTTTTCGTGCAGGCGATAGGCGTGCAGGTACGCTTCGTAGTGCTGAACGGAGATGGCTTTTTCAGCAAACCGTTCCACTTCGCCGTACAACTCGCGATCCAACAGTTCGCTCAATAGGAATTCCAGCTTCAGGTGCGGTTGCGACTGATACCGCTGATGGGCCAGAAAATCGTAGAGCAGTTGAAGCAGGTCGGAAATGACGTTATTGAGGGGCAATTCTGCGTAGCCTTTTTTTTGAAAAACGTGCGTATAAACTGCTTTTTTCTGAAGGGCAGCGTGTTCAAAATCAGGCGCGTATTGCAACAGATGCACACAAAGTCGGCGCACTTTTTCATTTTTATTAAAAAAAGGAGAAGCCACATACGTTCCAAATCGGGTACGCGCTTTCAAATC
>JBJXFD010000451.1:0-12548 GCA_046153985.1 Saprospiraceae bacterium
TTTGTCATCGCCCTGCCCATACAAATACCACAGCACTCCTGCGCCAAGTACAAGAAAGGCAACGAGCATCCATAAAGTACGTTTCATAGCTTTTAAATATTCTGTTTTGCAAATTTGCGTTTTCGCAACACGAGGAAAAAGGCTGCAAAAATGCCAAAAAACATCAGCGGCACAAGGATGTTCTGCGCCTGGTAAAATTCTTTATTTTTTCGGGCTTTTACGGTGTCGAGCAGGCGAAGCTTCACTTCTTTGCCGCGCGCTTCGATGAAGCCCCTTTCTGCCATCAGGTACTCTACTGCATTGATCAAAAAGTCTTTGTTGGCATAATACCCCTTGTTGAACTCATTGAAACCCAGCGGTAGAAACGACGGACGCCCTTCCTGGTTGAAATTGACTTTGTTTTTTATAACATCCCCGTCTGAAACCACAATCATAGCCGTTGATGCGCTTTCGGGTTTGAACGGTGTACCCAATTGCTCCAACCCAGACATCATCTCGGCAGAAACGCGGTTTTTGTACATCGAAGGGAAAACCCCTTCCATCAAAACCGAAAGGGTTTGTGAGCCTTTGTCAAATTTCAACGGATCGAGGTCGTAGCGCAAAAACTCGAAATTCATCCCTACAGGCAGGTATTGGAAGCGCGAATTGGGCGAAGATTCCAGCAGCGGCGTTCTTTTGATTTGCATGGCCGCTCCAATGTCCCATTTGATGGTGGAAGGGTAGAACAGGTTCACGGCGTTCAGGCTTTTTGATACCGGGTGGTCTGTTCTTGGCGTGGCAGTGATGTGGTAGGGGTAGGGAAACAAATCGAATTGCGGCGCATTGCCCAAAGTGCCCGTCACCAAAGGGATGGAGGAGCACTGCATGTCGAGGACTAAGTTGGGCTCGATGCGCACTCCGTAATTGAAAAAGAGGTCTTCCAGATTCAGTTCGTATTCTGTCGGAAAATATTCTTTGCGCCCCTGAAGGCTGTCTAAGTCTACACGGATTTTATCAATCAGCCACAGGATTTTGCCGCCGTGCATGACATATTGATCCAGTTTAAATTTGTCTTTTTCAGAAAAAGGCAGCCGGGGTTTGGCCACGACCAAAAGAGAGGCATCCTGGCTGATGGCAACTAAGCTGTCCAAATGAATGCGGCCCGTGTCGTAGTACTGGCGTAGCGTTTTTTCAAAATCGGCGGTTTCCAAACCGGTCAGCTCGCCGTGTCCGGTTGTGAAAGCAATCACCGGCTTGTGGCCTTCTCTCAGCTTTTGAATGGCGCTGGAAAATTTATACTCCAGCAGGCGAACAGCATTGTTCAGGATGATCTCGGGAGCAACGCCCGGGATTTCGTTCTCAAGCAGGTTAACTGCAATACTCCGGCCTTTGTAATAACAGATCGCGTAAGGGTAAATCAACTGCTCGCTGCTGCCGTCGTTTTCTTTGACGCGCAGGTTGATGGGGAGGATATTGTCTTTTTTTAACTCTTCCCGGCGCGCGTTGATCTCCTCCATCGTGCCGTCTGAAGGGTCTTCGAATTCGTATTCGAGGTAACCCGATTCGGACCGAAAATCGTCGAGTACTTCCCGGGTGGCGTCTTGAAGCCGTTTGAATCCCGCCGGGAAAGAACCTTCCAGCAGGACATTGACAAAAACCACATCATCCAGATTGCGCAACAGCTCGCGCGAGCCCGGGGTGAGCGTGAAGCGCTTTTCTTCCGTCAGGTCGAACTGCGCGTACATGGGTTTTCCGCTGAAACGCGCATTGGACAGGATGTTCACAAACAACAAAACGCCGGCGAACAACCCTAACTGCAGGAATACCTGTACCCGCCTGTTTGTGCTTTTACTCATTTTTTTTTCTTTTACCATTTTCTCCGGTCCAATGAAACCAGGGTGAGCACAATAAACAACGCTATGACCGACAGGAAGTAGATCAAATCGCGTGTATCCAAAACGCCCCGGCTGATGGATTCATAGTG
Organism: Saprospiraceae bacterium; assembly: GCA_046153985.1. Classification (GTDB taxonomy): domain Bacteria; phylum Bacteroidota; class Bacteroidia; order Chitinophagales; family Saprospiraceae; genus JABWAJ01. Next base: position 1,964 of record JBJXFD010000451.1, read on the forward strand.
GTATTCCATGCCAATCATTTGAACCAGGTCGTCCGTTTTGCCCAGAAAAATTGGCAGTTCGCTGAAATAATAAAATCCCCAGTGCAGCAATAATCCCAGAAAAATCGAGAGAATGAACGCCACAATCTGGTTGCTGACCAATGAGGAGGCAAACAATCCAATGGCTACAAACGCACCGGCTAAAAACAGCAATCCAATGTAAGATCCGGCTATGGCCCCGGAATCGAGGTTGCCGGGAGGCGAGCCGAGCACGTGCACCGTGGCGTAATACAGCAGCGTTGGAATCAGGGCAAACACAACTAAGGTCATGCAGGCCAAATATTTGCCCATCACAATATCTAAGTCGCGCAACGGGCGCGTTGCCAGCAATTCAAAGGTTCCGTTTTGATGCTCTTCTGCAAATGACCGCATGGTAATGGCTGCCATCAGAAACAAAAAAATGTTCGGCGCCATGGAAAACAACTGGTCAAGCGAAGCATAATTGCTTTCCAGCAAACTGGTTTGCGGAAAAACAAACATGACTAACCAAAGGGTAATCAAAAACACGCCAATAACGATATAGCCCACCAACGAGCTAAAAAATGCATTGATTTCCTTCCGGTATATTGACCACATAGTTTTGTTAATGGTTATTAGTTATTTGTTATTGGTCACTCCCTCACTCCCTCACTCCCTCACTCCCTCACTCCCTCTCCCCCTCTCACCCTCTCACCCTCTCCCCCTCTCACCCTCCCCCCTTCATATAAAACCCGTTCCGATCGTCGTAAATAAGCAAACATTTATACAATTTTTCCCGGGTCGGGTCATCGCCCAATTCATTCACCGTATTCCAAAGTTGTTTGTCATCGCCGATCCACTCCAGCATGCGGTCGCGGTTGAAATCCGCAATCCGCCCGTCGGGAAAATAAAAGATTTTTTCAACCGTCACCGAAGATTTTACCGGGACATATCCTTTCCGGAAAGGCCTTCTCGTTAGTGGGTTGTACGCCGAAATTTCTACCAATTCCGTGGTATCTGTTTCATAGGAAAAATAGGCAATTTTGCCCCTGACTTTTAAGCCGGCAAAAAGAACAGCTTGCCGCTCGCGCGACGGCTCTGCCTCGCGTGTCATATTCGGCGGCTCCGCCTCGCGTGTCATATCCACCCGTTCCGCCCGCTCGCGCGATGGCTCGGTAACTGAGCTACTTGTACTGAGCGAAGTCGAAGTAAGTCGAAGTTCCGTCCGCTCGCGCGATGGGTCGGTAACTGAGCGATGTCGAAGTTCCGCCTCGCGTGTTTGTACAACCCGCACATACGGCACTCCTTCCAGGCTGATTGCCAGCACCGAATGCAAATCTATAATTTCGCCCGACTTGGTTTTTAGCTTAGCGACTTTGGCCACAAAAGCCCGGGCGCTGGTGGTCAGCAAGGCTTCCAGTTCGTCCCATGCATAATCGGGCGAATTGCGGTGCAAGGCTTCCAGTGACAGGTAGACCCCATCTTTAAACAGGAAGTTTTTGGTCAACAGCAAACTGTCGTCCGACTGCGCCGAAAGGGCAATCGTTGTTAACAAAAAGAAAGCCGCCAGGGTAGCTTGTTTGATCATGCGATACACCAATCCGGATAATTTTTATTGGGTTAAATTTCGGAAAACATCTTCAATACTAATCTCCTCCTTTCTGATTTCCAGCAACGTCAGGCTGTTTGCTGCTGCGAACCGCGAAACCTCCTCCCGAACATCGTGTTTGTCGTCGCTGTACAATTTCCAGCGATTTTTGCCCGAGTTTTCCACCCGGCGCACGTTGGGCAGGGCTTTGAGCTGCTTTTCTGCAACGGTTTGTGAAAATTCCACCGTCACGACGATTTCTTTTTTGCCGCGTTCCCGCAACCGTTCGATGGGGTCGTCGGCAACCAACTGCCCCCGGTTGATGATGATGACGCGATCGCAAAGCGCCTGCACTTCCTGCATGATGTGCGTAGAAAAAATAACCGTTTTTTCTTTGCCAATGTGCCGGATCAGGTTGCGGATTTCAACAATCTGATTCGGGTCAAGGCCGGAGGTAGGTTCGTCCAAAATCAGCACTTCCGGATCGTGCAGCATGGCTTGAGCCAGCCCCACGCGCTGCCGGTAGCCTTTGGACAAAGCGGCAATGCGTTTGTGTTGCTCCCGTCCCAGCCCCGTCATTTCAACCATTTCGGCAATGCGCTTTTCTTTGTTCGGCGTCCGGTGCAGGCGCGCCACAAAGGTCAGGTACTCCTTCACATACATGTCTTTGTAAAGCGGATTGTGTTCCGGCAGGTAGCCGATGCGGCGGCGCACTTCCATCGGGTCTTTTTCCACGTCGTAGCCGCAGACCTCTACCTGCCCTTCCGTTTGGGGAATAAAACAGGTGATGATCTTCATGGTCGTCGTTTTTCCCGCTCCATTCGGACCCAGAAACCCGAGTACCTGGCCCTTGCCCACCTCGAAGCTGATGCCTCCGACCGCGCGCTGTTCGCCGTATAATTTGACTAAATTGCTGACAATGACTGACATGAATGTTGTGTGCTGTTTTTTAAAGACCTGCAAAGCTACAAATTTTCCTACATCGCCCAAGCATCTCCACTTGTGAATGAGCCCCTTACTGGCTGTTTTCGTTACCTTTGTTCCCTTCCCGGGCAATAACGCGTTGTCTGTGATTTTTCATCTAACATCAGGTATCTAAATAATGACCAAACTTCATCCTGTTCTCGTCAAGGCCGTTGTAGAAGCCCTGCAAACCATCTTCACCGAAGGCCGTCATGCCGACAAAGTGATCGAGCAAACCCTTAAATCCAACCCGAAATGGGGTTCGCGCGACCGGGCTTTTATTGCCGAAAGTGTGTACGACATCGTGCGCCGCTACCGATTGCTCTACGAAATTGAAGGCGCTCAACCCGCCTCTTTAGCCGATTGGTACCGGATTTTCGGCATTTACCATTTGTTGAATGAGCAAGAATTGCCGCCCTGGGTTGAATTTGAAGGGGTAAAAAAAAGCCGGATTGCCGACAAAACCGCTGCGTTGCAACAAGTGCGCGCCATTCGGGAATCGGTTCCCGACTGGTTAGATGCACTGGGCGCTACAGAATTGGGCGACAAATGGGAAGCGACCCTTCAGGCGCTGAACCAGCCCGCGCAGGTGGTACTTAGGGCCAATACGCTGAAAACCAACCGGGAAGCGCTGGCCAAACAGTTGGCAGAGGAAGGCGTTGAAACGGCTCCTTTTGGCGACGACGAAGCCCTGGTGGTTAAAAAACGCCAAAACTTGTTTACCACCAAAGCTTTCCGCGACGGCCTGTTTGAAGTGCAGGACGGCTCCTCACAGCTCGTTGCCCCGTTTTTGGACGTACAACCGGGCATGCGCGTGATAGATGCCTGCGCAGGCGGTGGCGGCAAAACCCTCCACCTCGCCGCCCGAATGCAAAACAAAGGCAGCATCATCGCATTGGATACGGAGGGCTGGAAATTGGATGCCCTGAGAAAACGGGCGACCCGCGCCGGCGCTTCTATCATCGAAACGCGCCCCATCGGCAACAATAAAGTCGTCAAACGCCTCTATGGCACCGCCGACCGGGTGCTGCTTGACGTGCCCTGCACTGGCCTTGGCGTGCTGCGCCGCAATCCCGACGCCAAATGGAAAATAGACGCCACTTTTCTCGACCGCGTTCGGCAAACCCAGGCGCAGATTTTGCAGCAATACAGCGCCATTTGCAAACCCGGCGGCAAGTTGGTGTACGCCACCTGCAGCATCCTGCCGTCCGAAAATGAAGCGCAGGTGGCCCGGTTTCTGGAAGCTAATCCTACCACGTTCCGTTTGGTTGTCCAGCAAAGTATTTTGCCTCAGGATGAAGGGTTTGATGGGTTTTTTATGGCGTTGATGGAAAGGGTAGGGTAGGAGCAGCAACCCGCAATCCTTCTTTTTTCAACAATTCCCTCACCGAGTGGGCAATAGCAACGGAATTGGCACCATCCCCATGAATACAAATCGTGTCGCAAGGCACGGCGATCAGGGTTTGATCAGCTGTTTCAATGCGTTGTTGCTGTGCCAATTGCAAGGCCCGCTTTGCCGCTGCTTCCGGATTATCAATGACTGCCCCCGGCAAATTTCGCGGCGTCAGCGAGCCGTCGTTTTGATAGCTTCGGTCACAAAAAGCCTCCTTGCAAACCCGTAATCCGTGCGCTTCCGCAACTTCAATCAACACGCTCCCACTCAGTCCGTACAGGAACAAATCGGTGTGCTGAACCTTGCAAACTGCCTGTACAATGGCCTCTGCAAGTTCGCGTTGTTTAGCCGCTGCATTGTACAGCGCGCCGTGCGGCTTCACGTGGTGCAAAACGCCGCCTTCCGCATGGGCAATGGCCTGCAAGGCGCCAATCTGGTACAACACCATCGCATAAACCTCGTCTGCGGACATGGACAGGTTCCTGCGCCCAAACCCCTGCAAATCCGGATAGCCTGGGTGCGCCCCAATCGCTACCCCGTGCGCCAAAGCCAATCGCACCGTATCGCGCATGACCACCGGGTCGCCGGCGTGGTAACCGCAGGCAATATTGGCAGAAGAGATCAACGGCATCAACGCCGCGTCATCCCCCATTTTCCAGGGGCCGAATCCCTCGCCCATGTCGCAATTCAGGTCTATGGTTGTTGTGTGCATAAGCTTTTGTATTGCTGGCGCCTGGCTCCAGCCCATAGGTGTCAGGAGCACGGTTTTTTCTGCGTTCTACGCGTCACCAGCGTCGTCCGCGTTCCAATTGAGGCGTTTTTAGGAACGCGGACCACACAAACGACGCGGAGAACGCGGATTGCTGTGCTAAATTCACGCTGAATAATTGCCTTTAGTAAGATTCCGCTGGCGCGGGCCGGTAGCTGAGCGAAGTCGAAGCTCCGGCCTCGTGTCTACTATTCATCAGGCTCTGCCTGATCTAACCCTAACCGCCATTCCCAACCTTTTCAACCCCAGCTCATATTCAATCAACCTTCGGCTGGCTTCCGCCAAATCCACCATCCGGAAACGCAGCAACTGCCCCGTTTTTGCCTGTGCAATTTTAGGCAAATCCACGGCAATAACCTGTGCAATGCGCGGAAAACCGCCCGTCGTTTGTGCATCAGCCATCAGTATCGCCGGATCGTCGCCGGGCGGTACCTGAATGGCTCCGGGACAGACGCCTGTGGAATATAGTTCTGCAAAGGTATGCCCCAAAACGGAAAGTCCTTCCATACGAACCGCCTGCCGGCTCCGGTCTTTGGAAATCCGTGCTGCATTATTTAAAAATGCTTGCTGCTGGGCTGCCTGCCACCAAGACCACTCCGGTCCCTCCAACACAGAAATAACCAGCGGCGTTTCCAATCTTGGCGCCGAATGTTCGGTCGTCCGAAAAAACCAGGACGCCACTTCCATTTTTGAAGGCGAATCAAGCTCCAATGCAGCTTGCAAAACATCCCCTTTTTTCAAAGCCCGGCCTTCGTACCCTCCGAATCCCCCCGCTAAATACGTAGAAGCGCTGCCAAAAACCGGCGCCAATTTCCAGCCGCCCGCAGTAGCTAAGTAGGAGAAGTTTCCACCCGGCATTGGCTGAATCGTCAGCAAAGCGCCATCCGGAACTCCGATGGCACGTTCAGCAGGAACCGACCGGCCATTTATGAACAAAGCGCCCCCCACACCGGATAGCGCCAAACGCCCTCCCTTTTCCACGATTGCATCGAGTTTGCCCCCGGTGCATTCAAGGGTGGCCATTTCGGGAGCGTTGCCCAGCAACAAATTGGCAAGGACGTGGCTATGCGTGTCCATGGCGCCAGAGCGCGGAACCCCGTAACCCCGCGCCTGTGGCCTTCCAAGATCTTGTATGGTGGCCAGCAATCCCGGCCCGGTGCTGAGGATGCGGAGTTTCATATGTTTTGTGGAATAAAACGAACCTGCATGCCCGCGCTCAATAAACAGGGCTTGGGGGCAAAGGCATCGAATAATTTTAGCTCGGTTTGACCAATGACATGCCAGCCGGCAGGAGATTCGTTGGGGTAGATGCAGGTCATGTTGCCTGCGATGGCAACGCTCCCGGCGGCTACTTTCCGGCTGATGGTTTTTTTTCGCGGCAATTCCAGGGCAGTAGGCAGCATGCCCAGGTACGGAAAGCCCGGCGCAAAACCGACCATTATGACCCGGAACAGGGTTTCGCTGTGCAGTTGGATGACCTCGGCTTCACGCAATTGGAGGCGTTCAGCCACTTCACCTAAATCGGCGCCAAATGCGCCGCCGTAGCGCACCGGAATTTGGATCAGCGTTTCCGGAAGGTCTTGTACAAGCGTCAAAGTTGCACTCTGGTTTTTAAGCTCCTCAACTACTGCTGCTGCCGGAATGCCCAACGCTGGTTGTCGCATGAACACTTCCATGGGATCGAAATGTACGGTCAGGGTCACAAAAGCGGGCACGGTAGCCAAAAGTCCCGGGAACGGGCGTTTCTGCAACAGGGCATCGAGCGCTTGCACCTGTTGCCAGACCCCTTCTTCCGGCTTTTCGCCAAAAGTGACGCAAACGGCGGATTCGCTTAGGATGGAATAGGTTGGGAACAACATGAAAAAATTTGAGTATTGGGAATTTTGAGTATTTGAGTATTTGGTGAGTTGAGTATTCGATCCTTCCCTTCAAATCTCCGGTTCCTCAAATCCTCAAATACTCAACTCTTCAAATACTCGTCTCCTCAATCCCCCACCACCTTAAACTCCGTCCTTCTATTCAGCTGGTGCGCTTCTTCGCTGCAAGGCGTGCCGTCGTTGCATTGGTTGACGGGCTTGGTTTCGCCGTAGCCTTTGGCCACCAATCGGTCAGCAGGGATGCCTTTTGAAGCCAGCCAGGCCACGATCGCGTCCGCTCGGCGTTGCGACAATTGTAGGTTATAGGGGTCCGAACCTCGGCTGTCGGTATGCGAACTGATCTCCAATTTCAAGCCTGGATTGTCTTCCAGCAGTTTCAACAGCTTTTTCAACTCGCCAAGGCCGTCGGCTCGTACGCTCGACCGCTGAAAGTCGTAGTAAATATTCAGCAAATAGGCGATGCTGCCCTTGTTGTCCGTATTTTTAGAATTGCCGGTTTTGAACAACGTGGTTTGTTCGCGCGATTTGTCCACCGCCGGAAGAATTTTTTCAGTCGCCGTTTCCGTTCGGAAGGGCAGCAACTGGATTTCCAAAGGCTTGGCCTTCAAGCTGTCGGCGCAAATATTTTCATCGAGGGTGTAGGCAAAAAAATCGCCTTTTTCGGCCCGCACTTTGTAGCAGGAACCCGGTGTCAGCGCAATCGAAAACTCGCCTGCGTTGTTCGTAATACCCGCCAGCGCATTGCCGCCAGCTTCCGGCATCAATTGCACCGATGCGCCGGCCAACGGGGAGCCGTCTAAGTGATGCACCACTTTGCCATTCAATACGATAAGTTGCACCACCGGCGCCACTTCAGGAGCTACTTCGTAAGCAACCGGCAACGCTGCTTTCTTTTGGCTAAAATGGTAAATATCGTCGTTGCCGGTTCTGTCCGACGCAAAATAGCCCTCGCGTCCGTCGGCGCTCACAATAAAGCCAAAATCGTCAAATTGAGTATTCACCGGATTGCCTAAGTTTTCCACCGCTTCCCAATCTCCTCCCGGCAATTCCCGGCTGACGAAAACATCCTGGCCGCCCAATCCGAAATGCCCGTCGGAAGAAAAATACAACAGTTGTTCACTGTGGTAAAACGGGTACAATTCGTCGCTGTCGGTATTGATGTTGGGCCCCAGATTGACTGGTTTGCCCCAAAGCCCGCCTTCACGCAAGCACACATAAATGTCTTTGCCGCCGAAACCGCCCGGCATATCGGATGAAAAAAACAACCGGTTGCCGTCGGGCGAAAGGGCTGGATGCGCCACGGAATATGCAGTATTATTGAAAGGCAGCGGCGTCAGGTTGCCCCAGGTAATACTGTCCGTCAGCGTTGCGTACATGATCTCTAAGCGGTTGACCGCGAATTTATCTTCTACGCCTTCCACTTTTCGGTTGCGCGTAAAGTAGACCTCTTTTTGGTCGTTGCTGAACGTGGCAATGGCGTCGTGGAAACGCGATTTCAATTGTGGTGAAAACAAGGTTGGCTGCCCGTAAACCGAAGTATCCGACTGTGTGGAAACCGGCACAAAGTACAAATCAAAGAATGCCCTGGCGTTTTCAGCGCCGCCTTCGGGAATTCGCGTGGAGCCAAAAACCAACCCGTCGCGATAAAACGCCGGGCCGATGTCGCTGGCCGGGCCGTTGAATCCGGGGTGCGTTAAGGCAAAGTTTTCGGCGTGCGGCGCCATCAACTCCTCTTCGTATTCGCAGGCCCGCAGCAATTGTTTTTTGCGCACATCGTAAGGGCGCTGCTTCAGGAACTGTTCGTACCAATAGGTTGCATCTTCGCATTTGCCGTTGCGCTGCAACATCCGACCGTAGTAGTATTTTTGGAAAGGCGAGGCATCCGGCAATTGCACAATCTGGGCGTACCAGATTTCTGCGTTTGCGCAATCGTTGAGTTTGCGGTAAGCTTCGGCAATCGCCGCTTTTGCTTCCGGCAGGTCGCGCTTTTCCAGCACCTGTTTATACAGGTCAATGGCCGCTCCGTAGTTGAGCGTTTCCATATAGAATTGCGCTTTTTTCAATTTTGCCTGTTGGGCAAAGCCTGGCAACGAAACCGCGCCGAGGAGGAGAATCAGCAGACAGGTTTGTTTTCTCATAGCATACAACTGGTTTATTTCTTCGGATACGAAACCAAAGCAGTTTTGTTACAATCCGCATCCGGGAAGGGTCGCTCACCTTGCAAAGTTAAGTAATCCCTTGAATGCGGCGCATGAAATATACCACGCCCTACGGTCACTTACTGCTTACTTCCGCCCTGATCCAAGCTGCGTAAGCCTCATTGGCCGTTGCTTCCATGGTTAAAATGCAGGGCGTGGCGTAAGGATGCGTCTGCAACACCGCTTCCTGCACCGCTTCCCGTTTTTCCGGCGTTGTTTTTACAATGCTGACCCACTCGCTGCCGTTTTCGAGGGCGCCCTGCCACCAATAGGCGCTTTGAATGGGAAAAATATTGGCGCAAGCCACTAAACGCGCTTCCAGCAGCAGGTTGGAAATGCGCTGCGCTTCTGCTTCAGACTCGTGGGTGATGTAGATTAAACAGATAATAGACATTAGATTTTAGATATTAGACACTCAACATGGAAATCCGGATTAATTGAAAAGTATCTTTGTTTTTCAAGAAACAAAAAACAAGTCCTGTGACGAACCGAACCCTTTTGCAACATCCGCTGCTCCAGCCCCTTTTGCTGCTTCAGGTAGCCGCGGCCTGCGTTTTTGCTGGCCGCGCCTGGCAGCATCTCCGCTTCGATGCGCCTTACCGCACCCTGCTTTGGGACGAACGCTGGATGAAAAGTATCGTAGCCGCTTTCGGCACGAATTGGTCCGATTACGTAACAAGTCCTCGCGTGGATGGGGCAATTGACGCTTTTACCCGCGGCATGGGCTGGTTTTATGTCTTGTGTGCCGTTTGTGCGATCGCTTTGCCCCGGTTGGGACGCCCGGCTTCCTGGATCGTCACAGCAGGCGGCGTTGGACTGGTCTTGCTGGCTTTTTTGTTCACGAAAGAAAAGTTCTTTTTTGCCGGCGAGTTTTTTGAATTCGCCCTTCAATGTGGAACGCCCTTCTTTTTGGTTTGGTTGAACCGCCACGGCGCGCCAACGCCCGGGTTCATCCGATGGCTGAAAATCGCCATCGCGTTCACCTTCATCTGCCACGGCCTCTACGCCGCGGGTTTTTACCCCCGCCCCGGCAATTACATCGAAATGACCATGAAAATCCTGCATTTCGACGAACAACAGTCTGTCGTGTTCCTGAACATCGCCGGCACGCTCGATTTTCTACTCAGCATTTGTATCTTTTTGCCCTGGCGCCAACCCGTCCTCATCGCACTTGCCTACGCCGTTTTTTGGGGAACCGCAACTTCACTGGCTCGCACCTGGGCCTATTTCAACCCGGAATTTTGGGACAATTCTTTGGAGCAATGGCTCCACGAAACGGTCTTCCGCCTGCCGCATGCCCTTGGGCCGCTGGTTGCTTTGGTCAGCATTTCGGCGGCACGGCCCAAGAGGTGACGCCCCGGAGGTACACCTTTCTAAAAAGGTGTTACCTCTTCGCGAACCAAAAACATCAGGAGGTGATACCGTATTTTGCTATTTTGCCAAAACAACCTTACTTTTGTAAAAAAGACCACGCCATGACCATGTCTGCGGCTTTAAATAATGCACAATTGGAAATCCTGCAACTGTTCGCTTCCGACCTCTCGGAAGAGGAACTATCGGATTTGCGTCAAGCGCTTATCGAATTTCGCTACCAGCGTTTGCAAAAGGCAATGGATAAACTTGACCTTACTCCGGATCAACTCAGACAATGGGAATCGGAACACCTTCGCACGCCGTACAATTGATTTTCCTAAAGTTCGAATCCTGAATAAAAAAGAGTTTATTGTGCTGCTTGAGCAGTTGGGGTAGATGGCTTCTTCAGCCTGTGCCTCTTTTTGTCTGAACCAGAATTCTCAGAAT
>JBJXFD010000452.1:0-14174 GCA_046153985.1 Saprospiraceae bacterium
TTGTTGGGGGAAATGATCGAATGGACCGGCTTCGCCCTGATGTGCTGGCATTTGCCCGCCTTTGCTTTTATGATCTGGACTATTGCAAACCTGGCGCCCCGCGCCATCGCGCACCACCGTTGGTACAAGGCCACTTTCCCGGATTACCCGGCAGTCCGCAGCGCATTTATTCCCTTCCTTGTTTAAGCAATTTTTTGACTTTTCATGTCACGTTTTCCCCATACCAAGCTTATAGGGTGTGTTTGCACCCTATTAAGTCAAATAAAATTTGTAGTTAGTGCAGCTTATATCAGCCCCGCTTTTAGGGGCTGTTTTTTTTCCACAACTAAATAATCTCCTTGTCCGCCAGATACCGCTCCGCATCCAACGCTGCCATACAACCCGTACCCGCCGCCGTCACCGCCTGGCGATAGACATGGTCCTGTGCGTCGCCGCTGGCAAAAACGCCTTCCACATTGGTGTAAGTGGTGCCGGGTTTGGTGATGAGGTAGCCCGTTTCGTCCATATCCAGCCAGTCTTTGAAAATGTCGGTATTGGGTTTGTGGCCAATCGCAACAAAGAAACCTTCGATGGGGAGTACCTTGGTTTCATTGGTTTTGTTGTTGCGGATGCGCACGCCTTCCACAAATTCTTTGCCCAGTACTTCTTCCGTTTCTGAATTCCAGTGGATTTCAATATTGGCCGTTTTTTCAACGCGCTCCTGCATGATTTTGGAGGCGCGCATTTCGTCGCGGCGCACGATGAGGTGTACTTTGCTGCACAATTTCGACAGGTACGATGCTTCTTCCGCTGCCGTATCGCCGCCGCCAACCACCGCTACTTCTTTACCGCGGTAGAAAAATCCGTCGCAAACCGCGCAGGCAGAAACGCCGCCACCTGACAGCGCCAATCGCTGCTCCGATTCCAATCCCAGATACTTGGCGCTGGCGCCGGTGGAGATGATGACCGCATCGGCGTGGATTTCTTTGCCGCTTTCCGACCAAACTTTGTGAACCGGGCCGGAAAAGTCAACTTTTTCAATCATTTCCATGCGGACTTCCGTACCGAAGCGCTCCGCTTGTTTCTGAAATTCCGCCATCATTTCCGGGCCGGTGATGCCTTCCGGATACCCCGGATAATTCTCAACATCCGAAGTCGTGGTTAACTGCCCGCCTGGTTGTTGCCCCGTGTACAGGACGGGCTTGAGGTTGGCGCGTGCTGCATAAATAGCGGCTGTGTAGCCTGCCGGACCTGAACCGATGATGAGACAATGGGTATGTTCTGCCATTTTGTTGTTTAGTTTACAATTATTTTTAGTGTCTGTCCATTTTGTCTTGTGTCTGTTCTTTAGAGTTCGAGAGCAAGGCATACGAAGACCCCGAAAACAGGAGTTTACTCAAGTAAATGACTGTTTTCGGGGTTGAGTATAACGCAGCTATCGGACTATAAAGACAGATACAATTGAGGCTGCAAAAATAGAGATTCATTTCACTTATGCTCTGTGAACACGATCACATTCGAGTACATTTTTTAAGATGAATACTTAGCCACCCCAAAACCAAAGAACTTCCCGTTCAATATAGATGTTTTATGAACGTCTTTACCGGTACAAGGTTGAACGCTAATCCTGCAATAACATGCGTTTAACAGTTGGCAGAATGCATTCATCGCCTAAGTTTGTCGCTTTCAGCAGATTTGCTTAGCTTTATTATTCAAAATCCAAACCTCATGAGCGTTTTCCTTCTCAACGTCGGTTTTTTTGCAAGCTTTTTAGCGCTTGCAGCCTGGTATTATTCTCAAAACCGGGCGCCCTGGGGCGATTTGTTTAGAAACACCCTACTGGCGTCGCTGGGCATTTATTTAGTCGGCTGGTTCAGTGCGGATGCTGCATTTGCGCTTAAAATCCCTGCATTGTTCCGCGATTTGCTGATCCTGGGTGTTGCCGGCGTCGTCTTTCGGATTTTGCTGAAGCGCCCCGTGTTGTTTTTCCTGAGCACCGGCGTGATCTTTACCGCTTTAGTGCTTTTTTATAAAAACCAAGACCATTTGCCTCTGAAAGAGCATGCAACCGAACAGCTTTCCGGATTGGACGCTGCCGGCGAATTGCTCGTCGAATTGCCGGAAGGCCAGGGAATTGAAACGCTAAAAGCTTTGGCTGATCAATACGACCTGCGTTTTGAACGCGCTTTTCATCCAAACAGCGAAGACATCACCGAATTGGATGATTATTACCTGATAGATGTTCCAGATCATTCACTTTCCCAATTGGAAGCCATCAAAGCAGCCTTGAACGCATCTGGTCTGATAGACTGGGTCGAAGAAAATGAAACCATCAGTATTGCGCCCATTGAAGCCACCCGCACGACCCCGGCACCCAATAAATACGGCATCAACGACCCCGGTGTGGAACAACAATGGGGTTTTGAAGCCATGAAAGTGGACCAATTGTACAATTATTTGGCTACAGCCAAATTACAACCACAGAAAAAAGCATTGGTAGCCATCCTCGATACTGGGGTAGATGCTAACCACGAAGACATCAAAGCCAATTACCGCTCAATTAAAAAAAGCCACGACAACGATCCAAAATCTCACGGCACCCACTGCGCTGGCATTGCAGCTGCGGTATCCAACAACGGCGTCGGGGTTGCTTCGCTTTCCCAAGACAATAATTTTATCCAGGTGACGAGTATCAAGGTATTAAACGCCTCGGGCATGGGCACCCAGCAAAGCATCCTGAAAGGCATCATCGAAGCGGCAGATAACAAAGCGTCGGTCATTTCCATGTCACTGGGCGGTTTCAGCAACCAAAGCAAACAAACGGCCTACGAAAAAGCCGTGCGCTACGCCGCCGACAAAGGCGCCATCGTGATTGCAGCAGCCGGAAACGCCAACCGCAATGCGAAAGACTACTCCCCGGCCAACGTCAAAGGCGTAATTGCCGTCAGCGCGATAGACCGCGAATTGAACCGCGCGGTATTTTCCAATTATGTGAATGCGCTTTCGATGGGCGTTGCAGCGCCAGGGGTCAACATCTACTCCACGGTGCCGGGACAGGGAAAATACGATACCTTCAGCGGCACGTCTATGGCAACGCCGGCCGTTGCAGGCTTGGTGGGGATGATGAAAAGTTTGCGCCCTGAACTAACCGCACAACAGGTTTATCAAATCCTGCAATCAACCGGCGCCGAAACGCGCAATACGGTTGAAACCGGAAAACTGATTCAACCGGCGGAGGCGATGAAGAAGGTTGGAGCTCGATAAGGGGCAAGTTGACAAAGAGCAAGAGGCAAGTTGCCTCTTACTAACTCATCGCACCAACACCACCTCCCCCGAATATTGCTCCGCCACGCCATCGGCGCGTTCCACATTTATGACATAAACATACAGGCCCTGCATAGCCGGCTTGCCGCCAACATCGCCATCCCAGCCCGCTGCCGGGTCGTTGGGCGAGCTGTCTTTGCGCTCGAACACCAGGGCGCCCCAACGGTCAAAAATCCGCAGGCTGGTGATCCGGCGCACGGAGGTGTCTGTATTTGCAAAAAAACGATCGTTGATGCCGTCGCCGTTGGGCGAAAAGGCATTTGGGAGGTAGAGGCCGCCCCGGCGGTCTACGCGCACCCAGACTTCGTCGCGTACCGTGCAGCCGTTGGCGTCGCTCAGTGCTGCTTCGTACAGGGTGGTTTCGGTCGGGAAGGCCGGGGTGACGGCGCAGGTGTCGCAGCCCAAACCCAGCGGCGGGCGCCATTGCAGGCTTTGGCCAGGCAACAGATTGGCGATGGCTTGCAACTGAATCGTATCCCCCGGGCGGATGACCTGGTCTTCGCCCGCGTCTACGAACAGCGCCGGCGGCGAAGGAATTTCTATCAGCGCTTCTGCGCCACAACCGTTGGCGTCTTCCACCCGCAGGCGGTAGCTGCCCGCACTCAAATTGCTAAAAACAGGCTGCGTTTGCAAAACGCCGTCATTGAGGGCGTAGCGGTAAGGCGACTGACCGCCGTAGGCCGTGTCCACCCGCAACGCGCCGCTTGCTTCGCCAAAACAGTCGGGCGGAGTGGCGGAATACGCAAACTCGATGCGCGCATCGGCAGGAATTTCGATGCTGCTGGAAGCCGTGCAGCCATTTGCATCGCTGACCGTGGCGCTGTATATTCCGGGGGCCTGCACCTCAATGAAAGCCGTAGTTGCGCCGTTCGACCACTGATAGGCGGAAAATGCCCCGGCGGAAATGCGCACAAACCCGCCGTTGCAAAAACTGCCCTCCGTGTTGAGTTGCAATATTGGCGCAGGCAAAACCGTCAGCGTTAGCAATACGGTACTATCGCAGCCCGAAGGCATGGGGATGGTACGCCTGTATTCGCCTGCTTCACTCAGGGCATTACCGCCAAAGAGGTAGGTTTCTCCCTGGCAAATACTCGCCACCATCTGACCCTCCCGGCGCAGCACTTCCACCTGCAAACAGCGGGTGGAATCGCAGCCCAGATAGGTTTCAAATACCCGGCAAACCGTGGTGTCCACGCTCAGAAACATTCCGTAAAAAAATGTCGTTTCCCCCAAACAAATCTGCCGGATTTCCTGCACCCGCACCGTATCAAAAAACGTTAGGACAATGCAACTGATGGAATCACAGCCGGTAAGTTCGTGCGTAAAGGTTTCACAGATGGTCGTATCTGAAGCATAAGTCACATTGTTGAGCAGGAAAGTCTCTCCTTTGCAAAAATTGATATGGGCAGGAAAGACCTGTACAATTGGGGCGCCGGCCAACTGAAATACCGTATTGGCCGTGCAGCCATTGGCGTCGGTCAGGGCGACGGCATAACTACCGGCGGCCATGCTGTCGCGTACCGCTTCTGTATTGCCGTCGTTCCACAGGATCGCCGTGTAAGGCAGTGTCCCACCCGTACCTGCCACGGTTAGTACCCCCTCCGGGCCGCAGGCAAAATTGGTATTGGCTGTGATGGAGGCCTGCAACAATTCCGGCTGGGTTACAAAAGCAGTATCGGTGTTGCGGCAGCCTAAGGCGTCGGTCAGGGTTACCGGGTAAGCCCCGGCGGCGAGGTTGTTGAGCGCAGGGCCGCTTTGGCCGCCAGCCCATTGAAACCCGAAGGGCGCAATGCCCCCAACCGCGTCGGCCAGCAGGGAACCGTCGCTGTCGCCGAAGCAGGAAGGCGGCGTGATGGCTGCATTCAGGCGCAGGTTTTCGTTGCCCAGCGGCAGCACCGCCGTGGCGGGCAGGCTGCGGTAAAACACGGCAAATGCCTGACTATGCACCTCGCGCTGTCCGTAGGTGGGCGCGGGTGCGTCGTTGTGGTAGCGGATGGCCGACAGCGCCGCTTCAAAATTGGAAAACGTGGTGGCAGGGCCGTTGCTGACCAACGTGAGCGTGGGCGTACCGGAACCCAACACCGTCAGGTTATTGGCGGAAGCCAAAGCTAAGTATTCCTGCCCCGCGTCTAAAATGCCAGTCAGTTCCAGCCGGATGGAATCTATGGGAATGGCCGCGCGCACCTCGGTAAACTCGGCTGCGATGGGCATGGGCGTCACGCAGGTGGTATCGGCCCGAAAATCCTGTTCCGGCGCGCCGGACACATCGAGGCGGTCGAGGTCTAAGGAAAACGTGCAGGGGGGCTGGATGCATTCCTCGCGGGCGGCCACCGCAAAAATGGGTACTTCAACCTGGCAGATTTCGGTGAGGCTGTACGGCGCAAAGTCTAAGCGGTAGATGATGCTGCCGGTATCCGTCCGGGCAATGGCAAAAGTGACTAAGCTGTCGCAGCGGTACGGAAACGTAATCAGGCCGTCCACGATGGGCGTGCCGGGTGGAAACTGCATGACCTCCACCGTGCCTGCCGGGTTTTGCATGTCCACCCGCGCTAATGAATTGCTAACTGTACTGATGAACACCTCCCCGTTGCGGTGGGTGATGCCGCCAGCAGATTCCAGCCCCGGCGGCAGGTCGCCGAGATAAGTGAGCGCCCCTGTGGAAGGCCGGTAGGTACTGATGCCGCGACCAGCGGCGAAGATGTTGCCGGAGAAGTCGCAGGTCATGGCGTTGAGGATGGTGTCGGAGGGGGAGGGGATGCCGTTGGCGGGGTTGGGGCTGGGCCACCAGAGGGTGTCCTGAAAAAAAGGAAAATAAAGCAATGGCGTAGTAGTTAAAGACCTATAAGTAAATACGCCATCAAGATTATACCCATCAAAATAACCATTCACATTTAGCTCGTTACTTGCATAAGTAAGGCTGTGGCAATATCTACCTGTAGCTCCAACACCTATTAAATAGCTACAATCATCTAGCCGGACTCTGTTGTTTCTTGCTGTAAATACCGACGTGGAAGGTTCGTTATTGACTGCCCGGAAGGTTTGGGCGTGGATATCCAACCCTAAAAAAAAGAGTACACAAACTAAAGTCAGCCTTTTTAAGAATTTTGGCTTAAAATGGCAGGCTGCATACCCCATCAAGGCGTGAAGTATGCAGCCATTGATTATCAAAATATTTTTCATTCTTTCAAGTGTACAATGCGGTGTATGGAACGATGCCCCTGATCAGTTTCAATCAGTAGTTGATACATGCCTGATGGCAGATCACGCGCCATTTTAAATGGAAATACCTGCGTTTCGTGTTCAATGGTTTCTACGGCTTCTACTTGCAGGCGTTTGCCGGTCAAATCTATCAAAGTAAGTGAAGTTTTACCACCTTTCAGCCTTTTTATACGCACAGAAAAGTCACTAGCAAATGGGTTGGGGAATACAGAAGTATGGAATCCCCTAAACTTCAAATCCTTCTCTTCAATTGCTTTTAATCCTTCATTTCGATCAATGATTGGTGCTACTTCCGAAGATAGGAGCAATTGATTGTTTGTAGGGGGGTCTTGAAAAGCTTGAGGACATGCCTGACAAGTATCTGTAGGATGAACTTCCAAATAGTCATTAAGTTCTTCTTCTGTAGTAAAAGAAAATGAATCGCCCCAAAAATCCATGTTACATGGATCTCCAGAACAGTAATACCTAATCCTTGCATAACTACCGGGTTCAGAGGTTTTTATTATACACGACTTCACAGCAGATCCCAGATTAGGTAAATTAATGAAAGGTTCATCCTCATCTAAACAGACGCCCTGATAGACGCAATTTTCATCAATAATAATATCACACTCGGTGCATGTCGGGTCATTAATATTGCATGGCGGAGGAGACTCTGGATTACATTCAATATTGACATAAACGGGGAAAGGAGCGCCGGTAACAGGATGAATGGTTTCTAATGCCTCAATCACTCCCGGAGGAAATAAGCAGCCGCATTCCTCACCTTGAATAAAAGTGGCAAGCTCTGCCTCCGGTAATTCTACTTCAATAATTACCTCTACGTTATCCTGCCCGTTGTAGCTGTCATATTTTATCGTACCTCCTCCCTGACAAGGGTTTTGTTGGTCATTAGGCTCATACATAAATCTGTTTGGAATTTCGTCTGTATTACAGTTAGTACGTAGTGGAAATGTATATTCATATGCTGCCCTGCAGGATTGGCACTTCATAAATCCTGTAAGTGCTTCAAACTCCCTTCCATCCTGATTTTCACTGTCAGATAATATTTTCCCATCCCGAATCCAGCGATGATCAAACCCCCATATTCCATTTTGTATTGAAAAATTCTTGCAATCTTCAAACTTACATCCAAAAAGATCAACCATTTCAAAACAGTAGGCGCCATTATTGCTGCTACCATGACCAATATTGTGTATTCTTATAGATTCTGGTAAGGTTAAATGATTGCTCCCTCCAAAATCAGATAAAATGAATGCAGTCAATCCTTCTTCAACTACAATTTCATTCCGTGTCCAGGTAACATATACAATATTTCCTATCAAATGGCTTCCGCCATTCCATGATTCAGGAAACTTGTATTGAGACGGAACCAAAGGAGTATCCATACACTGATCCTGTACTTCCATGACCTTGCAAACACTTGCGCTCCAGTACATGAACCTGGCCTGAATTCGAGGTAAGTGCCGGCGTCCACGAGCAATTCGGCTGAAGCTGTGGGATGTCTTTGCATGGGTTTTGGCTTTGATTGGTCGAATGTAAATTGAACAGCGGATTGCCGCTTAAGTCTGTACCAAAAAATGTAAATTCTTCAAGCAGGGTGTTGTTGTTGGTAACGGCATCAGCAAAAGCATTTTGAGGAATGGTTGTAGTCCAAATAACAGGACTCAAAAGTTGCATATTATCCAATATAAAAAAATGCCCTCCCACCAGCATTTCCGCCATCGGTTCGCTTGCCTCCGCTTCAATCCTCAACTTCCGCTGTCCTGCCCCAATAGAATCCATTAATGCCTGTGAAATTTCCAGCGTCCCGCCGGTAAAAAAAATGCAGCCTGCCGCCGTGGTCACCCATTTTCCGTCGTATATCCTGGTTTCGGGGCCGCTGAGCGGAACGGCAAATAGCTGCACCCGCTTCACGTAGGGCGCGGCGTCCTGGGGCGTGGTGGGCAGGGTCGTGTACTGGGCGGAGACCTTGCAGCCATTCGCATCCGTAACCGTCACGAAGTACTCCGCGCCGTCAAGGTTTTGGATGGAGGCTGTTGTGTCGCCGTGGCTCCAGGCGTAGGTATAGGGCGCAGTGCCGCCACTGACGGTAAGTGTGATGGCGCCGTCGCCGGCAGTGGCACAAGTGGCAAGGGTGACTTGCGCAAATGCGATGACTGGCGGTGTGTTGGCGATGATTTCGAAGTTGCCGGTTATGCCACATGTGTCCTCGTCGGTGACTGTGACATTATAAATGCCTGGTGCGAGGTTATTACGGGTAGCTTCATACATCATATTCGGGTTTTCATCATGCCACTCGTATTTATACTCCCCGCTGCCACCGCTCACAGTCAGCATAATACTGCCATTGTGTGCTTCCCCACAGGCATTGGTGATTTGCTCGTCCAGGTTCAGCACCTGCTCGCTTGTGATTGTGGCGCAGGCTTGCGCCGTGCAGCCGCTGGCGTCGGTGACGGTGAGGCAGTATTCGCCAGGGGCGAGGTTATTGATAAAATTGGTGGTGTCACCGGTACTCCAGGCATAGGTGTAGGGCGCGGTTCCGGTGGTGATTTCAGTCAGGGTGACGCCGCCGTTGCTGGCGCCGATGCAGGATGATGTCGGGGTCAGGATGAGCGGGTCTATGACGGGGCAGGCGTCTACTTCGGCGCTTAGGGTGACTGCGCAGCCGTAGGCATTGACAACAGCGACTTCATACAACCCGGGCACGGTCATATCTTCCGGGCTTTGATCGGTAGAGGCATACCCCTCGGGTCCAGACCACTGGAAGGTGAACGGGCCGGCGGTGCCGGTGGCGATTATTGTGATGCCGCCGGGGGAGGTAGGGCCGCAGATGCAGTGGACGGTATCTATGCGGATTTCCGCTTTGGCAGAGGTAAAAGCCAGGAGAAAAAAAACAACAAAGAGTATAGGCGTATTGAAACATTTCATGTTATTCGTTTTGGTCATTTCCAGTTAATTATTACCCGGCTTTAGTATAACCTATTGGGATTGGCCAAATAGCCCATAATCCGTTTAGCATTTTCGCGGAGGCGTTTTCCATCTTCGCTATCACCGCTGCGATCCCGATACCAGATCAGTATTTCATCTCGACACTTGTTGCAGCCTTTAGTGATTTGATCAAGGATTTTACTATATAAATTCGCCCGGTTTTCTTCAACGATCCGATTTCTTAATGCAGTTTCAATATGAGGAAGCAGGCTCCAATCCGGGGTATTTTTCAATAATGCAACGAAACAAGGATGGTGAGATTCATAAGTGTAATAAGACCTCCAACCATACATACCGGGGTCTGAATCAGGGAAGTAAATGTTAGCAAGGTTTTTCGCTAAAAAATATTTTGCGGCTGGATGATCATAAGTGGCTAATTTAAAAATAGCTGAGCTTCGATCTATTGGAAAGACAGCTTCATCTGCTGCAATTTTTATCAGGGCTTCAATTTCTTGTTCCAATAGCTTTTTGTGATGGACTAATGAAGAAATAATTGTTTCGATGGTATCTTCCTTGTTTAAAAACAGCCTCCCATATTGGCCCGTTTCGCGGCCTCTTTGCATCAGGTCATTGGCAATACGATAAAGACTGTCTCGTGTTTCGTAAGAGAGTATTGAATCATTTTGTAGGAATTCTTCTATTATTGCGCCTTCCCCATACAAATCCGCCGCTTTATCCCGTATAAATAGTTTTCTTTCCCAAAACTTTCTCATTTCATTATCCAAATCATATCTTACGGCGATTAGGCTGTCCTTTTCTTTTTGAGACAATTGTTTTGCTGTGTCAAGTAGTAATACTGTTTTTTCATATTCACTCTTCAAGGAATCGAGCAGGTTGCGCCCCTGAGCCATCCCTGAAAGAGAATAAGCCATGAAAAAGAAAAACAATAAAAATTGTTTTGGAAAACGGTTGTTGTTCATAATTAATGATTGTTGCTGATTGCAAAAACAAGTCGCCCTGGCGCTATTCTGCTTCTCCGGCCATTGACAAGATCTACTGTTCTGAATACGTTAAAAGCATAACTATCTCCATTTTTGTAATCTGTACTTCCCGCAATTGTTCCTTTTATCAGGGTGATTTTTAGTTGCGCGTCTTCAAACACCCATGGCCCATTAGAACCATTATTTCCGGTATTCCCGATTGTAGTTGGTACGTTATTGGCCCTTGTCTTTACCTGCCAATGACTCATTGCCCCATTTTCAACAAAGAACAGGCTTAGTCCTCTGGTTTGTGCACCCTGCTTTAGCTCAATTTCAATAGTGCCATTTATTCCATGCATGCCATATCTCCCGGGCTCACTATAGGAGGCAAGCATGGTCGTGTCTGCATCAATAACCAGACTGTCGTTCGGGCCTCGTTTATGATAATGGATGCAATGCCATTCGTAACGTTCGGAAGCCCGAGATCCTGCCAAAGCATCTCCCGCGACTGGAAAAGTATCTAAAGCCACCCGCACAAATTCTGAAAATGTCGCTTTCGTCAAACGAAAAGCAATATGATCATCATCACTCTGAACGCCTGGCACTTTAATTGAATTTGCTGCATTGTCGAATGAGTACAAAAGCAAGGAATCCGGATGTTGTTCTGATGGAGGTAATCGTACATCTTCGTCTTCTTGTCCCCCATCATCATTCGGGAATTCATTGTCTCTCTGTTGATGATTCTGTCCTTGCATAGATGGTTCCCAAGGGAAAAGATAAGGGTGATTTACGTTCGGTCGCCGAGGGGTAGAATCCCCTGAAAAATACGTTAACGAAATTACCCGCTTCTGTCGGGCAATGTCAAACTGTATTCCCGCAGAATCAGCCAATACATTAGCCCCCCTTGGATATACTCTATACTCAACGAGATGCCGCCCGCCCAATCGTTTGTTTTTATTGGAGTAATCTCCTTGCCCCTGTACAGTTATTCCTATGGGGCCTTTTACACTCGGGCCATAGCCATAGAGCGTACCATCCTCGGCGACATCCAGTTTATTTAATCTGTTAATGAATTCCAGCTCATCAAAATAATTGAGATTTTCATTGGCACCAAAATTTCCCAGCGTAGGCGTGTTGTCCCGCGCATACCACCCCTTCGTCTGCTCCGCCCAAATCGCGGTCGCCTTCACCGTATCCCGTTGTTTCTCATAAGCTAACTGAAACTCAATATCCCGGACTGCCGCGCTTTTCCCGATCGCTTCTATGTACATGACCGTCATCGTATCCCCCAGAAAGTCATTGTTATGATCGAAAGTAAATTCAAGCAAATTATTAGCAATAGAGGTCATGACAACCAAAGAATCTTTGGTGGGCTTCCACCATAATTTTACATTGCCCGATATCTTTGTTAATTTAATCACCCCATCTACAGCAGGATTAAGCGTCGGCGATTTTTTAATCACCAATCTCATCAAATCAATTTCATTCCGCCCCACTACACTGTTGTTGACCCGCTCAACATCGTCATCTTCCACGTCAATCCGTTCCGTCGTTCCATCTGCCAGATAATCTCCATCGGTATTGTTCAAGTTGGCCAACGTTACTGCGCCAATACGCACTTCCCGGTCTTCTGAAATTGGCTGGCCGCCCGACAAGGAGGTGTCGCGTGTCAACCAGTCGTATAGCCCATTGAAAATGGTCATATCTATATCGGTCGCCGCACAATACGGCACTTCAATCACCTCCACCGCAAAACATCCCCCGGCATCCTGCACCGTCACGCTGTACGTACCCGGTTCGGTCACGATTAAGCTCGAGCCCGTGCTGTTGTCCGACCAAAGATAACTCTCAAACCCGGCGTTGGCCTGCAAGATCAGCGTATCTTCGCAGAGTTGGGCGGGGGTTGGGCTTACTTCCAGTGTCACTTCGGTGCAATACGCCAGTTCCACTTCTTTGGAGGCGGTACATCCGGTGGCGTCCGTCACCGTCACACGGTAAGGGCCGGGCGTTACTACGGTGATGTTTGGCCCAGTCGCGCCGGTTGACCAATTATAGACGGCATAGGTTTCCACGGTGCTCAACGTAATCGGTTCTACTGAACAAACATTGTTGCGCCCTCCCGGAGCGACCACCCCTGGCGGCGTTTGCAGGCAAATCGCCGGGTTTGGGGGCGTAATTTCCACCACCGGCAACGGGTTTACCGTAACGATAACGGTATCGCTGCCCACTAAATTACCCTGGTCGTCGGTGATGTAGATGATGTAAGTGGTGGTGGTATCCGGGCAAACCTCGGGATACGGGGAATACGTCGAGCTGATGTCCTGGTCGGGAAACCAGCGGTAGCACAAGCCATTCTCTTCGGAAAGTGGCAGGCAGCCGATGTACACGCATTCCCCTGCACAAATCGTCGTATCTGCTCCAGCCCATGGGCATCCCTCCGGCATTTCCGTATCGTCGGTTACATTCACCGTCATGGCAGTCGCTTCACCCAACATAGCCCCGCCCGTCAGGTTTTGCAGTTCCAGCGTGTAGGAATGGTTTAGGTCAGGCTGGCCGTTGGCGGGTTCAGTATGCAGCATAAAACACTGCGGGGTCGAACTGTCGGCAGGGAAACTCAGGGTTTGGGTCGTAAAGCTGCTCAGGTGTGGATTCGCGCTGCTTGTCAGCACAACGTCTGCCGTGCAGGCAAGGGAAGGCGTGGCGACCGACACGCAGATTTGCACGCTGTCGCCTTCGGCAATCGTGGCGCTGCTTTGCTGAAAAGCCAGTGTAGGGGTGGCGATCAGACGGCGCTCCAATTTAAAATTGTCAAACCGCACAGTCGGGGCTAAACCGCCGCTCCCGCTGCGCCGCACAATCAGGTAGTAATACAAGCCGCTGTAATTACTAAAAACGGCGCTTTGCACGTCGTCTGCTGTCTGACCGAAACTGCTCACCATAGGGATGTTCTGGGCGCTGCCGATATTCGTCCCCGGCGAGCCTGGTACCACACCAATCTGGTATTGCAATTGCTTCCCGAACGCGGTCGTCCGCGCATTCCACGAAAAGCGGTATTCGTAAGCATCTGAAAGGCTTACCCTGACAGACAGGTAGTGGCTGTTGTTCTGGAAATTATTGACCCAGACGCAATTGTCTTGTGAACCACCGCTGGCGCCAAAGCCTGTGAGTGAAAACCCCGCCTGATAGAAAGGAGGAGACCCGGGTAGGCCGCCCGAAAAATCAATTTCTGAGCCGGAAACAACCTGCCAGTCCTGGGCTTTTGCGAGGTGCGGCGTCAGCCAGATGAAAAGCATACAGAAGAGCGCTCTAAAGCAATAAGCATTGATTATCAGCGCATTACCCCCCCCGTCACGGGTGCAATCCAGGGTAAGTATGCCTTTAAAAGCGGTTGATTGGTCGGCTTGTTTTGATGGTTCGGTGTCATTATAGCTTGTATTTTCCTTTTACTATTATATTACTTAACAGCTTGAAAGCGCTCCGCTTCGCGCTCCTTGCGATTCCCGTTGCGAACTTTGCGGTTCCTTTTTTACCGCAAAGCCTGCCCCGTGCAAAAGGGGGGGCGCAAAGGTTTACGCGAAGTTCGCAAGGCAACGCTGTGCCAGAACTTTATTATTACTATCCGTCCTCTGAACAGCGTTCAGAGGTACTGGCCGGACAGCACCCAACTTTTCGTGTTTGTTATTTTTTCCTTCGGGTGCAGCACCTGATGAGGTTTGCTGCGGGCATTGTAAGCGTTTGCCT
>JBJXFD010000460.1:0-12787 GCA_046153985.1 Saprospiraceae bacterium
TGGCAAAAGTGGATGCTGAATTTGCCAAAAACCAGTTGATCCTATTCTTACGGGAATGGTACATGCATCCAAATGGCCAACTGCCAGCCTACGAGTGGGCATTTAGTGATGTAAACCCTCCCGTACATGCCTGGTCCTGTTTACAAGTTTTTAAGATCGATCAGGAGCAAACAGGGCGACCCGACGTGGACTTTCTGAAAAAAGTCTTCCAAAAATTGCTCATCAACTTTACCTGGTGGGTTAATAGAAAAGACCACAAAGGCAATAACGTATTCGAAGGCGGCTTTCTCGGTCTTGACAACATCGGCGTATTCGATCGTTCCAACCAAATCCCTGGTGGAGGCTATCTCGAACAAGCCGATGGCACGGCCTGGATGGGGATGTACTGCTTGAATATGCTCGAAATGGCGCTCGAAATCGCCCAGCATGACCCGACTTTTGAGGATGTGGCCACCAAATTTTTTGAGCATTTCACTTATATCGCCGAAAGCTTGAACCGAATTGGACACGACTGGACGGGGTCTTGGGACGAGCAGGAAGGTTTTTTCTACGACATTCTGGCCATGCCTGATGGGGATTATATCCCTATGAAAGTACGATCGCTGGTTGGTTTGAGCACGCTATTCGCTGCCTATGTGCTTCCAAAAAGCAAACTGGAAAAATTGCCCGATTTCACCCTACGCTTGCGTTGGTTTCAGCAATACAGAAAGGACAATGGCGATTATTTGGTGTTGGACGAAGACAATTTGAGCGGTGATTTATTGTTGTCGCTCATTCCCCAAGCGCGTTTGGGCCGATTGCTCCATGCGATGCTTGACGAGCAGGAGTTTTTATCTCCAGGGGGCATTCGCTCTCTTTCCAAAATACACGAACACGGTTATTCCGTTCATATTGCCGGGCAGGAATTTGGCCTGCGTTACGAGCCTGGGGAAAGCAGTACTGGCTTGTTTGGAGGTAATTCAAACTGGCGTGGTCCGGTGTGGATGCCGATGAATTATCTTCTGATTCGGGCTTTGCAAGAGTATGGCAAGTTCTATGGCAATGAATACAAGACAGCGTTCCCTACGGGCTCAGACAATCTATTGTGCCTTTCGGAAGTGGCCGATGCCTTGTCGAAGCGTTTGATCTCTATTTTTGAAAAGGACGGAAATGGTCAACGACCCGTGAACGGCCATGACCGGATATATGCAGAAAATCCAGGTTTTCAGGATCTGGTGCTTTTTTATGAGTACTTCCATGGCGACACGGCAAGTGGGGTAGGAGCAAGTCACCAAACGGGTTGGACGGGGGTAGTAGCGAGTCTTATTGGGGAAGTGGGATGATTATTTACGGGTTGTTTTCGGAAATGTAACCTGCGTAAATTTTCAGGGGAAGGAGCGGTAAGACCTTTGTACCACAAATTCAAGGTTTATAAACATCTTTCCCGCACCACAAAATTCATGCTCCCATCATCTATATTTTATGAAACAGTTACTCAACATCACTCCGGTTTTATTGGTCCTTATCTTACCAGGTTGCATCGGTACCGACTTGATTGATGACCCCATTATCAGTGAAAAACTGACCATTCTACCCCGTATCGACTCGCTGGCGGTAGGCCAGGAACAGGTCTTTTCGGTGATATACACCAATCAATATGGTGTCGAGGAACTGGTCAATAATACCGCCTGGAGCAGCAGCGACCCGGAAAAAATTGCGATAGATGCCGCTGGCAAAGCCGAAGTTCTGCTACCGGGAAAGACAACCCTCTATGCAACCAATGGCAGCCTGGTAGATTCCATCGTGTTGAACCGACTCAACGGGATCGATACGACCAATAATCCCGATACCAGTTTTTTTAAGCAGGGTGTATTTATGCCGGGCAGTGGCTCTTATTTTGCCGAGGGCAGGGTGTATGTGCAGACCATAAACGGGCTTTCACAAATTCTCACCGAACCGGACTTCGATAGCAGTCCGGGCCCCAGCGTTTATCTTTTGCTGGCCAACCATACCAACGGGAATTACGCGGTGACCCCGGGTAGCCATGTCATCAATTCGGTCAGCGCTCAAATCACGGCAAATAAATTGACGACGTTTTCGGGTAAACAGACTTGGGCCATACCGCCCGGCGTCAACCCTGCCGACTACAATTATGTCGTGCTGTATTGCGTGTTGGGTCCCGTATTCGGCACTGCGGAATTGAATTAATCGGAGTCTGATTTAAAAAACGTTTGTTATCCCATGAAAAATAAATTTAAGCAAATCGCTTTCCTCTTTTTGTTTACCAATTTGATCCCTGCTGGTCTGGCCGCCCAGGCATGGACCAAAGCCGCGGGAAAAGGTTTTTACAAACTGGAATTTGCTAGCATTCGGGCGGATAATGTGTTTGACTTCAACGGGGAGGTCGCTCCTTTCCGGACGCTGGGTAATTATACCGCGAGTTTTTACGGTGAATATGGCATCACTCCAAACCTGACAGCGTTAGCCTATATTCCTTTTTTCGTCCGCAACGTGGTGAACGAAACGAAAGGCCGGCAGACAGGCAACATCATCCAACCCGGTATTATGAACAATAACTTCGGCGATGTGGATCTGGGGTTTCGGGTCGCCCTGCCCGTGAAAGCCTTTGCGATGAGTGTCAACGTACTGCTTGGTTTGCCAACGGGCGATGCCAAACAGACCGACGGCTTGTTTACCGGCGACGGCGAGTTCAACCAATTAGTGAAAATCAGTGCCGGTACGGGCAAAAAACGATGGTGGACCCAAGGCTCCCTTGGTTTTAACAACCGCACGAGAGGCTTTTCGGAAGAATTCCGCTATGATTTTGAATTCGGCTACAAACTTTTCAACGACAGGTTGCTCGCGATCTTCAAAATAAATGGTATTGAAAGCCTCGAAAATGGCGACGTGGAAGCCGCCAGCATAGGGTTGTTCTCCAACAATGTCGAGTATTTCGGCATTGGCCCCGAATTGCTTTACTATATCAACTCGAAGAAAACCATCGGCGCTTCGGCGCGGATAACCGGCGCTTTAAAAGGGCAAAATGTTTTGGCGGCTCCCGCTATGGCCGTCGGGGTATTTGCAGAGTTTTAAATCCAAAGCAGATTTTATGGGTCACAGGTATAATCATTTAACATCCACTTGCTTGAATGTTAGATAAAACAAATAAAACCATGTTGACGTACAAAAATACCACCCCGGACTTCAAAGAATTGGCCTCCAAGGAATGGCTTGTGACCAATGGTATTGGCGGTTATGCTTCCTCCTCCGTAGTCGGGGCTAACACAAGGCGCTATCACGGACTATTGGTGGCATCGCTCAACCCGCCAACCCAGCGCACTGTAATGGTGTCGAAAATTGAAGAGTGCATCGTTTTTAACCGTGATTCCGCTTTTGGGCTTTCGAGCAACCAATACCCGGGCGCGGTGCACCCCGAAGGGTTTCAATACTTCAAGTTTTTTAAACGGAAGCCCCTCCCGCGCATGAAATTCGAAGCGCACGGCTGTCATTTATTAAAAACCGTTTTTATGGTACAGGGTTCCAACACGACGGTGGTCGAGTACGAAAACACGGGCGACACCACTTTCAAACTGGGCCTTACTCCGCTTTTTATTCATCGTGATTACCATTCGCTCTTCAAAGAAAATGCCTTTGAGGATTATTGGATTAATCAGAAAAATGGTTGCTATGCCCTTTATGCGCATTATGGCGCAACCCCGCTTTATTTCAATTTTAGTGCTGGTGAGTTCGTCGAAAATCGGCAATGGTTCAAGAATTTCGAATATGAGCGTGAGCAAGAGCGCGGCTTGGATTTCCGGGAGGATTGCTTTTCTGTGGCCAATATTAACGTGGTTTTGAAACCCGGCGCAAAGGTGCACCTGGTTTTTTCTACGGAAGAAGGCATGGCTAAGGCTGACCCGGAAACATTGAAGGCCAATGAACTGCGCCGCCTGGAAAGCATTGCCCCAAAGGATATTGACGACTCCTTCTTGAAAGATTTGATGTTGGCAGGGGAGCAATTTATCGTGCGGCGTAACAGCACAGAGGGCTATTCCCTTCTGGCCGGTTACCATTGGTTTACCGATTGGGGCCGCGATACTATGATTGCCATGCGCGGCCTCACTATTGCCACTGGGAAGCAAGAAGTTTCGAAGTCTATTCTTGAAACCTTTCTCCGCTCTGTTGATAAAGGGATGCTCCCCAACAGATTTCCAGATGGCAACGAAGCCGTGGAATACAATACCATTGATGCGACCCTTTGGCTCTTTGTAGCCATGTACGAATACTATCAAAAATTCCAGGACTTAAGTTTTGTAGCGGAACATTTGGGTACCCTCACAGAAATTTTAGACCATCATATAGTTGGCACACGGTATAATATTCATGCGACGCCCGAAGGTTTTCTCGCCGGAGGCGAGGGTTTGGCGCAACTGACCTGGATGGATGCCCGCGTAGGCGACTTTGTGGTAACGCCCCGCCATGGCTGTGCGGTAGAGGTACAAGCCTTGTGGTTCAATGCATTGCGCATATATCAGTATTTCGCAGGCACACTAAACAAACCTTATGAAAAATACAAATTTATAGGCGACACCTTGTTGGCCAATTTCAAAAAACAATTTGTACGCGCTGACGGGGCTTTGAACGATGTGATCGTGCCAAATGATTCAGGATACACTACAGACAGTGCCCTCCGCCCCAACCAAATTTATATCGTAAGTCTGCCATTTTCGCTGCTTGACAAAGAGGCTGAAAAACGGGTAGTGGAAGTTGTTCGCGAGCATTTGCTTACCGACTTTGGCCTGCGCACGCTTTCACCAGAACACCCGGATTTCAAACCGTCCTACGGCGGCAATTCCTGGGAACGCGACACCGCATATCATCAAGGAACCGTGTGGCCTTTCCTGCTTGGCGAGTATGCCACCGCTTTCTTAAAGGTAAACGACTGGTCTGAAAAGGCTCAAAAAGAGGTAAAAGCACTGCTCGAACCTTTGCAATGCCATTTTTATCAGGATGATTGCATCCTGGGCATTTCTGAAATTTTTGATGGAAAATTGCCCCGCGCAGGAAAAGGCACCGTGCAGCAGGCCTGGTCGGTAGGAGCGGTATTGAAGATTTTGCTAGACTTGCGTTTATTGAAATCAAGTCAATAATTTTTTAAACACTAACTATTCAAAGCCATGAAATTAACACTTTTCAGCCTACTTACTGCGGCTGTTCTTACTGTTCAATCCATTGCAGGTACCATACCATCCCTGCCTGAAACAATGTATCTAAACTCAGCCTTGACCCCTTCTGTGCCAACGAGCAGGGAGCAACGTATCAAGCATTTTCGCCTCGACAAAAACCATGTGGCCATAGGTGGTTACGACCCGGTATCTTATTTCAAAAGCAGTGGGCCAAAAAAAGGCAAAGCGGGTCTGGCTTACGACTTTGATGGGGTAATCTACTGGTTTGCCAATGCGAAGAACCTGAATGAATTCAAAACCAACCCCGTTCAGTTCGAACCTGTTTGGGGCGGTTGGTGTGGCCATGCCATGGCGGTTCGCGGTGAAAAAGTGGAGATCAACCCGGTTTGCTATAAAATCGTAAATGGCCGCAACGTCTTGTTCTACAAAACCTTCTACGCCAATGCGTTGACCAACTGGGAAAAAGAAATTAAAAAGACCCCGGAACAAGACTTGATGGTAAAAGGCGATGATTTCTGGGGGAAAGCGTTTTCAAAATAAGGTCATGTTTGTTACATTTAAAAAAAACTGGCCTAACTATCTCATTGAAGCTTGGGCGCTCGGAATGTTTATGATCTCGGCCACTTTTTTTGCCGGAATGCTTGAAATTCCAGGATTGCCCGGGCGGCAGTGGATCAGCGATCCCTTGGTAAGGCGTTGGCTGATGGGTTTGGCGATGGGGATTACGGCAATTTGTCTGATTTACTCCCCTTTGGGCCGTCGCTCTGGTGCACACATGAACCCCGCAGTGACCCTTACTTTCTTGTACTTGAACAAGATAAGTCGTTTTGACGCAATATGGTACTTAATTGCTCAATGCATTGGGGGCGTTATGGCCATGATGCTGTTCAAAATCTTGTTCCCCCTGTTTGTAGCTGCTCCGGAAGTCAATTTTGTACAGACACAGCCGGGACTGGCGGGCGTTTGGGTTGGCTTTATTGCTGAAGCAGCCATTTCTTTCGGGTTGATCCTAATGGTATTGTATTCCAGCAATTTTGAAAAGACGGCGCCCTACACCGGTCTTTTTGCGGGTTGTTTGGTCATGCTCTACATCACGTTTGAGGCTCCGATTTCCGGAATGTCCATGAATCCTGCCCGAAGTTTGGCTTCTGCTGTGGCATCTGGAAATTTTGCGTATTTTTGGATTTATCTGATTGCCCCCTTGCTCGGCATGCTGAGCGCAGCGCAAGTATGGAAAGTATGGATTTGCCAAAAGAACGAATTCAAGTGCAGCATCGTCGGATAGCCTGTTTCTCAGAAAAATTGAAATTGTAACCTGCGTAAACTTTCGTTTAAATGGATGCCCACACCTTTGAGCCAACTGAAATTAAGTCGTGATATCACTCACGTCAGCCTTTGTTTAAATCCATACATCAATTCATGAAATCCATTATCGTCACCGGCGCAGCCGGAAACCTCGGTCAGGCAGTCGTCAAACGATTTGCAAAGGATGGCCACAAAGTATATGCCGCATTGGGTTTGGGAGAAAACTCCCGCATGTTCAGCCAAAGCCCTTTGGCCGCCCATATTCATACTCAATTTCTAAATTTGACTGACGAGACCGTTTCAGAAGGATATGTGAAAAACATTATAGCCTTGGATCCGGCTGTTGAAACGGCCATTTGTATCGTGGGCGGGTGGCAACCTGGTAACATTTCGGAAACAGCGGGGTACGAACTTGACAAAATGATCAAGTTGAATTTCACCACCGCTTTCAATATTGTTCGACCGCTTATGGAGTATTTTGAACGCAAGGGTCGGGGGCAGTTTGTATTTATTGGCGCCCGGCCGGCTATCAATCCCGCAGAGGCCAAAAATCAGGTAGGCTACGCATTGGCGAAATCAATGTTGCTCCGATTGGCAGAGATCATCAATGATCAGGGCAAATTTAAAGACATCCGCGCAAGTGTGATCATCCCTTCACTGCTCGACACGCCTCAAAACCGCACTGCTTTCCCGGATTCTCCCGCTGAGGAATGGGTTACACCCGAGGTGGCAGCCGACACGATCGCTTTTCTGCTCAGCGACACCGGCGAAAATATGAGGGAGACGGTGGTCAAACTATACAATCATGCGTAGATACGATTGGGTATTTCTTGGGAAAAGAAATATCGGAAAATAGTTAAATGTTAAGATTTGATACATATGGAAGTGGTTAAATTTCTTGTAAATGCCTTTTACCTCTACCTTTTTGTAGGGGGAGTGTTTGCAATCTTGTTTTTGTGGCGCGGCGCCGCAGTTATAGACGAATCGGCGAAAGGAATTTCCTGGAAAACCCGCCTGCTATTATTTCCCGGTAGCGCTGCATTGTGGCCGATTTTGTTGCAAAAATGGCTCAAACATTTCCCAAAAAAGGCACAAAATCCATGACCATTACGCTGCGCAAAATCCACCGCTATACCTGGTTCGCTTTCGCCTTCTTGCTCCCACTGGGCTGGCTGGCTGCGATTTGGGCCCTTCCAGAAACAGTATGGCAAACGCCTGTGCGCCTGGGGCAACCACCCCAACTCCCGCACCTGCTACAGTCCAAAGAGTCCGGCGATTTTGTCATAAATCTTAGGCAGGATAGTACGGAGCAATTAAAGCAAATCGAGATATTTATCAAAAAACCACAGGTTAACCCCAGCACTGTAGTAATCATCGAAACGATTGATCCAATTAAAGGCACGAAGGAGCAGCCATTGGGTTTGCTTGGCAGCCGGGGCGTTTGGCGGTTCAATTTGGACAGTTTGACTGCTAAACATCCAGATTTTAAGATCCGATTGGAAGACAACATTCAACATCTCAGATTGAGGTCCATCACTTTCGAACGATAGAAACGATCCTTTTAACCAACTTAAAAGCGCTTCACCATGTCCGTCATCTATGACCCAATTCATTGGACTCCACATAAAAGATTGTACGATTGGCTGCTGTTGACCTTTGTAGTGCTTTACCTCGCGCTTTTCAGCGGGCTACAAGCGTTGCTGTTCCCGCAAGTGACCATGGAAACCCTGGTCATCCGCGCAACAGGCACTTTGGCATTTTTGATGCTCCACATTATCCTTTGCATCGGACCATTGTGCCGCCTGGATAAACGGTTTCTGCCCTTGCTCTACAATAGGCGGCACTTTGGAGTGGCGATGTTTTTAATCGGACTTGTACATGGCGCGTTTAGTATTGTTCAATTTCACGCCCTAAGCAATGCCGACCCAATCGTTTCGCTATTTGTGTCGAATACTCAATTCGGTTCTTTAGCACGGTTTCCATTTCAGTCTTTGGGTTTTTTTGCGCTAATGATCCTGTTTGTCATGGCCGCTACAAGCCATGATTTCTGGTTAAAAAACCTTACTCCGTCTGTTTGGAAGACGCTTCACTTGGGCGTTTATCTGGCCTATGCCTTGCTCTTGATGCACGTAATGCTCGGAGTGATTCAATTGGAGCAATCGCCTGTATTGATCGGGTTGATCGGGTTCGGGATGTTCACCGTTACCAGCCTACACGTGGTGGCTGCTTACCAGCAAATGAAAAAAGATAGGGCGGCACAGCCATCCAAGACCGAGGTGGTAATGTCCAATATTCAATATCCAATATCAAATGCCCCAGCCGGCTTTGTTTATGCCTGTGAAGTGTCCGACGTCCCAGAGAACCGGGCCAAAATGTTAATCATTCAAGGCGAAAACATAGCACTTTTCAAATACGAAAACAAACTCTCGGCGGTGCACAACCTCTGCAAACATCAAAACGGACCGCTTAGTGAAGGAAAGATCATAGATGGCTGCATTACCTGCCCTTGGCATGGTTACCAATATTTGCCGGAAAACGGGCAATCGCCGCCACCTTTCACCGAAAAATTGTGTACTTATGATGTGTTTGTAGAGGACGCACAGGTGTACCTAAACCCTAAACCTTATCCGGAAGGAACGGCAAGGCCGCCAGCGGTTATTGGGTCATAAAATCATTTGGTCATGGAACAAGATTCAGAATTTTACATCGGCTGGCAAGCCACTGCGCCACCAACTTTTAAAAAGGCCATCCGACGTTTTGTACTTGGTCTGTACCTGCTGGTGCCAGTGCTGGTCTTTTCAATAGTATATTTTCAAAAAGGTTTTTCCAACGGCACGTTTGAATATGGAAAGACAACCGAGTTGGAAGGCGTTTTCACCCGGATACCGGTTCCTTTTTTAACTATCGGAAGCGGAGAAGATCTATCGGGAACCCCTGTTTTAAAAAAAATTCTTTTGATCGGGTCTGGAAAGTTTGGGTTTACCATTGATCCTAAAATAATAAAGGAAGGAGCGCAGGTCAAGGTATCTGGGTTCCTGATTTACAACGATGGCAAAACGGCTTTTGAAGTGAAAAGTATAACCCAGTTGGAAGATCGCATTTTTCCAAACCACCCGGTCGCTTCGGATAATCACTTAACGATCAACGATCCATCCATTACCCTATGCGGTGAAATCACCGATCCCAAATGCCTGCTCGGGGTAATGAACCCCGGACAGGGCAAACCACACCGGGATTGCGCGATCAGATGTATAAGCGGTGGACTACCACCTGTGCTGAAAGTTGCCAATGAAGCCGGCGAAACCGAATATTACATCCTTGTCGGGCAAGATGGAACCCCCATCAATGATCAACTGCTTGACTTTGTCGGTGACGGGGTGGTGCTCTGTGGGCGATTAGAGCAGCAATCAGATTGGTGGGTGCTGTATACCGACCCGAGTACGTGTAAAAGAATTAGTAAGGCTTTGTTGAATTCGGGAACTATGTGCAACTAATGCTATCACCATGAAAACAGTCAATATTCAACTCCAATCCTTGCCCATCGCTACCCCGCATCCTGCAAGCTTTTACCTTGCGGGCAATTGCAACAATTGGCAACCCAACGACATTGCGTTTCGGTTTAAAGAAAACGGGGATGGCTCCTATCAGCTAGATATTCAGACCGATCTGGACACGCTAGAGTACAAGATCACGCGCGGCCATTGGTCGTCTGCAGAGGGCAATGACGAGGGTAAAGAACGCCCTAACCGTATTTTTCAGGTGGACGCATCAGAAAATAACCTGGGGATACAAATCGAATCATGGACGGACGCCCCTGCAGGGGTAAGTAAGGGGAATGTAATGTTGGTACATCCAGATTTTTTTAGCCCCCAACTGGGCAGACGCCGCCGGATTTGGGCTTGTTTGCCGCCGGATTACTGGGCAAATCCACAAAAACGATACCCGGTGGTTTACATGCAGGATGGCCAAAATCTATTTGATAACCCCGATGCCCTGTTCGGATCCTGGGATGCCGACAAGGCATTAAACCGCCTTTTTATCCAATCCACCGATCGCCAATCTACCACCCCCATCATGATCGGGATCGAAAACGCTGGAGCGCATCGTATCTCTGAATATTCGCCCTGGCAAAACTCTGTTCATGGCGGTGGGGAAGGCCATCAATACCTTGACTTCATCTGCAAAACATTAAAGCCCTTTATAGACTCGCGACTGCGTACCTTGTCTGAACGGGAGCACACGGGCATTATGGGAAGTAGCATGGGAGGCCTGATTGCATTCTGTGCGGCCATAGAAAAACCGGATGTTTTTGGGATAGCGGGCGTGTTTTCGCCATCGCTTTGGTTTTCCAAAAAGGAAATATTCCACCTGGCAAAAAAGCGCAAGCCGGATTTTCCGACCAAAATACTGCTCATGGCCGGCCAGCAGGAAAGTCGAGATATGGTAGGTGACTTGCTGGATCTTTACGAAACGCTGCTGGATGCAGGTCATGATGAGCACAATCTCCATTATGACCTGCATTCGGACGGTTCTCACTCGGAGTGGTTTTGGGCTCGCGAATTTGAGCATGCCTTGCATTGGCTTTTTGGAGCAATGCCCGGACATGACCACGGTGGTATTTCGGATGAATTGATACAATTCCGCCTTGACCCAAAAGTCAAAGAACTAATTATTGATATAGCAACGCGTATTCCACAACCACAATTGGAAATTCGCGATTATTGCCATGATCGGCAATTTCACCATGTACTTGGCCATACGGATAACCGAATCCCTTACGCTAATTGGGAAGACTGCATTTATTCTATCCGGTTGATCTCGGAAGGAGATTTGATCTTCTCCCGTCGTGTACATTTGAACCAACTTTCAATACTATGAACAAAAGTATCTGGTTTTTCGAAGAAGTTGATTTGTACGAGATACTCTGCCCGTACAAATACAAAGACCACCTAAAGTCGCATCCATTGAGTTGCTACAATAAAACCGACTTTCTATTTATGGAGGGGGAGCTTGCACGCGAGCTGTTTTTGATTGCTGAAGGTCGGGTCAAGGTCAGTTTTTATGACCATGAAGGCAATGAGCAGGTAATTGCTTTTCTTGGCAAAGGCGAGATTCTTGGCGAAACGGCCCTGTTTGGCCAGAACAAATACCGGGAGTTTGCACAAGCCATGACAGACCGTACCATGATTTGCAAATTGGGGCTTGAAAAAGCCCGGGAGCTGGCACGCGATTATGTGCCATTCTCACTCACGATCACCAAACGATTTGGTGAACGAACCCAAAAACTCGAACGCCGCCTGCAAATACTGCTGTTCAAGGATGCCCGCCAAAGACTTGTGGAGTTTCTGAAAGACCTGTGCCGTGATATAGGAACCCCTTCTCGTACTGGTGTCAAAGTGATGCTTGAGATCACACAGAGCGATATCGCCGCGCTCATCGGCACATCGCGTAAAACAGTATCCTTGCTTTTTACTGACCTTGAAGAGGCCGACATGGTGAAATTTCATGGGCGGAAAGAGATTTATGTAGCGGATTTGGAGAAACTTGCTTAAGAAATCCCAACTGTTACCCCCGTAACATCCCGCCCCTCCACTCCCCCTGTATCTTTGTCCTATCATTAGAAAAAGGATTTACATCTGACCTTATGAAAGTATTATTTCAAACTGCAATCCTGTTGTTGGCTTTTTGCCATTCGGCAGTTGTTTTTTCCCAAAAAGCCACGGCGGTTACGGCGGTTAGCATCACGGTAAGTGATCTTGATCGGGAAGTTAATTTTTTTGTGCAAAACCTTGATTTTAAAAAAATTAAAGAAGAAACCCAAACCGGTGAAGCCGTAGCAAAACTGTTTGGGTTGACTGAAAAAACGGCCAGTGTTCGGATTGCTACGCTGCAACTCGGACAAGAGCAGATCCAATTGATGGACTTTGAAGGAACGACTGATGGGCGGCCTGTTCCGGCCGATACCCGGAGTAATGACCTGTGGTTCCAACACCTTGCCATTGTGGTAAGCGATATGGACGCAGCCTATCAAAAACTGTTAAAAAACAAAGTACAACACGTCTCTACGTTCCCCGAAACGCTACCGGATTACCTGCCCAATGCTGCAGGTATCCGAGCCTTTTACTTCCGCGACCCAGAAGGGCATAACCTCGAACTTATTTGGTTTCCGCCTGGCAAAGGCAACCCTAAATGGCAGTCGGCAGGCACCGCTCAAGCACCCTCTGTATTTCTGGGCATTGACCATACCGCCATTGCCATTTCGGATACGGAGCGGAGCTTGGCTTTTTCCCGCGATGCGCTGGGATTGGTCTGGGGAG